>DCAL01000077.1:863-18872 GCA_002311975.1 Fidelibacterota bacterium UBA1134 | reverse complement strand
TTACGAAAGTGAGTTTGTAATTTGAAGTTTAGTAGTGACAATTTTCACGCAGGTTACTTCATCGTTAGCCAATAAATTAAAGCAGGAGTCAAAAATGATACAGATAGCTAAAAAATAGAAATTTAACAATTTCCTAAACAGGAATATGTTAATTTGCGGCGGTGGTTTGCTGAAAAGGACTGGGAAGCATGGGATAACCAAATTGAAGAGGACTCAAAATCCGGTAGATTAGCCTTCTTAGGCAAAGAAGCTCTACGGGAAAAGAATAATGACGGATTAAAGGCTTTGTAAATGTATAGAGTGAGTTCTCGATGTTGGAAATGCTTCGATAAACTTCGACCTTCTATTCAGAGAATCGCTGATGACAAATTTTAGATCTTGAAGAACAATCCTCATCATCCTTCACTTCATTTCAAAAATATTTGATCCTTTTGGTCGGTTCGAATCGGCCTGAATTACAGAGCACTTGCTATAGAAGATAGAGAAGACTTTATTTGGGTATGGACTGTGGGAATCATGATGAGTATGAAAGAATGCTAAAATGATGAGGACATTGGCTAACAAGCCGCTTGAGAGGGGCTGGGCAAAGCTGCGCTGTTTTCGAAAGGTAATATTTAATCGATAGTCTACGCCTTTATCAAGATTTTCACTTATAGTTGCTCAAAGCCCCCTAGTTCTGCGTTAGTCCTTGTGTTTCTGGCCTGTTGCCCTCTTGTGTACCCGGTTCTGGAGAAGGTTCGTCGCGGGTTGACTTGAACAGCTTATAATTGAGACTGTCGCTGAGAGCCTGCCAGGTCGCCTCAATGATATTGTCCGAAACGCCTACCGTCGACCACGAAGACTGTTCATCACTGGATTCAATCAAGACGCGCACTTTCGATTTCGTTCCGTGCTTCTCGTTCAGCACCCGCACTTTGTAGTCCACAAGCTGCACCTCAGCGATTTCCGGATAGAACCGAGTGAGTGCTTTTCTCAAGGCGTTGTCAAGGGCGTGAACCGGCCCCACACCATCGGCCGCGGTGTGCTCTATCTCGCCATCGACGGTTACCTTGAGAACGGCGTCAGCCGCGGTGTGACCATCTTCGTCATACCTTACATGCACTCGGGAGTCGAGCACATCGAAGAACGGTGTGAATTCGCCGGTCTCGCTCCTGAGCATCAGTTCAAAGGATGCTTCCGCTCCGTCAAACTGAAAGCCTTCATGCTCCAGTGATTTGATACGCCCTACTATTCTCCCCACCAACTCCTCATCGCCGTTGAGATTAATGCCCATCTCCTTCACTTTGTAGCGCACGTTGCTCTTTCCTGAGAGATCGGAGACCAGAACACGCTGTTCGGAACCGACCGTTTCGGGAGTGATATGTTCATACATGCGGCTGTCTTTCATTACCGCACTTACATGAATTCCGCCCTTATGAGCAAAAGCTGATTTCCCAACGTAGGGAGCCCGGTGGTCGGGGATTAGATTCATGACCTCGTAGACAAAGTGTGAGAGAGAGCCCAACTGGCTGAGATCGATATCCCTCATGGTCCGAAACTTCATTTTAAGGAGCAGGTCAGGAATTATGGTGCAGAGGTTGGCATTGCCGCATCTTTCGCCCACGCCGTTGATGGTTCCCTGAACATGGGTGGCTCCGTGCTGCACCGCAGTCAGTGAATTGGCCACCGCCAGTCCGCCGTCATCATGAGCATGGATTCCCAAAGGTGTGTCAATCTTTTTCCTTACTGCCTTCATTATTGCCGAAACATCGGAAGTAAGCGTTCCTCCGTTTGTATCGCACAGGACAATTACATTTGCTCCACCTTTCGCCGCCGCCTCGATCATTGCCATAGCAAACTCGGGGTCGTCCTTGAATCCGTCAAAAAAGTGTTCCGCATCGAAGATCACGCGCCTGCCTTGCTCATTCAGAAAGCGAACTGACTTGAAGATGAGATCTTCGTTCTCAGCATCCTCGAGACCCAGCCCCACCTGTGAATGGAATTTCCATGTTTTTCCAAAGATGGAAACGACCAGCGTCTCAGCCTTCAGCAGTGCGTCAAGGTTCGGGTCAGTCTCAACGGCGTCGGGATAGCGGGCGGTAGAGCCGAAAGCGCAGAGTCGGGCTTGTGGGAAATCCACCGCCTTCGCCCGCTCGAAGAATTCTTCATCACGGGGATTACTGCCGGGCCAGCCCCCTTCCATAATATCGATGCCAAACTCGTCTAACCTATGGGCAATTCGAAGCTTATCCTCAACGGAGAGATTGATGCCTTCCCCCTGCGTGCCGTCACGGAGGGTAGTATCGAAGAGTTCGATCTTTGTAGATGTATCTATGACGTGTTCCTTCATCTCACGCGGGCTCTCCGAACAGCCACGGCGCTTCTTTTCGCCTATCCTCTTCGTACATTCTTATTTGTTTGCTGTGCATGAGAGTTGCGGCAATGTCATCCAGTCCTTGTAACAGAGATTGTTTGTGCGATGGATCGATGTCAAAACCAATCATGTTTTCATGTGGGCCTGTGATGGTCTGGGCTTTTAGGTCAATCGTCAGCTTGGAACCCAGCACAACTCTCGCTTTGCGGAAGAGTCCGCTTACAACGGCTTCGTCCAGTATGACGGGGAGGATGCCGTTCTTAAAACAGTTGTTGTAGAAAATGTCGGCGAAAGAGGGAGCGATGATGGCCCGGAAACCGTAGTCAAGCAGAGCCCAAGGTGCGTGTTCCCTGCTGGAGCCGCAACCGAAATTTGACCGAGTGAGCAGGATAGAGGCATTGCGGTACTCGGGCCGGTTCAGAACAAAATCCGGGTTGATGGGACGCTGAGTACAATCCATACCCGGCTCACCGTGATCAAGATAGCGCCATTCATCAAAGAGGTAGGCGCCGAAACCTGTCCTTTTGATTGATTTCAAGAACTGTTTGGGGATGATGGCATCGGTATCCACGTTTACCCGATCGAGCGGTACCACGAGCCCTGTAAATTTCTTAAACTTCTTCATCGGTCTAAGAATCCAAAAGTCGCCGCACATCAATAAAGTGCCCCGCCACCGCCGCTGCCGCCGCCATGGCCGGACTCACCAGATGAGTCCTCCCTTTGTGGCCCTGCCTACCTTCGAAGTTCCGATTGGAGGTGGAGGCGCACCGCTCCTCCGGGTCGAGTCGATCCGCATTCATGGCAAGGCACATGGAGCATCCCGATTCGCGCCATTCAAATCCCGCTTCCTTGAACACTTTATCAAGACCTCTCGCTTCCGCCTCTCTTTTTACCAAGCCCGATCCCGGCACCACCAGGGCCTGCTTTATGGATGAGGCCACTCTCCGATCTCGGACAATCTCCGCCGCCGCCATCAAATCTTCAATGCGGGAGTTCGTACACGATCCGATAAAGACACGCTCAGGCTTAATATCCGCGATGGCCGTCCCCGGCTCCAGCCCCATGTACGCCAATGCCCTCTCCATGCCGGCCCGTCTCCCGGCGTCTGGTTCGTGCGCCGGATCGGGTACGCGCCCCTCCACCGATACCACCATCTCGGGGGACGTTCCCCAGGTCACCTGCGGCTCTATGGCGATGGCGTTGAATTCGTGCACTGTGTCGAAGGTAGCATCGGGATCGCTGCGAAGTTCCCGCCAACTTGCAACTGCTCTGTCCCACAGTGTTCCTTTTGGAGCGAGGGGCCGACCGCTAATATAGTCCACGGTTTTCTCATCAACGGCGATGAGTCCCGCGCGGGCGCCAGCCTCGATAGCCATATTGCAGATGGTCATGCGGCTCTCCATGGAGAGTACTTCAATCGCCTCGCCGGCGAATTCTATGGCGTAACCAGATCCGCCCGCAATGCCGATCTGACCGATGAGGTAGAGGATCATATCTTTGGCGGTGACCCCCGGACCGAGCCGACTGTTGACTCGGAGCAGCATAGTCTTCATCTTCTTCTGCAGGAGGCACTGCGTCGCCAGAACGTGCTCCACTTCTGAAGTTCCGATGCCGAAAGCGAGAGCGCCAAAGGCACCGTGCGTTGACGTGTGAGAGTCGCCGCAGACAATGGTCATCCCCGGCAGGGTTGCCCCCTGTTCGGGACCCACTATGTGAACGATACCTTGGCGGGGGTCGTCCATGGCGAATTGAGTGATGCCGAAGTCGCGGCAGTTCTGTTCCAGTGTGTCCACCTGCAGTCTAGAGATTGGATCGGCAATGCCATTTTCACGGTTTGTTGTAGGCACGTTGTGATCAGGAACAGCGAGGTTTGTATCTGTCCGCCACGGCTGATGTCCAGATAGTCGCAATCCCTCGAAAGCCTGCGGTGATGTAACTTCGTGCAGCAAGTGTCTGTCGATGTAGATCAGAGACATGCCGTCGTCTTTCTGATGTACCAGATGGCTGTCCCACAGTTTGTCGTACAGGGTTAGTGCCGGCATCGGTGAATGTCCTACGGCGTGGCGACCATTTCGAGAAATTCGTCCTCTATGGAGAAGACTCGCTGCTCTCTCAAGGCTTCGAGGTACGCCTTCGTGCTCGCTTCGATGATATCAGTTGAGACACCTTTGCCGACGAAGGAACGTTCTCCTTTTCGTACCCGTACCAGGACTTCACCCTGAGCCTGGCGGCCGGAAGTAATGGACCTCACCTGATATGATTCGATGTGAGATTTTGTGCCGAGGGCCCGGTCAATGGCATTGAAACAGGCGTCAACGGGCCCATCGCCGATGGCGGACTCTTCAATTACCTTTTCATCAACGTTCAGCCGGATGGTCGCCGTCGGGATGGCATCTGTTCCCAGCGTCACGTGCAGATAATCGAGGCGGTAGTGCTCCTCTTCCTTTCGTGCTTCATCACCCATGAGGACGCGCAAGTCGTTGTCGAAGACCTCTTTTTTCTTGTCGGCCAGCACGAGGAACTGCTGATAGATACTGTCCATTTCCTCTCTGGTAAGATGATAACCCAGATGTTCCAGCCTCGAAGACAGACCGTGCCGGCCTGAGTGCCGGCCGAGTATAATCTTGGTGTCGGCAACACCTACCGATTCAGGCTTCATGATTTCGTAGGTCAGCTTCAGTTTCAGCACGCCGTCCTGATGGATACCCGATTCGTGAGCGAAGGCGTTCTCGCCCACGATCGCCTTGTTCGGCTGGACGATCATACCCGTAAATCCCGACACCATTCTGCTGGTGTTATTTATCTCCTCCGTACGGATATCGGTGCCGCAATCCCACAGATCTTTCCGGACTTTCAGCGCCATGACGATTTCTTCCAGCGACGCATTGCCGGCCCGTTCGCCGATGCCGTTGATGGTGCATTCCACCTGCCTTGCGCCGTTTTGGATGGCGCTGAGGGAATTGGCTACAGCCAGCCCCAGATCGTTGTGGCAGTGGATGCTGATGACTGCCTGATCGATGTTATTTACCCGCTGCTTCAGTTCGGCAATCTTGGCGCCGAATTCGTCCGGCATTGTGTAGCCTGTGGTGTCTGGAATGTTTACCGTTGTAGCGCCGGCATCAATGACAGCTTCTGTTATCTCAGAAAGATAGCCGATATCGGTTCTGCCGGCGTCCTCGGGTGAGAATTCCACGTCGTCCGTGAACGTCTTTGCATAGGCTACTGCGTCGCAAGCCATCTTGAGAATCGTCTTGCGTTTTTCTCCCATCGTTTTGCCGTAGCGGTCGTCTCCAAATTTACCGGACAGATGAATATCGGACGTACCGAGAAAGGTATGGATTCTGAACTTGTCTGCCCCTTTTAGAGCGTCGTAAGCGGCCTTAATGTCCCCTTCCACTGTTCTCGCCAGTCCCGCTGTAAGCACATCTACTTCTCCCGCGATCCGTTGGACCGCATCGAATTGTACAGAGGACGAAACCGGGAAACCTGTTTCGATGACGTCTACTTTCAGCTTCGCGAGCTGTCGGGCGATCTCTACCTTCTCATAGATGTTAAGCGACGCCCCCGGCGACTGCTCTCCATCTCTCAGCGTCGTGTCGAAAATGATAATCTTATTCTGCATTATTTATCTCCCTTATTGTACAATTGATGCTGTCGTCCCGCTCATTTCGTATGACCGCTTCAAAGATTTGATGATTAGCTCTCCCATTTCACTGGTGGATACAAGGTTAGAGTCAGAAGACGCGATGTCCGCAGTGGCGTAACCTGCCGCCAAAGTCTTTTCAATCGCCGTCTCGATATCTTCCGCCGCCTCTTTCATATGGAAAGAGTAAGTGAACATCATGGCTGCCGAGTTTACCATGCCGATTGGATTCGCACTGTTCTGTCCGGCGATGTCCGGGGCGCTGCCGTGAACCGGTTCGTAAAGGGCATGCCTATCCCCTATGCTGGCGGACGGCAGCATCCCCAGACTTCCGGAGATGGTCGCCGCTAGGTCGCTGAGTATATCGCCGAACATGTTCTGTGTGAGAATAACATCAAACTGTCCCGGATCCCGCACGAGCTGCATGGCGGCATTGTCCACATACNNCCCGTTTGTTTGAGCTCTTCAGTCACCAAATCAACATTGGCCAGCGTTACGTTTTCGGTTAAATCTCCTGGTAAATCCTTGGCCTTGTTAAACGCAGCGTTTAGTGCAAAGGTTAAACTCGGCAAATGCCCTTCAAGTTGATCATGATTACAAGTGGCTTGTACCGCACCACATTGCGAATGACCCATGACCATAATTAGCTTAACATTCAAATGCAGTACGGCGTATTCAATACTAGCCACAATCATTTGATCGAGTACATTGCCAGCCACACGCACCACATACAAATCACCCAAACCCTGATCAAATAATACTTCTGGTGGTACACGAGAATCAGAACAACCCAAAATAATCGCAAATGGATGTTGTCCATGTTTTAGCTCAAAACGCCTTTCACTCGATTGATCAGGATGGATAAGGTGCGACGCCATATAGCGCTTATTGCCTTCTATTAGTTTTCTTAAATCTGCGTTATTTGCAACAATGTCTTTCATGTAAAAAGATTGTAACGCAAATCTCAGCTGTTATTGTCGATAATAAAAATTTCTAACTTTCGCTATTTGCAATACTAATCGAAAAAACCGTCCATATGCAGCTCGGTCAAATCACTAAACCCACCAATATGCTTACCATCAATAATAAGCTGTGGCACCATTCTAGCACCATCGGTAACGCGAGAAAATTCAACCATATTCTCACGATTGTCGTCGATCATTTTTTGCTCAAAAGGTAAATTCCACTTATTTAACAACTCTTTAGTCTTAACGCAAATGGGGCAAGTGTGAGTTGAGTAAACGACAATATCCATAATTAATCCTTCAATGCTTCTACGACTAAATCACCCATCTTACTAGTGCCCACAACTGTGTCACCATCGGCAGCAATATCTTGTGTGCGATAACCTTGGTCAAGCACTGTATTAACAGCAGCATTGATCTTGTCGGCCAATGCAACTTGATTCAACGAATAACGTAGCATCATAGAAACTGACAAAATCGTTGCTAGCGGATTAGCCACATCTTGGCCAGCAATATCTGGCGCAGAACCATGAATCGGCTCATACATACCAAAGCCATCCTTATTAAGTGATGCAGAAGGTAGCATGCCAATTGAACCTGTGAGCATGGCTGCACAATCAGACAACACATCGCCAAATAAGTTTGAAGTCACCATAACGTCAAATTGCTTTGGTGCTTTAACCAATTGCATGGCGGCATTGTCCACATACATATCGGTCAGACTGATATGCGGATAGTTCCGATGAACCTCATGGACAACGTCCTTCCAGAACTGAGAACTTTCCAGAACATTTGCTTTATGAACCGATGTGACATTGTTTCGCCGTTTCCCCGCCAGTTCGAAGGCGATCCGTGCAATTCGCTCCACTTCTGGCCGCGAATAAGTGAGCGTATTCCATCCCCGATTCTCGTCAGAACCCCGCGGAGAGCCAAAGTAGATGCCTCCCGTAAGTTCACGCACAACCATAACGTCAGTGGCTGCGACAACTTCCTCTTTCAGAGGTGACGCTTCCACGAGCGATGCATAGACTTTGGCAGGCCTCAAGTTGGAATAAAGTTCCAAGGCATGGCGCAGTTTCAGCAGGGCAGATTCCGGCTTTTTGTGGTGGGGAAGTTTGTCCCACTGCGGGCCGCCGATGGCGCCCAGAAGGACGGCGTCAGATTCTTTACATGCCTGCAATGTTTCATCGGTGACTGGTACTCCGTACTCTTCGTAGGAACTTCCCCCGATTAGTTCGGTGTTCAGCTCGAATTCCACCCCATAATGCTCACCCATTTTCAGGATGACGGAAACTGCCGCTTCCATCACTTCTGGGCCGATGCCGTCCCCGGGGAGGACAGTCAATCTGAATATTCTCATCATCTGCATGCGTCCGTCACTTTGTACCTGCTGCTGTCCTGCCTCTCAATTGGATTGAAGATTCTCCGGCCGCAGCGGCCGCAATTGCTTGCCCGCCTGCCACATCTCCTGACTGTTGACTTCTTTCAATTCTTTCTCAAGCCGGTCGCGGTAGTCAGGCTGGGAATTAGATTCAATGGTAATCTTGGCTTCTTCTCCGCTGGTGACTTTTTGGTAACACTCCTCGATGACCGGCTTCAGTGTATCCTTAAATTTCGGTGCCCAATCGAGAGCTCCCCGCTGGGCAGTGGTGGAGCAGTTGGCGTACATCCAGTCCATCCCTTTTTCCGACACAAGGGGATAGAGACTCTGCAGCGCCTCTTCGATGGTTTCATTGTACGCCTCTGATGGGGAGTGCCCGTGTTCGCGCAACACTTCATACTGAGCCAGGAAGGCGCCCTGAAGCAGCCCCATGAGTACGCACCGCTCGCCCGTAAGATCGCTGTAGACCTCCTTCTCAAATGTTGTCTCGAACAGGTGCCCCGATCCAATGGCGAAGGCGGTGGCGAGGCAGCGGTCACGGGCACGTCCAGTTTCGTCCTGATGTATGGCGTAGGAGGCGTTAATTCCCCGACCATCTAGGAAGTAGTTGCGCACCGTCAGGCCGCTCCCCTTGGGTGCCACTAGGAAAACATCCACATCTTCTGGCGGGATGATGCCGGTGTTTCTGTGGAAGACGACGCCGAAACCGTGGGAAAAGAAGAGGGCGTCACCTTTCCGGAGATTTTTCTTGACGGTTGGCCACGCCTGAATCTGCCCCGCGTCAGAAAGGAGAAAATGCAGGATTGTCCCGCGACTGGCAGCGTCATCAATCTCAAAAAGGTTTTCTCCTTCCAACCAGCCGTCCTCCAGAGCTCTGTTCCAGCTCTGCCCTTTTCGGAGTCCCACAATGACATCAAATCCCTGATCACGCATATTCAATCCCTGACCGCGCCCCTGAGGACCGTATCCGAGAATGGCAGATACCTCATCTTTCAGAATTTCTCTGCAGTGCTCAGCAGGGTAATCCGACCGTTCTATGATGGTTTCCTTATAACCGTTAATGTTGATCTCTTTCATGAATGTTCGTCTCCGTTAAGCATGACTAATGGTATGAACTTACCTGTTCCGGCGACCACATGATGTCATCTGGCTGGGTATTGATTCTTGTGCCGCTGACTCTGTGCGTTTTGCCGCAGCGCATGACGATCTTTCCGGTTCGGGTTAATTCGGTTATGTTGAAAGGTTCGAGCGCTTCAACGAATTCGTTGATAGTTTCCTCCTCGTCAACCGCCTCCACGATGGCGGTCTCTGCCCCCATGTCTACAATCCTGGCTCCGAACTGCTTGGTTATGGTGTTGAGGCTGTTCAGTTCATCGGGACCGATGGTGACTTTCACAAGGAGACACTCTCTGGAAACGCAGGGGAGGTTGGATACATCCTTTACGGCAACGACGTTCACCAGCTTCAGCAGGTTGAAGTAGATGTTTCCCCGTTTGTGGGCATCTTTTTCGTCAGCCACGATTGTCATCCGGCTGACGCCGGGTGTTTCGCTGTGTCCCACCACCAGGCTTTCGATGTTGAAGTTTCGGCGCCGGAAAAGGCTTGCTATCCGGTTCAGGACTCCGGGTTTGTCTTCCACCAGGGTAATCAAGGTCTGTTTCATTTAATCCTCTCTTTCTCTTTTTTTTCTCCGTTTCCCATAAAGGAGGGGTCAGGGCGGGTGATCATATCATGCAAGTCAGCCCCGGCAGGAACCATGGGATAGACCATATCGTTCTGTTCGACCACAAATTCGATTAGAGTAGGGCCCTCTTGCTTTTGGGCTTTTTTCATGGTTGGAATGATTTCGTCCAGTTTATCTACACGGTGTCCGCTCATTCCATACGCCTCCGCTAACTTCACATAATCGGGGCTGGAGATAGGCGTTTCGGCATAGCGGGCATCGTAGAACATCTGCTGCCACTGGCGCACCATCCCAAGATATCCATTATTGATGATGGCGATATTGATATTGACGTTCTCCTGCACAGCCGTTGCCAATTCCATGATGGTCATTTGAATACCACCATCGCCAACAACCACCCAGATTTCGCGCTGTTTTTCGTGAAAACTGGCTCCGATGGCAGCGGGAAGACTGAAGCCCATGGTACCGAGTCCGCCGGACGTGATGAGGGTTCGCGGATCGTCGTGTTCGTAGTACTGTGCCTCCAGCATCTGGTGTTGTCCCACATCGGAGATGATGAGTGCTTTCCCGTTCGTCCCTTCCCAAATGCGGCGGATAGCTTGGGCGCCGAGAAGCGAATCTGACTCAAAACTCTGAACATCCCGCACTTTGGATTCCTGACGCCAGCCGGAGATAGTCTTCCGCCATTCCTTTCGTTCACGATTTTCGAGTCTCGGAGTAACTTGCCGCAGCACCGTTGCCAGATCCGCGTGAACCGCCAGGTCAACTTGGACGTTTTTGTTGATTTCTGATGCGTCAATTTCAATGTGGATCTTCTTTGAATTGGGTGAATATGTCTTCAGGTTTCCCGTCACCCGGTCATCAAAGCGCATGCCGCAAGCGATGAGCAGGTCCGCGTCCTGAATCGCCTTGTTCACCCACGCTTCACCGTGCATCCCCATCATTCCGAGCACGAGGGGGTGACTGTCCGGAACACCGCCGATCCCCAAGAGGGTTGTAGCGATGGGGATGGAAGACTTTTGCGCCAGATTCATTACTTCTTTGCAGGCGTTAGAGAGCAGTACGCCGTGACCTGCAAAGATGAGCGGTTTTTCTGCGTCGTCCACCATCTGGACGAACTGTCCAATGTACTCATCGGATGTTTCCTTTGGGAGGTGATAGCCGGGAAGGTCAATGGGAGCGTCCGGATACTTGAACTCAGTAACAGCGTTCTGTACATCCTTAGGCAGGTCAATGAGCACGGGGCCGGGTCTGCCAGTCCGTGCCACAAAGAAAGCTTCCCGGATTGTGGACGCCAGTTCCGCCACTTTCATGACGAGGTAGCTGTGCTTCGTGACGGGGATGGTGGCGCCGATAATATCGGTTTCCTGAAAAGCGTCAGACCCGATGACGGCTGTGGGTACCTGACCAGTAATGCAGACGATGGGAGAGGAGTCCATCATAGCGGTGGCGAGACCAGTAATCATATTAGTGGCGCCGGGTCCTGATGTTGCCATGGCGACACCAACTTTACCGCTGGCGCGTGCGAAACCGTCCGCCATGTGAGTGGCGCCCTGTTCATGGCGAACCAGCACATGGTGGACTTTGTCTCTATATTTGTTGAAGGCGTCGTAAGTGGGGAGGATGGCGCCGCCGGGATATCCGAATACTACCTCCACTCCCTCCCGGATTAAGCACTCCCAGACGATCTCAGCACCAGTCAGTTTCTTCGGTTTCTCATCCATAATGTATTCCTCTTTATTTTAGGATCACTCCCGTGTTCGCGGAAGTGACCATGCGGGTGTACCGTCTCAGGTATCCGCGTTCGATTTTTGGGGTAAAGGCCCGCAGTTGCGCCAGCCGCTCAGCGATTACTTCATCTTCCGGATCGGCGGATAAAGTTTTCTCAGCTACATTAATGGTTATTGTGTCGCCGATCTTTAGTGCCGCGATGATTCCTCCTTCAGCGGCTTCCGGCGAAATATGACCTGGAATGAGGTCTATGTAGGAATTGGCGACGCCGATAAACGGCTTACTAAAATCGCAGTCATCGTAAATGGTGCCCGTGGCCTTCAACAGGCTGCGGTGAGGTGCTCGCTCAAGCCCCTTTTTTACGGTGTCCGATCTCATGACTCTTAACAAATTACTCCTTACTCACGGGGCAGAACCGCCGAATGCGCCGTGACCGACACAGTTGCCTCTTTGGTCAGGTTGTAAGGATGTTTTGAGGAGGGTTGGCTCCTCCGTCCTATAACCTGCCTTTGAGTTGGTGCCGGTCAGGCTGCTAGGACGGAAGCCCGATAATCAGAATCAATACAAGAAGCAACAGGCTAATAATGGAACCGCGGTTCGACAAACCTGTCTTTGAACCGGTTATGAGTCCACTTTTTTTCTGGGACAGTCGATGTGCTTTTTCCATTATCATCTCTGAACTACTTCTTAATCTTGCAGTCAATATAAACCGACCGACCAAGAGGGCGCAAGATTTTTTTTCAGTATAAGAATTCCACCCCTCATTACGGAGGGATCACTGATGGGGAAAGAAAAATCAGGAGAAAACCAGTTTCCGCAGAGCCAAACTGGTATTGGGATGGTTCGCTCGCTTAAACCAGTTTAGTCGCTCCGCTCCGTCCGAAGGATCCTTCGGAGAAACTGGTTTTACTTCGGTGTCAGCGATCCCCGTGGCGGGTTCAACGATGGGGAATAGCTTTCTGTCACACTTTAGCCACAACCGGCGGATTGCCGCTCCACGGTCGTCTTTGGCTGTCGCGCGACAGGGTGCGGCGGTAGTATTCGAAAGTTTTTGATGTGCCGTGCCAGTTCTGGAATCGCTGGAGTATCTGAACTTCTCCTGAGAATCTCTGTGAAATGCCCTCACTGACGTGGCCGGTCACATATTTGAAATCTTTCTTTCGAGCCCAGCTGAGGTAGACTCTTTTCAGGGTTTTCGCATAGCCGTTCCCCTTGTACTTCTTCATGACAACGAACGCGTATGTGTATAGCGTTTCCTTTTTCCCCATACTTGCGTCGCACTGAAATGATGGGTCATTAGAGAAGTACTCCAGCGGGACTCCGATCATATATCCGATGATTTCGCCGCGAAAACGGGCGGCAAAGGGTAGTGTGTGCGGATAGTTAAAATACTTCCGAATGCTGGCCTTTGTGAGCCTGGCACTTTCGGTGAATTCGTCCACGAGATGTTCCGAAATGATTATCAGCTGAGGGATGTCTTCTTCGCCAACTCGCTCAATCAGTTCGATCTGAAAATTCATTGAGGATGAGGCGATGACCCTTGAGCGAGTGGTTACGGCAATTTCCAGGGTGAGTTGTTCGACTGCTTTCTGTGGTGAAGATGTCATTTTTTGACCAAAATCTCTTATCTAGAATAAGATAGACACGGGGAATGAGGCAAACATTTTGTTGATGGCAAGCCGGCCATAAATGATAACGTACAAACGTCGTCGGTGACCCCCGACAGGATCAGCAAAAGAATGTCACCTTTCATTGCGGAGGGGTCGCTGACGGGGAAAAGGCTTCGACTCCGCTCAGTGCATCGCCAGTTACCCCTCATCAGGCTCTGGGTGCTTGCCTTCTTTGGAATGTTCCAGACGGCCGTCTTAAATTAGAGCCGCTTAAGGAATACTCTATGGTCGAACGAATCTATCTTGACAACAACGCCACCACGCCAGTGGATCCCGCCGTTCTGGGGGAAATGATGCCCTATTTCACCGAGAAGTTCGGCAACGCCGCCAGCCGCAATCATGCGTTCGGCTGGGAGGCAGAAGAAGCGGTGGAAGACGCCCGCAAAATCATCGCCCATGAACTGAACGCCAAACCGCGGGAGGTCGTGTTTACCAGCGGCGCTACGGAGTCTGTGAATCTCGCCATCAAAGGACTGTGCGAGGCGAGTGACGGCAAGCGAAAGCATATCGTTACTCAAGTGACGGAGCACAAGGCAGTATTAGATACATGCAAGGAAATGCAGAAGCGGGGTTGGGAAGTCACATATCTTCCTGTACAGGAAGACGGCCGTGTCTCGATGAGTGCGGTGGCTGACGCAGTGAGGGGCGACACTTTGCTGGTGGCTATCATGCACGCCAATAATGAAATCGGAGTTCTCCAACGAATCGATGATATAGGCAAGCTATGTCGGGAGAGGGACGTTCGTTTTCTGGTAGATGCCGCCCAGTCATTTGGCAAACTCCCCATCGATGTAGAAGCCGTCGGTATCGATATACTGGCCGCATCGGGGCATAAGATCTACGGTCCCAAAGGCGTCGGTTTTCTGTACGTGCGCCAGAAGAATCCGAAGATTAAGCTCAAGATTCAGATGGAGGGCGGCGGTCACGAACGGGGGATGCGCTCCGGTACGCTTGCAGTGTCCCTCATCGTGGGGTTGGGCAAGGCGACAGAGCTAATCGCTGACAAGCGTGACAAAGAAAACGCCCGCTTGAAGCATCTGAGAGACACTCTTCTGGAGGGGATCAGGACAGCACTTCCCGATACGGTGGTGAACGGCAGTATTGAACACCGTCTGCCCCACAACATCAATTTCTCCTTCCCTTACGTGGAGGGGGAAGCGCTGCTTATGAAGCTCGAGTCCATCGCCTGTTCTTCCGGTTCGGCCTGCTCCAGCGCCACCCTTGAGCCCAGCTACGTCATGAAGGCGCTGGGTCACAGCGAGGAGCTGGCTCATTCGTCTATCCGTGTGGCCTTCGGTCGCTTCAACAACGACGAGGATGCTGAAATAGCTATGGGCGAAATTGTGAGGGCGGTGAAGTCCCTCAGAGAAAAGTCGCCGGTGTGGCGGCTGATGAGGCAAAAGAAGTTCTCTTAGTCCCGTCCCGCCCGAATCTCGTTTGGATTTCCAGAATTCTGGCTAAATTCCACCATATCTTAATCGTTTCTTGATAGAACTATCTCTTAGCCGATTGACCTACGTCCCGATATTTCGGGATACGGTCTGAGGCCGGTACGGTTCCGGGGGAAACGCCGGGATCAGCTCCCGATTCTCAAACTCGCGGGGAAAACTTGGAAGGAGATACTGTTGAAGACTGAAGTCAGACCTAGACCTATTGCGGCCGCTGAGGTATTGCCGGAGAACGGCGATCGTCTCATTGATCAGTTCGGCCGCGTTTTTGATTATCTCCGCGTTGCCGTCAATGAAAAGTGTAACCTTCGCTGCATCTATTGCATGCCGGAGGAGGGGATAGATTTCCGTCCTGAGGCAAAGCTTCTCACCGCTGATGAGATCATTAGAATTGTGACTATCGCGGCAGGGCTGGGGGTGAGGAAAATCAGGTTCACCGGTGGGGAGCCGCTCATTCACAGGCAGATAATCGAGATGGTCTCAGCGGCTGCCTCCACACCGGACATCGAAAGCATTCATCTTACCACGAACGGTGTCCTATTTGAAAAGAAAGCCGAAGCTCTCTTTGAAGCGGGCCTCCGGGGCGTCAACATCAGCCTTGATACACTGGACCACCAAAAATTTATAGACATCACTCGTCGTAAAGGTCTTGATCAAGTCCTGGCCGGCGTCCGCACCGCGCTGAGTCTGCCCTTCCCCTCGGTGAAACTGAATGTGGTATTCATGAGAGGATTCAATGACGCGGAAATTTCTGACTTTGTAGAACTGACGAAGGAGAGTCCTCTGGTCGTGCGATTCATTGAACTGATGCCTTTCGACGCGCACCAGATTTGGAAGACGGGGAAGTTCTACGGCGCTGACAGAATTGTGGAAGAGCTGAAGAGACTCCACCCGGACCTTGAGCCGGCGGATGGCACCGCCACTGAACATCACGTTTTCCGTGTGCCCGGATACAAGGGCAAGGTTGCCGTGATTCCCGCCTTCAGCCGCACCCTCTGCGGCAACTGCAATCGCGTACGACTGACCGCCGACGGAAAGTTGCGCAACTGTCTCTACTCTGACAATGAATTTAGCCTGAGAGATATGATGCGCAACGGATCATCTGATGAGGAAATTGCAAACCTCATGAGAGAGGCTATGTGGCTGAAGCCGAGGGATGGGTGGGAGGCCCAGCGAGGGGGAGGTCAGCGTAGGGAGAGTATGACCCAAATAGGCGGATGAATTGGATTGACAATTTTCGATTGTTTCGTAGCGCGAATTAGGAATTTGCGTTCTAGTCGCTATATGGTTGTGCCTGGTGGAGAAACGATGACCGAGTTCTCGCATTTAGACGAAAGTGGTGACGTTCGAATGGTGGATGTGACCGATAAACCGAAGACCTCGCGGTCGGCGACGGCTCAAGGCAGCATTACGATGAAGCCGCGGACAGTTCAGTCTATCATAAGTGGCGACGTTCCGAAGGGGAATGTGTTCACCGCCGCCAAGCTGGCGGGAATCCAGGCGGCGAAGAAAACGTCTGAACTGATTCCCCTCTGCCACCCCCTCACGATTTCGTGGGTCGATATAGAATTTACGCCGGGAGATGACCACATCGACATCGAAGCCGTGGCAAAAACGCAGGAGTCCACGGGCGTCGAGATGGAAGTCCTGACGGCTGTCTCCGTGGCGGCCCTCGCCATCTACGACATGTGCAAGGCAGTGGACAAAACGATGGTCATTTCTGATATTCATCTGGTAGAGAAAAGAGGCGGCAAGTCTGATCACGCGACGGATTTCAGGCCCGGCACGGGAGTCATCACGCTCTCGGATTCTGTGGCGGCAGGAGAACGGGAGGACAGATCGGGCCGAATTCTCAAGAGTGGTTTTGAAGAGGCTGGCTGTGCTGTGGAGCATACCGCAGTTTTGACTGACGGTTCGGATGAACTGGGACCAACCATTACTTCTTGGATAGATGAAGGCGTACGACTGATAGTCACCACCGGCGGAACCGGAATCGGACCGAGGGATCTGACAATCGAGAAGGTTGAGGATCTCTTCGAGCGCCGCCTCCCGGGCGTGGAGCAGGCTCTCCATGCCTACGGTCACGGGAAGGTAACTACTGCCATGATATCGCGACTTGCAGCCGGTACAGTCGGGAATACCATCGTAGTCTGCCTGCCGGGAAGTCCGGGCGCCGTGAAAGATGCACTGAATGTCCTGATTCCCACCATCTTTCACGCCTTTCCCATGATCGAGGGAGAAGGACACGGCGAGCAGGTTTGACGCCATGGGAAACGAACTCGTTCTGTCCATCCTCTTCTTCTTTGTGGCGCTCCTCTATTCCAGCGTGGGACTGGGCGGCGGATCTTCTTACACAGCCCTCATGACAATATTTGATGTGGACTATGAACTGATTCCCACCACATCATTGCTGCTGAATATGGTGGTAACCTCTGTGGGCGTATTGAATTTCCGGCGTGGAGGTCATATTAATCTTAAGCTGATCGTACCGTTTCTAGTTACCTCCATTCCTATGTCTTATGTGGGAGGCGCCGTGCCCCTGCCGAAGAATACTTTCCTGTGGCTGCTTCTGGTGACGCTCGTATTTGTGGCCGCCAGAATCTACCTGTGGAATGGTCTCTCACTGAGGATGCATCTCGATTCCATGCGCAGTCTCGTTCTCTCTCTCATTCTTGGTGCACTCTTGGGATTCATAGCTGGAGCGGTGGGGATTGGCGGAGGGATTTACCTTGTGCCGCTCATCATACTGCTAGGCCTGGCGGGGGAGAAAGAGGCGGCGGCGGCCGGGGCAGTGTTTATTTTTCTCAACTCTCTTTCCGGCTTCATTTCGCGCATTCAGCGGGGAGCATTCGATACGGAGATTCTTCTCCCTCTCATGGCAGCGGTTCTTGTGGGGGGATATGTCGGTTCCCATTTTGGCTCTCACAGGTTCTCACCGCGAACAGTTCAGAAGACGCTGGGTGTGGTCATAATCATCGCCATCGGTTACCTGCTCAAGAATCTTCTCTTTACTGGAGGTTCGGCATGATTCCCGTTGCGGAAGCGCATGCGCTCATCAGCGGGAAGATCCCACCGCCCAAGAAAACGAGGGTCCCCCTTAAAGATTGCGCCAAAGGCGTTCTTGCTCAGGATAT
>DCAL01000077.1:350-557 GCA_002311975.1 Fidelibacterota bacterium UBA1134 | reverse complement strand
ACCAGCACATCCGTTTTCGCGGCGAGGAGATAGGAAAGGGTGAAGTGCTCACCGCCTCCGGCACAAGAATCGGTACGGCGGAAGTGGGCGTCATGGCGTCTTTCGGTTATGATGAGGTGAAAATCTTCCGTCGCCCGAAGATCGCTCTCTTTGCAACCGGAAATGAGCTTAAGGAGCCCGGAGATGAGCTCAAGCCGGGACAGATAT
>DCAL01000077.1:0-232 GCA_002311975.1 Fidelibacterota bacterium UBA1134 | reverse complement strand
TCAAACCTCTACGTCTTCACCGATCTGACCGAGAGGGTAGGTGGCAAGGTTGTGCTGAGACGGGTGCTGGAGGACAAGCGGGAATCGTTGCAGACCTTTCTTGCCGAAGCGCTGCAAAAAGCTGATATCATCGTCTCTTCCGGCGGCGTCTCCATGGGGCGGTACGACTATGTCCGTGACGTTTTTCTCGAACTCGGAGTAGAGGAGAATTTCTGGAAAGTGGCGCAGAAAC
>DCAL01000083.1 GCA_002311975.1 Fidelibacterota bacterium UBA1134 | reverse complement strand
TGAAACAGAGTTCTGGGCTTTTCCTGATTCCGGCAGGCGCGAGGCTATCGAACGATTTGCGAAGCGCAGAATTGTCTTCCTTGAAAGTGAAAAGAGGGGGATTCCCTCAGAAGAAACTGTGACGGTTCAACTGGCGGTGCTTGGAGATAACGCTGTCGTAGAAAAGGTTCTCGAAGATGAAGTGTGGAGTCAGCTCATATCTGATTCATCGCTCAGAGTCCTTTATGACCGGCTTGGGCAGGAAGTAGGCTTGCATCACGTTGTGTTGACTTATGATGGTTCGACCCGCTCGGTCTCTGATCGCACAGAGGAAGAAGCACTGCAGCTCATCGGCGAGATCAGGGAGAAAATTCTCAGCGGCGAGATGAAGTTCTTCGAAGCGGCGAAAGAGTACTCCGAAGATCCTTCAAGATTCAGTGACGGTTATGTCGGTCAGATAAAATGGGGAGAGTTTTTTGAACCCTTGCAGAGTGTCGCCTTTTCCCTCGCTTCCGGTGACATATCCGAGCCCGTCAGATCTAACGTCGGTTACCATATCGTGCGCGTTACCGGCGCTAAGAAAATCCCGCTCCCCGATTACGATGAAATGCTCCCCAGGTTGCACAGGTTCATGCGCGGCGGCCGCGGGCACGAGTTCAAACGTGAACTGGAACGGTTTGAATCGAGATTACGCAAGATTTACGCTGTCCGGTTCAATGCAGACCACGTTAAACAGACCTACAGGGAACTCATAAAGATCCACGTTGACAGGGAGGGATCACCCAAAGTGACCGAAATTCCAGAAATATCGGCCAATGTGGTCATGTGTGTGGCTGGCGCTGTGCCTGTGGATCTGAACTGGTTTAAGGCGCGGATTGTCCGTTTCAGCCCCTTTCTCACTTCCTCCATCATTTACTCTGAACAGAGCTTGGTGATGAGCCTGGAGCACATCTTATTTCGTTTCTTGGCGCAAAAGTATGGGGAAGATAAGAGGGATGACGCTTGGTTCAGCGACGTTGAGCGTCTGAAAAATCGCCGGGAATACGAGCTTCTTCTAAGCAAACTGCTCGAGGAGCTTGGACAGGATGATTCTGACTCATCACCAAAAGAGCTGACCGATTCGATTATCTCCCGCCACACGATTCACATCAATGAGGCGTTTTTGGCGCGGCCGCGCTGAAGAAGTTTTTGACGTTTGTATATTTCAACCTGATTTATCTGTCAACCAAGTCGTCGGTGATCCCGCACGCGCGGTCTGAGCTTGTGTGGAGGCTTGTTCATCAATAAAGGACTCGGAGTTCGATGAAGGAGAAAGAGAGGTAGTCTTTGTTCTGTTTACTTCTCGTCAGATTAAGAATCACCCTCACTACTTGCGGCTGAAGACCGATTCCACGAGGTCCAGCAGTTCGGCGTGATCTAATCCCTGGCCGAGAAATCTCTCCCCGTTTTCGTCCTGAATGATGATTTCAAAATGGAGGTGGGCGCCGTTTTTCGTCCCTCTGGCTCCATCGCTGGTGCCGCTGTTGCCCACCAGACCTAACAGTTGACCTCGCTTCACGCTCTCGCCTGTCCGGAGATTGACATCGATCTCCGCAAGATGCGCGTAGATGGAAATAATGCGCTTGCCGGAGGCGATTTCCAGACCGTGATCAAGAAAGACGCTCCGTCCGAGGAGAACATGTTCAAAGATATCTGAAGGCGTCCGTTTGATAGCCTCCGCTTTCTCAAGGAGTGATTCACGAAATTCATTGGTGATTTCCCGATATCCCTGGTCAGCTCGGATAACAACGCCGTCAGCCACCGCCCTGCTCTCATTGCCGTATGGAGCTGGGAAGTCAATGCCGCGATGGATGCCGTTGCGGTAGGATCGGGGTGCATTGGGCAGCAGGTTTGGCCGCTTCGGAACATCAAAGCCGGCACAGGGGAGGAGGAACGTCCCGGGAGAAAGGTAAGCAAAATCATCCCGCAGGGGTGCTGACACTGCCATGGGAGCGGGGTCACTGTTTTCTGTCTTCGCGTGTTTCCCAAGCAGTTCCTCTGCCAGCAGCGCCAGTCGTGAGGAATCTTCGGAGAGAGAAATCGTGATGGCAGTTGTATCAGAGATTATCGCTCGCAATAGATGAGAGTTAAGCTCATCGCGGATAATAACATTGTGCAGATGCCCGGCTAATTCACGGCGGAGCGAGTCATTTGCCACGCTCTCGAAGTAGTCTTCATAGATAATCCTTTCCCTCGCTGAAGTAACTATTTCATTCATCTCATCTCCAGGAACGATAGCGCCGTGAGGGATGGTGATAAGTATATTCTCGCCGTCGTCATCGATTCTGTGGCTTATTATCGGCGGGTGCGGAAGCGGTGCTACTGCGTCGGGCGTCGGTGAAGGTGAGTCTTCGGCTACGGGCGGCGGCGTCACCAGATGTGTACATCCAGCCAGAATGAACAGTGATGCGATGAATGGGAATTTCAAAACTGAAAGAGGTTGCTTATTTGGAACTGGCTGAAGAGAGGTGCTCATTCAATTTAGTGAGTGCTTCCTGATATACCTGTAGTGGGTGACCTTTCTTCACGCTCACCGCCGCCTTCTTGAAGATGGATCCTTTCGCATAGTCGCCGACGGAGAATTCGGATGTCAGATGAATCTCGACCGTGGAGATGTCAATCAGCTCTAGCGTGTCGAGAATGTCGTAGCGCGATTTTGCCCATGGTCCCGGAGTGAACAGCAGTCCATGGGCCCATTTGCGATTTCGCTGTAGAAATGTGATTGCCTTTGTGACATCGTGCGTCTGAAGATTCTTCAGCGTGACATCGAGCTCTCTCGCCTTTGCCCTCAGGGATCTGTCGATCTTATCCAATGTTACCCGCTCCCCAACCTGAGCCGAGCGGACACCAATGAGGTTAAGGTTCGGACCGTGCAGGACGAGGATATTCATGAGTCAGGGCTTGATTACCTTCCGGAAGTAATCGATTGTTTGTCTAAGGCCCTCACTGCGGTCTGTCTTCGCTTCCCAGTTTAACCTGTCTTTAGCCAGAGAGATATCAGGTTTTCGCTGCATGGGGTCGTCCTCCGGCAGAGTTTCGAACGTCACCTCGCTGTCAGAATCTGTCAGCTGAATAATCTCATCTGCCAGTTTCTTGATGGAGACCTCATCAGGATTGCCCATGTTTACCGGTCCCATCAAATCATCCTGTTCCATCATGTTAATCAGGCCATCCACCATATCGTCCACATAACAGAAGGAGCGGGTCTGGCTGCCGTCACCGTAGATTGAGATCGGTTTATTCTGCAGAGCGGACACAATAAAGTTGGAAATGACGCGGCCGTCGTCCAGTGCCATCTGCGGACCGAAAGTGTTGAATAACCGCACCACGCGAATATCGAGGCCGTGCTGACGGTGGTAATCAAAGAAGAGTGTCTCCGCCGCCCGCTTCCCCTCGTCGTAGCATGCCCGCGGTCCGATGGGGTTCACGTGGCCCCAGTAGTCTTCGGGCTGAGGGTGAACTTGCGGCATGCCGTAAACTTCAGAGGTGGATGCCTGAAGGATCCGTGCTTTCGTCCGCTTGGCCAGACCGAGCATGTTGATACAGCCGTGGACACTTGTTTTGACGGTCTGAACCGGATCTCTCTGGTAGTGGATAGGACTTGCGGGGCAGGCGAGATTGTAGATCTGATCCACTTCAACGTACAGCGGGAAAGTGATGTCGTGGCGCAGGAATTCAAAATAGTGATGTTCCAAGAGGTGTTCGATGTTTTTCTTTCTGCCTGTGAACAGATTGTCAACACAGAGCACCTCATTACCGCGCTCCAGAAGTCTTTCGCACAGGTGAGAGCCGATAAAGCCCGCTCCGCCCGTTATAAGGAGACTATTCATGGTTTAACCCTTTTCGCATACTGTTTCCGGCTGGTTTGCCAGCCCAATGGATATTGTTTAGCTTAGGTCTCATTCCGCGGCGGAAGTTACGAAAGAGACGGTGCTTTAGTAAACATCCCAAAACGGTAGCTATTTACCAGCGCAACCGGACTTTTTCTCCCTTGAGAACCATCGCCTCTGTGACGCCCGAAAGTACTTTCTCCCGGCTATTATAGCGAATGGTGTATCTGCTGACGTAAGATTTTCCTTCTTCCCTGCCGGTAAAATATGGGACCGTAAATGTAACACTTCCGGTGGAATCTGCCCGCACTGCCTGCATGTACGGAAACCATCTTTCTCTGGCTGTGTGAACAATTCCAGTAATGGATGCCGCCTCTCCGGGTGACAATCCTGACAGTTCGATTCGGGCGCCAGGGACGTACTCATACAGTTTGATCTGCGCTATCTCAGGTCCTGAGGTTATCTGCTCATCTTCTCCTATACTTTCCGCCACCAGCCGGAGTCTGTCGAGGGGTGGGGCGTAGTTCCCCTGTTGATCGGTCACCGCACTGCCGTAGCGCCAGATCAGACGATAAAGGACGGTCGGATAGATCCGCGGAGAGAAAACCACCTCGCTGGCTGATTGCCCCATAGGGATCTGTCCGGCTACGTACGCTTCCTTCCCTTCGTCCATGAGAAGACTCTGAAATGTCCAGTAAAGTCCTCTGCAGAGGATATAGCGAACATTGTGTTTGTCAAGAAACTCGTAGGCTTTCTGATTGTCTGATTCCATGAAGAATTCAGTCAGTCTCGACAGATCGCTGGCGTGTTCGCCGAAATTGTCGGCCAGTGCAGGACGGCGTCCATAATATTGTATGTAGTGTCCGAGGGACCATTCGGCCAGTACTCCGTATTCGGCTGAGGAATCGGGGCGAGAATAGTACGAGGTGACGGGGGCGTTTTCATCCAGCCATGTCAGAACAGGGTGAAGCTGTGTAAAGGTGTCGTAGGTTATATGTTTTGTACCAATTGCTTTCAGACATGGTGTGTATCCTGCCGCGACTAATAAGGGAATTAAGAGCCAAATAACTGTCTTGGGGAGATTTCTCGATAGCGGCACGGCTACGATGGCGAGCACGATTCCCATATAAAGAGACAGAAAGGGCAGGTACCGTATCTGAAGTCCGCCCATGGCCGCGAACACCACAGTTGTGATGAACAGAATTCTATGCCCAGAATCAGTTCTTTTCCATGAAATAAGCATCAAGACCCACCCAACCGGAATCAGCAGTACTAACCATGACATCTGTAATCCCAGTTGACTGAGTGCGTTACCAAGGGGCAGTCTCAGGATAGATTGGAATTCGCCGATGTGTTCTTCCCACTGGGACCAGCTTCCGAGAATAAAGGTTGCACCCGCCACGATCTCTTGCAACAGAAATCCGCCAGCCAGAAGTGTCAGCGTGGCACTGATGATAAGGATCAGGGAGCGCTGTTTCNNATCAGCGAGCGCTGTTTCCAGATTCGTGCCGTGGCTGTGGAAGCGATAAGCCACAGGGTAAAGTAGAAGAGAGATGCCTCCATGAGCAGCAGGGGCTGGAATATGCCGAAGTGTGTATGGGCGAAAGGGACGCCGTTCAAGTGGGCGTAGAGTCCAAACGGTACGGTCAACAGGAATGCGACGGCGTTGACAGCGGCGCCCAGCATCCAAACACTGCTCCCACTCCTCGGATAGCACAAGAACAGTGAGAATAGAATCACCGCTTCCATGAACAAGAGCCCGTGCTGTACAAGGAGTCCCAGACCGAAAAAGAGTCCCGTCATCCAGCCCATGCGGAGTGTGGATCGTGCGGTCGAGTTGTAAGAGAGGTTTTGAAGACTTTTTATCAGTCCATCGATGATGAGAGCGATGCACAGGAATTCAGCCGCGTGGTGATCAAGTTGGCCCATGTGGCTGTAGAGAACAGTTGATGGAAGCACGGCGGGCGCTAACGCAGCAGTGCATGCCAGCCACTTCTTTCCCGGCCAAAGTCGTAGTCCCGTACGATAGACGATTCCGCAGACCGCCGCCATCAAAAACGGTGGCAGAAACACGAGACCGGAAATTGGCGAGGTTATGCCGGGCAGCAGGTTTAAGAGAAGCGACACCGTAGCTAACACCAGATCATAGAGGGGCGGCCAGATGATGTGAGAGCCGTCAGGGTGATTGATGTAGGAATCATATACGGGCACGATGGGAAAGTTTTGGACCGTCAACTCAGCCCGTCTCAGATGATAAACAGCATCCGGGTCCCAGACTAAAGGGCCGCCCTCTGTGAATATCAAGTCGTAATAGGGAAAAATGCGGATTGAGAGTGTTATCCCTATAAGGATGAGAATCTGGTGCCGGTGTGGGCGCAGACGACGCCACCAACTGCGCAAACCGCGCCTGTTTATCTTGTCTCTGTTCAAGTTAGTCTGTTCCAAAAGCGAAGCTGAATTAACGTCCACAGCCCAATGAGCCCGTCATGCCAGCGAATCTTCTTGCCTTCGGAGAAAACTCGGGGGTGGTACGAAATGGGCACCTCGGTGATTTTGGTGTGTTGGTGGCTCAACTTAGCAGTTACTTCGGGACAGAATTCGAACCCTCTGCATTTCAGATCAAGATCTTGGATTACGTCTGTTCGGAATACTTTGTAACATGTGTAAAGGTCAGTAAGTCCGCTGGAAAAGAGGAGATTGGCGATGCGAGTAAGAAACCAGCTCCCCCACAGGTATCGGGCGTAGGAGACTGAACTTTTGCTCAATCGGCGTGAGCCGTATACGACCGATGTTCTCCCCTCTACAATTGGCTGTATCAGTGCGGGATAATCTTTTGGGTCATACTCAAGATCAGCATCCTGGATGATTACGATATCACCAGACACAAAACTGAGACCTGTCCGGACAGCACACCCTTTGCCGCGGTTTTCGGAGTGGTAATAGGTTCTGATATTACTTTCCTCTAAGTCCTCAAGAATCTGTCGTGAACCGTCGGTCGAACCGTCATCTACGATGATGATTTCTTTTTCCATATTGATATGGACATCCCGAACGTTTTTGATGACATGGGGCAGATTCTCCGCCTCGTTGTATGTGGGGATGATAATTGAAAGTTTCATGGTTTCATTGCGGTTTGAACAATCTGTAAGTTGAAACGATTCCCGTTAATCTATTGAAGAGCGTATTTTCGGTTGCCGACCTTATGAAGAGAGACTAAATTCGTGCCGCGTAATCTACGGGTAATCAAAGAAAGGAGTAAAGATGAACGCACAACTGGATCAAAATTTATCTAAGTCTGAGGGAAAGGATAAAGAAACCATCTCGGTTATCACCTGTGATAT
>DCAL01000036.1:39837-40474 GCA_002311975.1 Fidelibacterota bacterium UBA1134 | reverse complement strand
TAGTAATGGCGGGTTGAATCAATGACTTTCGTTACGTACTTTCCATCCAAGAAGGAGGCATTATGGAACGGATTTACCTGAGAATTCTGGAACTGGATAAGTTTGATACGGCGGAGATAACGAACGATTCAGAAGCAACTCACTCCGTCATGGTGGCGGAGGAAGATTTTACCGTTGCGGTAGAGTTTCTCAGCAAGTACCTGAAACAGATCAAACCGTACTTGCCGTTCGATCCAGAGATGACAAGCGGTCCCGAAGCTTGGAGCTGATCGAATGAAGAGACATCCGTTTGTGACACCTTTCGAGCGAGAGACGAGATTTCCTGATTCTATCGGGACGACAACCACGTTCAGGATCATTCTCGCTCACTTCTGATCAAATCGTCAATCATCTTTCGACTTTTCCAGCGCTTGATCTCTCTTTCTCTCCTGTTAGCTTCAACACGAGTCTTGAATGTCTCGTGATACATCATCTTCCATGGTACACCGGACTTCGTGGATTTCGTGAGAGCCTGATTGTGTCTTTCTAATCGCAAATTAATATCTTCCAGTGACCAACATAATATCGGTCTCGTGCGGTAGAATAGATGATGTACGTGAAGAACACAGGAGAAGAGCGAGAGACGAGATTCGAACTC
>DCAL01000036.1:37271-39744 GCA_002311975.1 Fidelibacterota bacterium UBA1134 | reverse complement strand
TACCAGCTGAGCTACTCTCGCAAAGTTTATGCTTCTTAAAAAGCGCGCAGGAATTTAGATCGTTTGCCGGGGCAAATCAAACGGATTTGGGGTAGATTTCCAACCAGTTCTCTTTCCGGCGCCAGACGACAATAGACATGGCGAGCCAGACGATATCCCGGAAAAGAGTGTCCAGACCAACTCTCGACCCCTCCTGTTTGAAACAGCCACATTCTATGTCGAGCCCTCGGCCGATGGCTTGAGTCAGCGCAACAACAAACATTACCATCATTCCTATTGAGAGAAGAGTAGCACCGTCCACAAAGATCCCCAGGATGAGACAAGCGCCCACATACAGTTCAACCCATGGCAACAAGATCGCGAACAGATTAGTGACACTGTAGGGAAGCATCTGATAGTTCTGGATATTCCCAGCAAAACTCCCGGGATCACTGATCTTATCAAAACTGGCGTAGAGGAAAACAATTCCGAGGATGATTCTGAAAGTCAGGATGATCCACCGGTTTGTCAGGAAAGACTGCATCTATTCCACGGGATAACCGGCGGCGATCCATTCGGGCAAACCGCCGTCAAACACGAATACGCGGGCAAAACCCCAATCCTCACCCATGAGATTCATGGAGAGATTCATACTCAGATCGCACTCCCCCCCGCTGCAATAAGTCACGACAGGATCATCCGCCGTGGTCCAGCGCAGTATCTCTCCCGGGTTTGCAGGCGCAAGTCTCGCGCCGGCGATATGCCCTTCACGATACTCATGATCATCCCGGGCGTCAATAAACAGAACGCCGCGGTCGTAAAACTCTTTCGCGATGGCGAGGTCGATCATCACCGGCTGAAAAATGATCGTCGTTTCCGCCAAGAGAGAATCAGCGGCGGACTGCCCACCCTCTACTATTATTTTCTCAGCTATTAACGGCAGACCGTTATCGCGGATAACGTTGTAGCTGAAAGAAAAAACTGCGGAAACAGCAACTATGATGAAGGCCTGCCCCAGCGGCGAACTTTTTACTAGCCCGATTTCTTCGCCCGATACTTAGATTCGAGTTGCTGTTTGATAACTGGGTCTATCTTGCTTGCCTTGAGCAGTTCGCGGTGTTCATCATTAGCTACTGCCAGTCGATCGCAGGCGGAAAGTGTCTCGGTGATCATGCTCAGCAACAGAGGTTCATCATCAAGAATTCGACTCATGGGAACATAATCAAACTGAGCGCTATTCCCCACCTCCACCAACTCACCCCGGATGGATTTAAGTTCGTTCTGAATCTGATGAAGCCTCTCCAGAGTCTTCCGATTATCAGCATATATCTGCTCAAGAGTCTTGGAAGGATCCTTTTGCTGCATGCGATCCATCTGTCGCAGAATGAAGGTTTCCTTCGCTTTTAATGTGGTAATATCGGCAACACTTTCCCGGCTGTTCTTTATATCGAGCCTGAGTATGGCCAGATATTTTCCCTGCTTGCCAAGGGAGTAGAGCCGCGGACCGGTCTCGGGATTCTTCGCAGTGTGCCTCGGATTCTTGGTGTTTCCACTGAGGAACATATAATCGGCTGAAACCAATTTTTCTCTGACGGCCTTCGCCTCATCCTGAGACCCGTTAAACAGAACAATCTGATAATCACTCTTTTTCTCCAGAGAAGCCAGCGCTTCATCGGCCGCTTCAACAGGATCTATCAGGGACACGTTGTCTATCACATCGGGGATTTTCGAGGTAATTCCGGTGATCCCCACAGTTAGACCACCTCTTTCTACTACAACATAACTTTCGAAAAGTAACTCTCCGCTTTCCTTATCGATGATATTCGCTGAAACGAAAGGAAAGTCGGCTGACTGTTCCAATTCGCGCACAAAGTCAACGCCAGCCAGTAGATCCTTCGAACCGATATTCAGAGCGTCGCAACCGATAGTATTAAACCCCTCCACCAAAGTCTCCGCTCTCAGTTTGGACTGTTCAAAGGCGATGTCAGATTGACCTTCGCCTGAGAAAAAGATATCACCCGCATCAAGAATGACAGGATCATTGCCATTCTCTTTAATGGTATTAATGTAAGTCGCTTTTCTCGGCAGACCGCCGATAGGATTCTTCTTTCAGCCGCACGGGTCGAGCTGGCTGTGGACGTTTCCTGTTACCACCAGCACGGCCGTACCAGATTTGGCTTGAGACTCACTGCATGCATTAATAGTCAATGCCGCTGCAATGAGAAAAAGAATTGACGCATTTGTTTTCACCTTCATAGTTAATAATTTAGCCCTCATTACCAGATGAAGTCAACTTGCTTTCTATTGAGCCTGTAAGTTAACTTTATTCTTCTGTTGGCATCCGGTTTTTGAAACTTGGAACTGGGAACTCGTTATTCGGAAATTATCTCGTGCGTTTCGCCTTTTCAGAGGTAATCTTGGACAGATTCATAGTTTTCAGCATTGACGGTTTGAGATTTTAGCTTTGAGAATTGGGGCTGTAGCTCAGTTGGGA
>DCAL01000036.1:18893-37236 GCA_002311975.1 Fidelibacterota bacterium UBA1134 | reverse complement strand
GAGGTCGTCGGTTCGAGCCCGATCAGCTCCACAACAACGATCGTCTGAAGGGGCTTATTTTGTTGTTCGAGTTCTCTACTCTTTACAAGCGTCGATGATCTCCAGAAAGACGCGTTCGCTGTCCTTCAGCACGGGCTGGCAGGTTGCAGCCCCCTTGTGACCACCGCCGCCGTACTTCTTGCAAAGTTCCCCGCTGTCAACGGATGATGTACGGACAAAGATAGAATGGGCCACAGAGATCGTGTCGAACTCACCCTTCTTCCCATCGGCAATGCGGACGGAGATATTACCTCCTGATAATCCGGCGAGGGTATAGATGAGAAAGCGGTTGGCGGCAGGGACTTCCTTTCCACGAACGTCAGTAACAATAACATTGTCACTCAAATGAGACGTTTCGAGGTAGAACTCAGACGCCGCTTGTTGCATCTCATTGTAGCGCTTAATCCTCTCTTGACTGTCCGCCATGGCAAGGATTTCATCGACACTATTCGTGGTAAGCATCTCCGGCATCTGCGATACCCACTGGAAATTGCTTATAGTGAAATTTCTGTGTAAGCCAAGTCCGGTTCGGGGATCGAGGAGAAGACCGAGCAGGATTGTCCCTTGAGGATTCGAGACCTGTTCAAGTGTCAGATTGGCGCTGTCCACAAGATCTGTCTCATGAACAAGTTCCTCATACTTTTTCAACTGGGGATGCTCCGGAAGGAAATATTTGTAAACAAGATTAGCCGCACTGGGCGCCACGTCCACAAGTCCCTTGAAGTCAGACGGCATGTCGGGCCGGAAAATCTCGCTCGAATGATGATCGAACCACATGTAGCAATCGGGATGATACGGCAGATTGCAGATGATATCCTGATTTGTTACATCCACTTTCGCATCCTGCATATCTTTGGGATGGGCTTGCTTCAGTTCATCACACATGCCCAATTCACTCAGAATAGCAGCGCAAACTGTACCATCGAGATCGCCTCGGTAAACAACTCTCATAATATCAGAACTCCCTTGTTTTTTCGAATCTACAAAAGATGGGAAACATTTTCCACTGTAATCCGGTCGATCTTGCAGGAATTCCAGCAACGATAGATTTGAAAAAGACGTCTCATCGCGCTAACTTCTGCTGGTACATTCGAGACTTTACTTCGTTGTGGGAATACCGAAATTAAACCGAACCAGTGATGAGAATTTTCAGATCACAATTCAAATTAGTTAGCTATAAGGGAGCGGAGGAATGACGGTTGACTGAAAGTCGTCTGTTCGCGGGAAAGACCGAGCTCCGCCTTACCCCCTTCCACGCTCGTACCGCTGAACTGTGCCAGGCACAGGAGTGGCGACGGTGGTCCGGTTATCTTGCCGCCAGCGCTTACGACCTGACACCTGAGAATGAATACTTCGCCATACGAACTACAGCGGGACTCTTAGATGTAACGCCGCTTCACAAGTACATGATCTCCGGGCGCGACGCCGCGCCACTGCTAAACAGAATCGTCACACGCAACATTTCCAAATGCAAGCTTCATCAGGTGATGTACACACCGTGGTGTGATGAAAAGGGAAAAGTCATAGACGATGGCACCGTTCAGCACTTAGAGGAGAATAAGTTTCGCCTCACGAGCGCCGATCCGAACCTGCACTGGCTTACCGAAAATTCCAGCGGTATGGATGTAAAAATCCGTGACGATTCGGAGACTACCGCCGCCCTCGCCCTCCAAGGACCCAACTCTCGGGACATTCTCAATCAGATATCGACGGTCAATCTTGATAAACTTAAATTCTTCTGCTTAACTCACGTGAAACTCGGCGACATCCCCGTCACAGTCTCACGCACCGGCTACACAGGAGACTTGGGATATGAAATCTGGACCGAGCGCGAGAATGCCCTCGCCATGTGGGATCTGATCATGGAAACAGGCAAACCTCACGGAATCACGCCGGCCGGAATCTATGCCCTCGATATTGCTCGCATCGAAGCGGGGCTCATCCTAATCGAAGTGGACTATATCTCCGCCCATCACGCCATCATCGATGCAAGAGAATCGTCACCGTACGAGCTCGGACTGGGGTGGGCCGTAAAACTGAAGAAGGGTGATTTTATCGGAAAGAAAGCCCTGCTCAAAGAAAAAAGACAGGGACCGGCGTGGCAATTTCAGACCATCGAAATCGAGTGGATTCCTTTGGAGAAGCTCTATCGTAACATCGGCCTGCCCCCTCAGCTCCCCACGACCGCGTGGCGCACCAGCACGCCCATTTACGTAAACAAACGACAAGTCGGTTATGCCACCAGCGGCTGCTGGTCGCCGTTGCTGAAGAAATATATCGCCCTCGCCCATCTCGAGACTGAGTATTCGAAAATTGGAACTCAATTGAAGTTCGAAGTCAAGGTGGAACACTACCGCCATCTGACGCCGGCAACCGTTATGCGCAAACCCGCTTTTGATCCCGAGAGGAAGAGATCGTGCCCATGAGCCGGCGATATGATGCCATCGTGGTGGGCGGCGGTCATAACGGTCTCGTGGCGGCGGCTTATCTCGCCCGTGCCGGCAAGACAGTGCTTGTCCTTGAGAGGCGTGATGTCCTCGGCGGAGCGGCTGTTTCTGAAGAGGTTTTTCCCGGTTTCACCTTCTCCGTATGCTCCTATGTCGTCAGCTTGCTGAAATCGGATATCATCCGCGATCTCCAGCTTTCAAGACACGGGCTGGAGCTTCTGCCTCTGGAGAGCACCTTCACGCCTCTCCCCAATGATGACTACCTTATCCGCTGGGCCGACCACGACAAGACGCGCCAGGAGCTCTACCGTCACTCGCCCCGCGATGCGGAACAGTATGACCGTTTCGGCCAACTGATGAACCAGATCGGGATGGCTGTGAAACCGATTCTGGAGATGGTGCCGCCAGACCCGTCAAGGCTGTCGTTCGCCGCGTTGCGTGAGTTGGTGAAACTCGGCAGACACTTCAAAAGTCTCGGGCAGGAGAAATTCGCTGCACTTGCCAAGCTGATGACCATGAGTGCAGCCGATCTGTTAGATGAATGGTTCGAGTTCGAACCGTTGAAAGCCACTATATCAGCAAGCGGCATCATTGGCACATTCATGGGACCCCGCTCCCCCGGCTCGGCTTATGTGATGCTCCACCACTACATGGGCGATATTGACGGCGTCTTCAGGGCGTGGGGATTTCAGCGCGGCGGCACTGGAGAGGTGAGCATGTCCATCGCCCGTTCGGCCTTGGAACTAGGTGCAGATATCAAGACAGAAGCGCCCGTGTCAAAACTGATGGTACAGAACGGAAAAGCTATCGGCGTGGCACTGGAGAACGGCGATGAATTCTACAGCAAAGTCGTGATTTCCGGCCTCGATCCGAAGCTGACGTTTCTCAAGCTCGTTGATGAGAAAGAGCTTCCACAAGATTTTGTGACATCCATCCGGAATTTTCGCATCCGCGGCTCATCAGGCAAAGTTAATCTCGCTCTTGACGCTCTGCCCAATTTCACCGCCATTCCCGGTTACGGTCCTCACCTCCGCGGCGCCATCTCCATCAGCCCCAGTTACGACTATCTTGAGACGGCCTACGACGATGCCAAGTACGGCAATTTTTCCCGCCAACCTTTCATCGATATGATCCTGCCGTCGGTTCTTGATCCTGCCATGGCTCCCCCTGGCAAACACGTCATGTCATGCTTCGTCCAGTACGCCCCCTACGACCTCAACGGCGGTTGGAACGACGCCCAGCGGGAAGCGTTCGGTGATGCTGTGGTTGATGCCATCGCGCAGTTTGCCCCTAACATCAAAGATATCATTCTGCATCGCCAAGTGCTGACGCCATGGGACCTTGAGAATACATTTGGTCTCACGGAAGGCAATATATTCCACGGCGAACTGTCCCTTCAGCAGCTTTTCTTCCTGCGGCCGGCCGCGTCTTGGGCAGACTATCGAACTCCAATTCGTGGTTATTACCAGTGCGGTTCAGGAACGCATCCCGGCGGCGGCATTTCAGGCGCAACAGGACAGATGGCCGCCACGGAAATCCTGAAAGAGTGGCGATAATGCGCTACGATTCCATCATAATCGGTGCTGGGCATAACGGGCTGGTGGCAGCGGTACGTCTCGCCAAGGCGGGACAGCGCGTCCTCGTCCTCGAGAAGAGACACAGCGTGGGCGGCATCGCCATCACGGAAGAACTTATTCCCAGATTCCATTTCAATACGTGCGTTGACTACATCCGCTGGCTTCACCCCCGCCTTCTGAAAGAGCTGAAGCTTGAAGATGACAGATTCAAAGTTCAGTGGACCGATCCCTCCGTCGTCACCCCTCTACCGGATGGAAACTGCCTGCGCCTGTCAGCTGACGCGTCCACAACAGCTGAGAGCATCCGACAATTCTCTAAGGCGGATGCCGAGAATTGGTCCGGATTCATCGATCGGATTGCGCAACTCGTTGCCTTTCTCGAACCGCTTTACTCCATGACGCCTCCTCCGGTCCCCGATTTGGGATTGGAGCATCTCATCTCCATGCGCGGACTACTGAAGCCGTTGAGAAAGTACGGCCGGAAAACGCTCGTAGAGCTGCTGAGAGTCCTCCCCATGACCATGCCGGAACTCCTTGACGAATGGTTCGAATCGGAGCCTCTTCGCGGCACGCTGGCGGCTTCAGCAATCCACGGTCTGTGCCAGGGACCGATGGCTGTGGGAACGGCATATCTTTTCCTCCATAATCACGTGGGCTGTCGAAACGGAGCGCTACGGCCGGCTGGATTCGTTCAGGGCGGGATGGGAAACTTCTCTAACGCCCTCGCCGCCGCCGCGGAACATCTGGGCGTAGATATCAGAACGAATGCAATCGTACGGAAGATTCTTACGGATGAGAACCAGGCTGGTGGAGTTCTCCTTGGGAGTGGCGAAGAATTTAAGGCGCATCGCATCATCTCCAACGCCGGACCGAGCGTTACACTCCTTGATCTTGTGGGACGAGAGAACCTCGAGCCGAGATTCACCCGCCAAGTCAAAGCCATCAAGTACAGAGGAGCCATGGCAAGGATCCATCTGGCGTTGAACGACTTGCCGAGATTTCGCGTCTTCACAGATGAGGCCGATCTTCGCGGCGTCATCTCTATCAGCCCGAAGTTGGAATATCTTGAGCAAGCCTACGATGCTGCCAAATACGGCCGCTGTTCTTACCATCCATATCTGGAGATCGTTATCCCATCTCTCACGGACTCAACTCTGGCCCCCGATGGAAAACACACCATGTCCATCACCCTTCAGTACGCTCCCTATCAACTGCGGCAAGGGGAATGGAATAAGGGTACAAAAGAGGCGCTTCTGCAATCGGCACTCTCAACCGTGAGTGAGTACGCTCCGGGTTTCGGAGATCTAATCGAGGATACAGTGGTCCTATCTCCGCTCGATCTGGAAGAGCAGTTCGGACTCACCGAAGGAAACATCAACCACGGTGAAATGATGCTAGATCAGTTCTTCTTCATGCGCCCCGTAGCGGGATGGGCTCAGTACCGCACGCCTATTGAGAACCTATATCTGTGCGGATCGGGGACACATCCCGGCGGCGGAATTACCGGTGCTCCCGGTTGGAATGCCAGTCGAGAGATCCTCCGCGATTTGAAGAACTAACTCTTAGCGAATCTTCGAGAGCAACTTCACCTTCTCCAGCAGTTCTATCATCGCTTCATAAGTCAGTCTGCCCGTATTGACATTCCGCGGACTCGGGTGGTAAGCCGCCACCAGTTCCATTCCGGATTCGAACCGGTACGTGTTTCCGTGACCGAAGGGATAATCTTTCTTCTTGAATTCATATCGCATTCTGAAGTAGCGGAGGCATCCGTCAAAGGCAATCTTTCCCAGAGCCAACATGCACGATGCATTCGCCAAAATAGACAGCTCCTCCTCAAAGAACGGGAAACAGTTGGTCAATTCATCAGGTTTCGGCTTGTCCTCCGGCGGCACGCACTTGAGTACCGGCGTCATGTAAGTTCTGTATAGCTCAAGTCCATCATCACGGAAATCAGAGTTCGGCTGGTTTGCCAGTCCCACATAGTGGAGACATCTCATGAGAAACTCGGCTGATTTGTCACCAGTGAAGACTCTTCCCGTCCGATTACCACCGTGTGCCGCGGGAGCCAGCCCGATGAGAAGGAGCTTCGCCTCTGGATCACCATAACCGGGAACCGGCTTGCCCCAGTAGTTCCAGTCCATGAACTGCTTCCGCTTGGCCTTCGCCACCGATTCGCGGAACTCCACGAGCCGCGGACATCTTCTGCACACAACAACGGAATCCTCGAGCGCCTGAAGCTCACTTTTCATTTGACGCGAGCAAAACCTTACCGAAGTTTTTTCTATCCTGGATATACCGGTGTGCTTCGGCCGCTTGCTCGAGCGGGAAGATTTCATCCACCACCGGGGTAATCTTCCCCTCCCCAAGCCACTCCACAAGCTGAGTTATCCCACGCCTCAGCCGTTTTCTCTCTTGCCAGAGATGACCGAGATTGCATCCCATCACACCCTTGTTTGCATTCACCAGACGGATAGGATGGTAGCGTTTTGTAGATAGAAGGGCCTTCAGGCCTGATATGAGGCTGCGTTTCTTTCCCGGCGCAGAGGCGGAGAAGCCGTAGAAGATGACATTGCCAAGGGGCCGCAGACACTGGTAACTGCGCCAGAAGCTCTTTCCCCCGATGGGATCAAGTACAAGGTCAACGCCGGTGCCATCTGTCATCTGCATAGTCCTTTCTGTAAAGTCTTCCTCACGATAATCGATCAGTTTCTCCACGCCCATTTTTCGCAACCGGTCGTGCTTGCCCGCGGAAGCGGTACCAATCACATCAGCCTCAAGAATGCTCGCCAACTGCAGCGCCGCTATACCGACGCCGCCGCCAATGCCGTGGATAAGTACTGTATCGCCCGCGCGCAACCTCGCCTGTTCCACCATCATGATGTATGCGGTAAGATAATTGACAGGCAGGGCGGCGGCGGCTTCAAGGGAGACATCTTCAGGAACTTCAGCCAGTTGGTCGGCCGCCACAATAACCTTATCTGAATAACCGCCGAATCGTGTGAAACTCACCACTCGCCTGCCGATCCAGGAACTGTCAACACCCTCCCCCATCTTGTCAACAAGGCCGCTCACTTCGTAGCCGATGACACACGGTACCTTGGGCGAATCGGGATACAGCCCCATCCGGGCAAGAATATCAGCAAAATTGATACCTGAAAAATGGACATCAATCCGGACTTCTCCCTCACACGGCGCCGGATCGGGCCCTTCTTTCAGTTGCAGTACTTGCGGCAGACCGTGCTTTGATATCCATACCTGTCTCATGTCACCTCCCTTAGAGTATCGGTTTGCGTTGATCGGTCACGATGCTCGTATCGTAATTTGTACTTCGGTTATTTCTTCACCGATTACATCTAAAGCTTCGAGTTCTATTTTCAAATGGGTTTTTAGGCTTCCAGCTTGCTGACATTTGTTCTTCCTCACTCGCCTCTCGTCTTACCTCTTTTGCTTTTCCCCTCCTCGACTGTTTGAAAAGGTACCAAATCTCCCTATATTTCGCTGCATTTTTCTGGCAATCTAATACGATTGGAAAACTGAATATGGGAATGATGAACATTTTGCGCGACAGGATGCATATCATGCTGTGGTTCCTGCTGATCATGTTTATTGGCAGCATGACGGTTGGCGGACTTGTGGGCGGGGCAGATATCGTTAATCAATTACTGGGAAAGACGGATGTCCGCAATGCCATTGCTGTTGTCAATGGTCAAATAATTGCACCCGAGGAATTTCATCACCAACTGAATCATCGCTTGGAACAGATGCGCGCACAGGGACAGGAAATCGACGACAGGCAACTGAATCAGTTTCGCAACGGTCTGCTGGATGAACTGGTGGAATTCACCCTCATCGATCAACAGATCAAAGAACGCAACATACGTATCACAGATGACGACGTCTATTACCATCTGCTGAACAGTCCACCGCCAACGGTTCAAGCCATTGAAGATTTCCAGACGAACGGATTATTTGACCGCCGGAAATATGTTGAGGCGCTTCAGAGTCCGCAAGCAGACGAGTGGCGGCCAATAGAAGATTTCGTCAGGGGTTATCTGCCGCGACAGATGCTTTTTGATCAGATCCGGGAGAGCAGCAGGATTACTGAAGACGACGTCAGGACTGAATACATCAAGAGGAATCTGAGCTACACCATCTCGGGAGTGGTCATCCGCTCACAGAATTTCACCGATGAAAGCGTCACCCCGACCGATGATGAAATCGAGAATTACTACTTCATGAATCCTGAAAACTTTCAGCGTGACGAATCGCGCGTTCTCAGCTATGTTGAGTGGGAGAAGAGCCCGTCCGCGGAGGATACTTCTCTCGTCCTTCGGGAGGCAGCGGAAATCCTCGAGAGATTAAGATCGGGCGATGAGTTCGCTGCGTTGGCAAACGACTACTCTCTTGACCCGGGGAATATAGGCCCAGATGGGCAGGGACGCGGCGGTGATTTAGGCTGGTTCGGTCGTGGAGGGATGGTGAAGCCGTTTGAGGAAGCGGCATTCGGTGCAGATGCGGGAGATATTGTCGGTCCCGTCGAATCGAACTTCGGCTACCACATAATCTGGATACGGGAGAAGCGGCTTACCGATGACAAGGAAGAGGTTCTCGCCAGTCACATCTTGCTGAAGGTGAATATGGGTCCGACGACCAGCGAGAATATCCGGAATCAAGCTGTCCAGTTTTCTTTTGACATTGAAGATTATGGATTCAACAGGGCGCTGGAAATGAACACCATAGAAGCCATTTCTTTTCAACCGTTATTTGATAATACAACATTCCTGCCGGGATTCGGTTACTTCCTCTCTCCTGTCCGCTTTGCCTTTGACGGCAAAATAGATGACGTCAGCGAGATCTTGGAGTCAGACCGTTCATTTGCCATCTTCCGACTGGACTCTGTTGTGACCGCCGGAACAAGACCGTATCAAGAAGTGAACAGTCAGATTCGAAATCAGCTCAAAGTCGAGAAGCAGCAGGCAAGTGCGGAGTCGCTTGCTGATTCAGTTTACAGGAATATCGCTGGGGGCGCTTCACTGGAAGCTGTGGCCCACGAAGATGGGAAGGTGGAACTTGTCGGTCCCGTCACAGCTAAACTTAACGGAACGTTTCAGGGCATCGGCAGGAGTACAGCTCTCATCGGAGCGTTGCTCGCATCGGAACCCGGCGATATTCTGGGGCCTGTGGAACTGGGCAGAGGTTACGCTATTATTAAGCTTGAAGACAGTGACGAGTTTGACAGTATCGATTGGGAAGTGAAAAAGTCGCTACTCCGAAGGGATCTGCAGACCCAGCACGAGAATCAGGCCATTGCATCGTGGCTTCAGAAGATCAGGAATGAAGCCGATATTGAGGACAATCGAAAGTACTACTTCTGATTGTCGATCTTGTCATAGTGGGGATTATGCAGAAACATTGTTGGAAATGAACCCGTTGGTGCACGAAAGGCTGTCGATTTTCCATGAAACGTAGAATTCTTGAGATCAGAAAACGTATTGACAGGCTCGATGATGAGTTGCTGGAATTGCTGCTCGGACGGCTGAAACTGGGGCAAGAGATAGGCAGGGTGAAGTTGGAACTGGGCTTGCCCGCCACAGACGTGAAGCGGGAAGAAGAAATCATTGAGCGTGTGGTCAACCTTGCGGAAGGGAGAATCGCCAGAGAAGAGATCGAGAAAATATTTTCAGCCATCATGGAGACTACAAGACGCACTCAGGAGCTACAGACCGATGTCACAGAATGAGAAACCTGATTCAGCCAGCACAAAAGTCTTGCACTGGCGCATCAAATAGTTTAATATCTTAGCGATATGAAACGGACGGATAACCGATTTTTCAGCTATTTTTGGTATTACACCGTAAGGGGGTTGATCCGGCGACCTTAGGCGATACCGCTATACCTGCTGAGATTTCACCCCCGCCTGAAAGCGGGGTTTTTTATATCTGGGAGTAGAATGGTGAGAAGAATGGAAAAAGACGAGTTTCTGCGGCTTGCCGAGCAATACCGGACGATACCCGTCTACCAGAGGGTACTGGCGGACCTGCTCACTCCCGTCTCTGCCTATATGAGTCTGCAAAAGAACTCCCCCTATGCATTCATCCTTGAGTCGGTGGAGAAGGGTACGCAGTACGCCCGGTATTCCTATGTGGGGATCAATCCGAAGTTGGTCCTGGAACACAGGGCCGGCGTGACGACCGTCCATGGCGAAGACGGAAAACTCGAGACCGATGAACCGTTCCTCTCCCTCCTCCGGAATACGAAGGCAGCGTATGCAACGGTTAAGCTGCCCGGCCTTCCCTCCTTGTCCGGCGGACTTGTGGGATACCTCGGCTATGAGACGATCACCTGGGTGGAGGACGTTCCTGTCAGAACGGAGGGAGATATGGGAGTCCCTGATGCGGTGTTCATGCTGTTCGAAGAATTGGTGGCCTTCGACCACCTGATGGGACAAATTGTCATTTTCTGCAACGTCCCCATTGATTATGACACCAACCTCCATGAAGCTTTTGCTCACGCTCATGAGCGCATCGATGTCATTCGAGAAATGCTGCAAACAAATGTCCATCCCCAAACACCTATTCGGGTAGAACAGAGCAAACTGCACTCAAACTTAACGAAATCCCAATTCCATGCCGCTGTTCAGAGGGCCAAGGATTACATCACCACCGGCGATGCCTTTCAGATCGTGCTCAGTCAACAATTTCATCGCCGAACCCCCGTTGAGCCCATTACGCTCTACCGAGCTCTAAGGACGGTCAATCCATCTCCCTACATGTTTCACCTAAAGCTGAATGACTTCGATATCATCGGTGCATCACCTGAACTTCTCGTGAAGGTATCCGACGGCGAGGTGGAGGTACGGCCCATAGCCGGAACGCGCCCCCGAGGAGGCTCGCCGGAAGAGGATGCCGCCTTGGCGGCAGAGCTTCTTGCCGATGAAAAAGAACGAGCCGAACACCTCATGCTTCTCGATCTCGGGCGGAATGACGTGGGACGTGTGGCTGAATACGGCTCTGTACACGTGGATGAACAGATGGTTGTGGAGAATTACTCTCACGTCATGCATATTGTCTCTGATGTGAAGGGAAGGCTGAATGGGAAACACGATGCCTTGGATGCCCTCATGAACACCTTTCCCGCCGGTACCACCACCGGCGCTCCCAAGATTCGTGCCATGGAAATTATCCACGAGCTGGAGCCAACACGCCGGGGCATATACTCAGGCGCCGTGGGATACCTCGATTTCTGCGGAGATCTGAATACCTGTATCGCAATCCGGACCATGGTCATGAAGGACGGTATCGTCACTTTCCAGTCGGGGGCCGGTATCGTCTACGATTCAGATCCCGAAAAAGAGTATCTTGAAACGGTGAGCAAGGCGGAGGCCATCATGAGCGCCATAGACCTTGCCGAAAGAGGACTTGTTTCCTGATGATCCTCGTTCTCGACAACTACGATTCGTTCACCTACAACTTGGTGCAGGCCATCGGGTCATTGGACGGCGACGTTTCGGTTGTTCGAAACGACGAGGTGACAATCGAAAGGATCAGAAGCATGAGCCCAGACAGGATTGTCATCTCCCCCGGCCCTGGACGGCCGGAGAATGCCGGACTCTCCGTAGACGTAGTAAAAGAATTCGGTGTTCACACACCGATACTTGGCGTCTGCCTCGGACATCAAGCCATCGCCGTGGCTTTCGGCGGAAAGGTGGTCCAGGCCCCTGAGATTGTCCACGGGAAGACATCCCCCATCACCCTCAACGGGTCCCCCCTTTTCAGGAATGTAGCCTCGCCCATGACAGCCACGCGATACCACTCTCTCGTAGCCGAAAGGGAGTCTCTTCCGGCGTGCCTGAAAATCACTGCCGAGACCAAAACGCGGCTGATCATGGCGGTGGAACATATGGAGTGGCCCGTGTATGGAGTCCAGTTTCATCCTGAGTCTATAGCAACAGAATCGGGAATGACGATCATTGAGAACTTTCTGTCAATCGAATCAGGTGATTTATCTCAGTGACACAAAAACTGAATCATGAACACCGAGCACAGAATGCCAAGTCACGAAGCTGGTTTCATGGGAAAAGTCCAACTTCAGAATTTGTTGTTCGATATTTCGCGTTTCCTTTTCGGCGTCTTCGTGCCTTTGCGACATTACAGAATTGGAGATCTAATTGAAAGAGATTCTGGAACAGCTTCTTGACAGGCAAGACTTGACGCGGGCTCAGGCGCAGGAGGTGATGGCGGAGATCATGTCCGGCGAATATGATGACGCACAGATTGCCGGTTTCCTGATAGCACTGCGGGCGAAGGAAGAAACGGTAGAAGAGATCACCGGATTCGCCGAGGCAATGCGTAACAAGATGGTGACAGTAGAGATTGAGTCGCGGGCCATTGACATGTGCGGCACCGGCGGCGATGCCAAGGGGACGTTTAACATATCCACTGCGGCGTCTTTCGTGACGGCTGGCGCGGGCGTCAAGGTAGCCAAGCACGGCAACCGGTCCATGACTTCCAAATCCGGCTCGGCAGACGTGCTGCAGGCTCTTGGGGTTGCTATCGACCAGCCAGCCGATGATGTGGCAGAAGATATCGAGAGCATCGGACTCGGCTTCATCTTCGCCCCGGCCTTTCATCCCGCCATGAAGCACGCAGTAGGGGCTAGGAAGGCCCTCGCCACAAGGACAGTCTTCAACATCCTTGGCCCCCTCTGTAATCCCGCCAGAGTCACGGCACAGGCTATGGGCATCTTCCACCCCGACCTGACAGAAGTCCAGGCCCGGGTGCTCAAAGAATTGGGCTCGACCGATGTCATGATTTTCCACGGCCGGGACGGGCTGGACGAGATCTCCACGACATCCGTCACGCAAGTAAGTCAGATGCGGAACGGCGGCAAGGTGAGAACCTATGAATTAGACGCTCAGGAACTCGGTCTTCCGCGGGTGACCCTCAAAGATTTGGCGGGGGACACACCTGAGGAAAATGCCGACATGATCCGGGCGATCCTTTCAGGCGAGAATGGACCGAAGCGGGAAATCGTCCTTCTGAACGCCGCGGCTGGAATTGTGGTGGGAGACGGCGCCGAGACCCTGGAAGAGGGACTTGTCCTGGCGGCTGAGTCCATCGACTCCGGCGCGGGAATGAATGTTTTAAATCAACTGGCAACGGCATGAGAAACATCCTGAGCGAAATCATCCATCACAAGCGGGAGGAGGTGAAGCAAACCTCCCGCGTCCGGCCTCTTCCACACAGCCAGCCCGCACCACTAAAATCACGCAGTCTCGCGGCAGCACTGAGGGCACCCGGTATCGGCGTCATCGCTGAGATCAAGAGGAGGTCCCCCAGTGCGGGAGATATTTCCCCTGGCGCATACCCCGTTCAGATCGCTCTGGACTACGAAAGAGCAGGCGCGGCGGCCATCTCGATTCTCACCGATGAAAAGTACTTCGGCGGGAATCTCGACATCCTGAGGCAAGTGCGCCAGGCCGTTACAATTCCCGTCCTGCGAAAGGACTTCATCATCACGGAATACCAGGTCCATGAATCGGCGGATGCAGGAACCGACGGCATCCTCCTCATTACCGAGGCTCTCACGAGAGGCGAGTTGGCCCGGTTATACACTCTAGCCGGAGACCTTGGACTCGACGTTCTGGTGGAGTTTCACGATCCGGCGAATCTTAGCATCATTTCTGATTTGAATCCCCACATCGTTGGCGTCAACTGCCGTGACCTGACTACCATGACCACCGACCTGAAGCGTTTTGAGTCGTTGTTCCATGAGTTGCCTCATGACGCAGTCAAAGTTGCGGAGAGCGGAATCAAGAAGGCCGTGGACCTGGAGTATGTGGCGAGTCTCGGCTACGACGCAGCGCTTGTAGGGACGTCGCTCATGAGATCGGGCGAGCCGGGAGCGGCCCTGGAGAAGATGCTGGAAGGAGTGGCGTGATTCCCGTAAAAATATGCGGCATCACCAACATTGAGGATGCCCGATGCGCCGTGGAAGCGGGAGCCTCAGCCGTGGGATTCATTTTCTACGAAGAAAGCCCCCGGGCTGTCAGCCCGGACAGCGCCGCCAACATCGCTGATGTCCTCCCATCCCAAATGAAAAAGGTCGGCGTATTCGTAAACCATCATCGCGAATTCATCGAAAAGACGTTCAGTCAGGTACCGCTGGATTTGATCCAGCTCCACGGCGGCGAAACGGCGGAGTTCTGCTCAGGTTTCTCCGTACCAGTGATCAAGGTACTTCGTGTAAAGCACGGCGCCTCGATGTCCCTCTTGAATGGTTACGATGTACACGCTCTCTTGCTGGACACGTGGAAAAACGGACAGTACGGCGGCACAGGAAAGACATTCGATTGGTCACTGTTGAAGGACCGCACTGAGGCGAGACCCATTATCCTTTCCGGCGGTTTGAAACCGGAAAACGTTCTGACGGCAGTGGAGACAGTTCGGCCGGCTGCTATTGATGTCAACAGCGGCGTGGAGGTGCGACCGGGCATCAAAGACCACGACAAGATTCGGTCTCTGTTTCGTGAGATTGAGGACACGCATTCAACGGGATTTCATTTCTGATATGAAACCACTCACAGATTATCGGATGCCCGACCACCGGGGTCACTTCGACCGCTACGGTGGAAAGTATGTCCCGGAATCCCTTATACCCGCCTTGAAGGAACTGGAACAGCAGTATAGGAAAGCTATGACCGACGCCAATTTTCAGACTGAGCTATCGAATCTCCTGAAGCACTACGCCGGGCGGCCAACACCGCTCTATCACGCCGGGCGGCTGTCTGAAGAATTAGGTTTCGAGGTTTGGCTTAAACGGGAAGACCTCAACCACACCGGCGCCCACAAGATCAACAACGCTCTCGGGCAGATTTTGCTAGCGAGACGGATGGACAAACAGCGCATCATAGCCGAGACTGGGGCCGGGCAGCACGGTGTCGCCACGGCGACGGTGGCGGCCCGCTTCGGACTGCAATGCATTGTCTACATGGGGGAAGAGGACATTCAGCGCCAGAAGCTCAACGTCTTTCGTATGAATCTCCTGGGAGCGGAAGTACGGCCCGTTTCGACCGGGAGCGCAACCCTGAAGGACGCCACCAACGAGGCTATCCGGGACTGGGTAACAAATGTAGAGACAACTTACTATCTCCTGGGCTCAACCGTTGGCCCCCACCCTTACCCCATGCTGGTTCGGGATTTCCAGTCTGTCATCAGCCGCGAAACGAAAGAGCAGTTCAAGGTTCAGGTCGGTGTGGAACTGCCAGACCGCATCGTCGCCTGCGTAGGCGGCGGCAGCAACGCCATGGGCATCTTCTTCGATTTTCTGGAGGACGACGTAACACTTGTCGGTATCGAGGCAGCCGGAAAAGGATTGGAATCTGGCCAACATGCCGCCACCCTCACCAAGGGAGAATTCGGCGTGCTCCACGGCTCCGCCAGCTATCTTCTCCAAGACAGCAACGGACAGGTAACTCTCCCCCACTCTATTTCGGCCGGTCTTGACTATCCCGGCGTGGGCCCTGAACACAGTTATCTGAAATCGACGGGCCGGGTGGACTACCGGACGGCTACGGACGCCGAAGCAGTGAGGGCCTTTCAGTGGCTGTCGGAAATGGAGGGCATCCTCCCCGCTCTGGAACCGGCCCACGCCCTAGCCTACCTGCGCCAGGAAAACAACGGCATTACCTCTGGCGAACGGGTGGTGATCTGCCTTTCAGGCCGGGGAGACAAAGACGTGAATACTGTAGCCCACTGGATTGGGGTTGATTCATGAACCGTATCCAAACCCTTTTCCAACTGTCTGGTGAGAAGGTGATTCCTTTCTTCACCGCAGGCCACCCTCGACTGGACAGCACGGCAGATCTGGTTCTGGCGGCTGAACGGGGGGGAGCCGCTATGGTGGAGGTCGGGATGCCCTTTTCCGATCCTCTTGCGGACGGGCCGGTCATCCAGCAATCGAGCCAGTCAGCCCTTCGAAATGGAATGACCACGGCTAAGCTCCTCCAGCAGGTGAAACAGGTTCGGGAATCATCCGAAATCCCCATCGCTCTCATGGGATACCTCAACCCAATCCTCCACTACGGAATACAAACTTTTGTCACCGATGCTCGGGCTGCGGGCGTGGATGGCCTGATCATACCAGATTTGCCCTGTGAGGAATCAGAGGACCTTGTGTCTCTCTGCAAGGCTCAAGAACTTTCGCTCGTTCTTCTAGTGGCCCCCAATACACCGGGAAAGAAGATTACGCGCATATCCCAGCTTGCCCAAGACCTTATCTACTGTGTGGCCGTACTGGGCATCACTGGCGCCAGGCTGGATGAGGCCGACGGTTTGGTATCATATATGGAGCGTGTTCAGCACCATTCAGAATCCCCATTTGTGGTAGGATTTGGCATCAAGACGCGGGAGGATGTCCGGAAGGTAAACCGGATCGCCGACGGCGCTGTCGTCGGGACCAGCCTGATAGAAGTAATCAACAGTGCCAACAGCCCGGTCGAGGCGGCCGAAACATACATTCGAGAATTGGGAGGAAAAGAATGACGACCATCGGCATTCAGGGCGGTAAAGGAAGTTTCTGTGATGAAGCGGCCCGGGAGTTCGCAGACAACCACGGACTTGAAGATGTACAAATGCAATACCTGATCTCATCGAATAAAGTACTGGCTGAGGTGGAAAACGGCAGCGCTGACTACGGCATCTTCGCCATGGAGAATGCTCAGGGGGGTGTAGTCATCGAGAGTGTGGAAGCCTTGGCGGCTCACCGCTGCGAAATTGTGGAAATGTTCTACATCGCCATCAGCCAGAATCTTCTGGCGTGCCGGGGCGTCTTTATCGGCGATATAACGGAGATTCACTCTCACCAGCAAGCCCTTAGGCAGTGCCGGGACTATCTGGCGGAAAACTTCTGGACGCGCCCCCTCATCGAAGCGGACGACACAGCGGAATCGAGCCGGCGCCTCAAAGAAGGCAAACTCCCGCACACAGCTGCCGTCATCGCTCCAAAATCCTGTGCCGATATCTATGGGCTTGTGATCCTTCAAGAGGATATCCACGATTTGAAGCATAACCTGACCCTGTTCCTGGGGATCAAAAAGTTAGAGGTATAGTATGAATAGTGTTGGATTAATCGGTTTCGGGCGGTTCGGGAAAGTCTTGGCCAATATCCTGCGCAAGGGGTTCGCCATTCGGGCCTACGACCCGGCACCCCAAAATTCATTTCCGGGCGTTGAGCACGATCCCCTGGACCGGGTCTTGGAGGAAAGAACCATTTTCGTGGCCGTGCCGATCCGCTCCTTCGAAACTGTGATTCGTGATATTGCCCCAATGCTGTCGCCGGGGACTACATTGATTGACGTCTGCTCCGTCAAGATTCACCCCGTGGAGGTAATGACCAGATGCCTGAGAGAGAATACGGGTATCATCGCCACACACCCCCTGTTTGGCCCGGATTCGTTCGCTTCCGCTCATCGGCTCACCATGATGATGAATCCCAGCCGAGATGTCCATGGGCAGTTTGAATTCTGGAGATCTTTCTTTGCGGGACAGGGCATCAAAGTCATCGAGATGGATCCGGATACACACGACAGGCTGGCGGCAAGTACCCAAGGCGTCACACACCTGCTGGGGCGTACTCTGAGAGCCTATGGCATTCGCCAGACGGACATTGGGACCGAAGGGTTCCGCGATCTGCTTGACCTAGTGAATCAGACTTGCAATGATACCCTGGAACTGTACACGGACCTGCAAAGTTTCAATCCGTACACGCAGGAAATGATCGTCAACCTGCGCACTGCCCTCGACGAAATCACCGATACGCTGGAACAGGAGATGACTGCTCATGAAATCTTGGAAGCCTGACACTTGGCGCCAGCACATTGTTCGCCACATTCCGGAATATCCGGAGGCGGATGAACTGATCGCTGTTGAAGATACGCTCCGAGGATTCCCTCCTCTCGTTTTTGCCGGAGAGGCCCGTTCTCTGCAACGATCGCTGGCAAAAGCGACTGAAGGAGAGGCTTTTGTTCTTCAGGGTGGTGATTGTGCGGAAAGTTTTTCGGAGTTCAACGCGGACAACATCCGGGATACCTTTCGGGTTCTCCTGCAGATGGCGGTCATCCTGACTGCCGGAAGTTCACTCCCGATCGTTAAGATCGGCCGCATGGCGGGCCAGTTCGCTAAACCCAGGTCAAGCCCAACGGAGACACGAAACGGCAAAGAACTGCCCAGCTACAAGGGGGACATCATTAACGGCATCAAGTTCGAGGAAACCGAACGCCTG
>DCAL01000036.1:3699-18857 GCA_002311975.1 Fidelibacterota bacterium UBA1134 | reverse complement strand
TGCCCGACCCGTCCCGAATGCTGAAAGCCTATTCCCAATCCGCCTCCACTCTGAACCTTCTTCGTGCCTTTGCTGAAGGAGGCTATGCCGATCTGCATCAAGTTCACTCCTGGAATATGGGGTTTGTCAAGAGCGGCCCCCAAGGCGAACGCTACCGCCAACTGGCGGATCGCATCCAGGAAAACTTGAACTTTATGAAGGCTCTTGGCATCTCGTCTCGAAACACTCCCCAACTCCGAAAAGTTAATTTCTACACGAGCCATGAAGCGTTGCTTCTTCCCTACGAAGAAGCCATGACGCGGACCGATTCAACCACAGGGGACATCTTTGATACTTCGGCTCACTTTGTCTGGATTGGCGACCTGACGCGCTTCGAAGAGAGCGGCCATGTAGAGTTCTGCAGTGGCATCCGGAATCCTATAGGGATCAAGTGCGGTCCGAGTCTCGACCCCGACGAGTTAATCCGGATGCTCGATATCCTCAACCCGGAGAACATCCCTGGGCGGATCACTCTCATCCCCCGTTTTGGCTACAACCGGATAACTAATTACCTTCCGCCTCTTATCAAGAGGGTCCTGGCGGAAGGACGAATTGTGTTGTGGTCATGCGACCCCATGCACGGAAACACAGTAAAATCGGCGAATGGCCTCAAGACGCGACCGTTTGAGCGAATCCTCGAGGAGGCGAAGATCAACATGGAGATTCATCAAGCCGAAGGGACATACGCAGGGGGAATCCACCTTGAAATGACGGGACAAAACGTGACAGAATGTACGGGAGGTCTGGCTGATATTTCCGAACGAGATCTGACGGATCGCTACCGCACTCATTGCGACCCCCGGCTGAATGCAAACCAGGCCATCGAGTTGGCCTTCCTCATCGCAGACATACTAAAGAGGAACGGAAACGGGCGTGCCGGTTAAGGGTATCCTCTCCTTTCCCGGAGACAAATCGATTTCCCACCGGGCGCTGATGCTTGCGTCTCTCTCCAATGGAGTATGCACCGTCAGAAATCTGTCTACGGGAGCTGACGTAGAGTCAACGCGCCAGTGTCTCCTTCGCTGCGGCGTCAATTCTGAGAGGAAGGATGGTAAAGTGGTAATCAAAGGCGGCGCGCTCGGGACTCCCGAATCTCCCCTCCAGTGCGGAAACTCCGGCACTACTGCCAGACTGCTGACCGGGCTGCTTGCGGGTAAAGGAATCTGTTCAACCCTAACAGGTGACAGTTCTCTCTCAAAACGTCCCATGAGGAGAATCATCGATCCCCTGAGTACAATGGGTGCGCTCATTAACAGCGAAGATGGACATCTGCCCATAAATCTGAAATCCAATTCACTGACAGGCATTGACTATACACTCCCCGTGGCAAGTGCTCAGGTAAAGTCAGCGGTCTTGCTGGCAGGGCTGAGCGCCGAAGGGAAAACTACGGTGAGAGAGCAGACCAAAAGTCGTGACCATACAGAAATCATGCTCGGACATCTTGGCGCTGACATCTCCGTCAGCGGCAGCCGTATCGACCTGTCGCCTCTCACCTCACCGCTTCGATCGTTCGACCTCACCGTTCCGGCTGATCCCTCGACGGCTGCGTTCTTCGCGGCAGGGGCGGCCCTCGTCCCCGGTTCGGAGATTCTCCTCAAGAGAATCCTGAGAAACTCGACTCGGAGCGGATTCTTCGACGCCCTGGAAAAAATGGGCGCCGGAATGGAGTGGCTGGAGGAATCTGATGAAGGAGGAGAGACGACCGCAGACCTCCGCGTGTGGAGCGCGCCACTTAGATCAGTATCTCTCTCCCAGCCGGAGATCCCCGGGATCATAGACGAACTCCCCGTTCTGGCGGTTCTGGCGACACAAGCCGAAGGGATAACTGAAGTGCGGGATGCCGACGAACTACGGCTGAAGGAATCGGACCGCATTGCTGCCATTTGCTCGAATCTCCTAAGGATGGGAGCTGATGTAACCGAATTGGATGACGGCTTTGTTATCGAGGGTCCTACTACTCTGAAAGGGACAAGAATTGATACATACGGTGACCACCGCATCGCCATGGCGTTCACCATAGCAGGACTTCTGGCGGACGGACAGACTAAACTCGATGACGATTTGTGTGTGGAGGTATCATGCCCCGAGTTCAACGACCTGCTGGGGAAAGTGATCAAATGAAGTTTGCTGTCATCGGAAATCCCATCGGCCATAGCCTGAGTCCCGCCCTTCACAACTGGGTCTTTCAAGATCTCGGGATCGACGCAGAGTTCAGAAAGATCCAAGCCCACGAGGAAGATCTGCCGAAGATCGCGAAGAATCTGAGAACCGGAGAGCTGCACGGCATCAACGTCACCCTCCCTCACAAACTGGCCATAGTTTCTTTTCTGGATGAACTCGACGATCACGCCCAAACTATTGGCGCTGTCAACTGCGTAGCGGCGTCAGACGGCCGGCTGAAGGGGTACAACACAGATTGGCTCGGTTTCGCCAAGGCGATGGAAGCGAACGGTGTTTCGGTACAGGGAAAGGGCTGTCTGATCTTGGGAGCCGGCGGTACGGCGCGGGCAGTGGCTTACGCTGTGGCCCAGAGTGAACCGGCTTCCATCACCATTGCCAACCGCAGCTTGGAAAAGGCAGAGTTTCTGGCCTCTTGGGTCAATACAATCAATTCGAGCGTGGAAGTAGGCATGGTAACACCGGAACACCTGAATACCTTAACGCACGTACAAATCGTAATAAACTGTACCTCGTTAGGGATGACGCCCCACATTGACACTTCCCCTTTTGTCCCCCATGATTTGGGTAAGAACCATCTTTTAGTGGATAGTGTTTACTCACCGCCGATTACCAAGTTTCTCGCCCATGGCAGGAATGCAGGAGCCCGCACAGTGGGAGGATTGGACATGTTCATCTATCAGGGGCTAGCCTCGTTGGATTTATGGTTGGCCAAGCCAGTCTCTCAGCAAGTAGATTTCAGAGGTATCAGCACATACCTTGAAGATCAGCTAATGGAGGCATCGTTATCATGATGCAGAAGTTGAAATGGTTAACGGCTGGAGAATCCCACGGCAAGGGATTATTGGGAATCTTGGAAGGCATCCCCGCGGGACTTCAGATTACGGAAGACTACATTGCTGCGCATATGGCAAGGCGGCAGAAGGGCCATGGCCGTGGCGGACGGATGAAGATCGAAGAAGACCGGCCGGAAATCTACTGTGGCATCCGACACGGAAAAACCCTCGGTTCACCCGTCGGACTGATCCTCCCCAACAAAGACTGGGAAAACTGGAAGACGAAGATGTCCGTAGAGCCGGTAGATGAGGAAGTGAAAAAGGTGACTCTCCCCCGCCCCGGCCACGCGGACCTGGCGGGCGTTCAGAAGTTTGGCTTCGATGATATCCGAAATGTGCTCGAGCGGTCTTCCGCCCGGGAGACAGCCATGCGGGTGGCTCTCGCCTCCGTCTGCCGCAAGCTCCTGAAGGAGGTGGACATCGAAGTCGGCAGCCGTGTTGTCCAGATTCACAAGATCAAAGATTCGACGCCAATCCCCGAAGGAACCTTGCCGGAGCAACTCAACGCGATTGCGGATAAATCGCCCGTCCGCTGCCTCGACAAAGAGATGGAACAGGAAATGATAGCCGCTATTAACGAAGCCAAGGCAAAGGGCGACTCCGCAGGCGGTGTCTTTGAAGTGATCGCTTCCGGCCTCCCCTACGGCCTCGGTTCACATACTCACTGGGACCGCAAGCTTCACGCCCGCATGGCCGCCGCCATGATGAGCATCAACGGCTTGAAGGGAATTGAGATTGGGGCCGGGTTTGACGGGGCCGGGCGGTTCGGGAGTGACGCCCACGACGAGATCGGCTGGGACGGGGATCGGTACATCCGCTATTCCAACAATGCCGGCGGTCTGGAAGGGGGCATGAGCAACGCCCAGCCCATCGTTGTCCGGATGGCCATGAAGCCTATCTCCACGCTCATCAAACCGCTGCGGTCGGTGGATATGGAGACGAAAGAGAAGAAGGTCGCCCACAAGGAGAGAACCGACACCTGCGCCGTTCCGGCGGCGTCCGTCATCGCCGAGAGTATGCTATGCTTCGTCTTGGCCGACGCGCTCCTGGAAAAATTCGGCGGCGACTCTGTTGCGCAACTCAAAGCCCATATTGAGGCAAGTGCAAGGTTCTAAGTTGGCAGGAAGAGTAGCAAAAGTGGCACCTAATGACTATAACTGCAATTGCGACCTGCCACCGCTTTCTGAGTAATGATCTCACGAAAACAGTGCATTTTTCTTATTGGCATGATGGGCTCGGGGAAAACGACCATCGGCGAAATTGTGGCAGAGCGCCTGGCATGGAAGTTTTTCAATTTGGACGGGGACATCGAACACTCCGCGGGAAAGTCCATTTCGGCGATATTTGCTGAGGACGGCGAAGCTCACTTCAGACAGATGGAATCAGAATTGCTTACTGAGATGTCTCAGACGGAGAGAGCGGTCGTGGCATGCGGCGGAGGTATCATACTCCGTAAGGGAAACAGAAGGATCATGAGGGAATCAGGAACGGTCTTCTTCCTGGACGTGCCCCTCGAAACGCTCGCCCGGCGACTCAATGGCGTCAATGACCGTCCCCTGTTGAGTAATCCCGGCGGAAACGAATCGAGCCTGTCGATCATCTGGCAGGAAAGGGAGGAGTTCTACCACCAGACGGCCCACATCACCATCGATGCTTCTCTCCCTCCCCAGTCGTGCGCGGACGCCATCCTGACGGAGCTGGAGCTGTGAAAACTGTAACAGTCGAACTTGACGAGAGGTCTTATCCCATCCATGTGTCAAAGGGTCTTCTCGAAAAACTTCCTGAAATTCTCGCGCAGCAAAACGGAACGAGGTCGTGGGTTATTATCTCCCAGTCTTCCATCATGGAACTGCTCGGCTCCCGGCTGAAGGCGGCGGGGCTCCACGGTCACGAGATTATCGTCTCTGAAGGCGAGCGGGCGAAAGACTTTGATGAATACCGGCGTGTCATTTCGCAGATGATGAAAATGGGCTGCGACAGATCAAGCACCATCCTTGCCGTAGGCGGCGGCGTCGTGGGTGACCTCGCCGGATTTGTTGCCGCCACCTTCATGCGCGGCATCGACTGTTTCCAGATCCCCACCACACTCCTCGCCATGGTCGATTCAGCTATCGGCGGGAAAACAGGCGTCAACCTCCCCGAAGGGAAGAATCTTGTAGGGGTATTCCACCAACCGGAATCGGTATTCATCGATCCGACGATTCTGGAATCTCTGCCAAGAGAAGAGGTCGTCTCCGGACTGGCCGAGGTGGTCAAGTACGGCGCCATCCGTGATCGAGACTTCCTGGCATGGCTCTCATCCGAATTGGACGATCTGGACGCCTTCGATCTTGAATCCGCCATCACCCGGTCGTGCGCCATCAAGGCTGAAGTAGTTTCCAAGGATGAAAAGGAAAGAGGATTGCGGAGAATTCTCAACTTCGGTCACACCATTGGTCACGCCGTGGAAGCACATCTCGGCTACGGCAACATCCGCCACGGGGAGGCCGTTGCCCACGGCATGAATTGCGCCTCATGGATTTCCGAACAAATGGGACTCCTCCCAGCCGCCGACCGCCAGTTCCTCTCTGATACAATCGCAAAGCTCTCCTTCCTTCCTTCTCCGACCCTCGATCCCAGCACTATTCTCAATTACGTCCACACGGACAAGAAAACGGAAGGCGGCGTGCTGAACTTTGTCGTACTGGACGGCCTCGGGAATGCCACCACCTCAACTCAGGTCAGCGACAAACTCATCGTCGAATCCTTGGCAACGCTGTCATGAAGATTCTCGTCATCAACGGCCCAAATCTGAACCTGTTAGGGAAACGGGAACCGGAAATCTACGGTTCGGAAACACTGGACGAGATTCTGGAGTGGCTCACGGCGACAGCCGAGGCGAAAGGGCACGGACTGGAGCATTTCCAGTCCAATCATGAGGGGGCCATCATCGACCGGCTTCACGAGGCCATGGGCCAAGCAGACGGTATCATCATCAATCCGGGTGCTTTTACTCACTATTCCTACGCCATCCGGGACGCCATCACCGCGATGGGGATTCCAACGGTGGAGGTCCATCTGAGCGATATCCACAGCCGGGAAGATTTCAGAAAAATATCGGTGATCGCTCCGGCGTGCGTAGGGCAGGTCTCGGGCTTGGGAAAGGAGGGCTATCTTGAAGGTTTAAGGAAGTTGGTTCAGGGACGGCCGGTGTAACGTCTAATCTGTCGGTTTTCCGAAGAGTTCGTCCAGCGTGTAGAGCTTTGAATCTGGTTCGAGTTCATCCAGTCCTTTACGAATCTCGCCCATAAGCTCAGGGTCCGCCTTGTTTCCCGCCACCCCACATACACATCCACAAGATAACGCGACTTCCCTTTGACTTCAGACAAAGATATCTTTCTCATCATGCTGACCTCTGTCAAAACTACCCGATTCTTCGCGGAAAAGGAAAGAAATACAATTCGCCACTGCCCTCACTCAACAATCCATTTCTCCACCATCAGCTCCGCATTGAGAATTGCGCATCTCAGATTTCGTTCTCATAAACTATGGTCAATTTGAACGGGGAAACGGCCTGAGGCAAACGTTTTCTTGTCAGCTTTTTCATAGCTGTTTCGCTCCAGCGTCACTCCCTCACACCTCATCGCCATACGTATGCCGCAACCCCGGAATCCTCGGTCTTGCCAATGTCAGCACCGCCGGCAGGAAGAAGAGATCCCCAAGAAGCGCACCCACCATCGTTATGGCTGATAAAAGCCCAAAATCCCTGCTCGGACTGAAATTCGAGGTCACCATCACAATAAAACCAGCCACCAGAATTACACTTGTTGAAATGATCGCCTTGCCGGTGGTCAGTAGAGTCTGTTCGTTGGCAAGCCTGTACTTTCCATGACTGGCAAAAAGCTCCTGCCGGAACCGTACAAGAAAGTGAATGGTATCATCGACAGCAATCCCGAAGGCGATGGCAAAGGTCATGGCTGTCGTTGGCCTCAACTTGATGTGAAACAGTCCCATCACCGCGGCAATCATCAGCAGTGGAATGATATTCGGTATCATCAACAGTGAGGCAAGTTTGAAAGAACGGAAAAGAATCAGCATGGAGATGAAGATGACACCGAAAGCAATGGTGAAGCTGAGCACAAGATTACGCACAAGATACTGATTCGTTTTCAGTGCCATGAGAGTCGTGCCCGTCAGCTGAACGTGGAAACTTTCTGGAAGGTGACTGTCACACCACGCCATGATCTCTCGGGAAATTTCCTCCGCCCGCCTAGATGTAACATCTTTGATCCTGCCCGCTATGCGGGTACTTGAATAATCGTAGTTGATGAGAAACTCGAATTCTTCTTCATGAAGCATAAGGTATTGCGCAATCAGCCGGCGCGATTCAGGGATGGTGTAGAACTCCGTTTCTCCTCCGTGGAATGCCCTGTTCATCTCTTTGAGATAGTCGCCGATGGAAATGGTCTTGCCAATCTCGGGGATGGTGGAAAGCATGGCCTGCAACCGCACAACCTGCTTCACCACACGGGGATCCTTGATACCGTCCCCCACTTCTGTGCCATTCTCCATCACAATCACAACCACTTCAAGCGGAAGCGCACTTCCCATCTCGGCTTCCATGAAATGAATATCATCGTACAGCTCGTTCCCCCGGCTGAGATCATCCAGAAGCGAGGAGTGGGGGTCGACACGCATCGCCAGAAAACAGAAGACAATGACTATTAGCGCGGTGATGTATACAATTCGTCGCGGGTGGCGGTTGACGATGGCTATGATCCTCATTATAACTCCGTGGCGCAAGCTGCGGCTGGTTCCATACAGTCTCTTCTGGGAAGGTTTTCCAAGAATGACAAGCATGCAGGGGATGAAAGTTACAGAACTGATGAAAGCAAAAATAACCGCAATCCCCACCATGAGACCGAACTGACGGACAATAACAATATTCGTGCTCATGAGAGAAAAGAATCCGACAGCGGTAGTGAGACTCGTGAGCAAAATGGCTGCTCCAATCTTCCTGACAGTTTCCGCGACGGCGTCCAGCTTATCGCTGTTGTGCGTCAACTCTTCGTGATACTTCACAAGGATATGGATGGAATCAGCAACACCGATGATCAGGACAAGTGTCGGGACGATGTACGTAATTATGTTTATGGTAATGCCCAGCAGAGCCATGACGCCCATGATCCAGATATCAGCCATGAGCACGGTGACCATGGGGAGAAACACACCTCTCAGCGTCCTGAAAAGCAGGAAAAGAACGACCACGAGCACAGTCGTCACAGGCGGGAGGAAATTAATGAAATCATCGAGCATGTACTGAACGTAGCGCGTCCGCAACACAGGGATTCCCGCTTCGTGCCACTCCCATGCGGTGCGCGCTTGAATATCACCGATCTTGTCCAGAATCCGTTCGCGATCCTTGTGATTGTTGTAATCGTCACTGACAGAGATCAGGAACGCCGCAAGTTTCCCATCGAGTGAGACAAGATTCTCAACCAGAAGCGGCGTAGACAGCACGCGCCGTTTGAGCAGGGCCAGACTGTCGACGTCTTTCGGAATCGTCCCATAGAGCGGCGCCAGCACCAAGTCCTCAGATTGTTCAAACAGTTCCACATTCGCCAGAGAAACCACCTCTTCCACGCCTGTGATATTCTCAAATCCGAAGGTCAACTCATGAGCTTTCTGAAGATTTTCCCTAGAGAACGGATCGTCCGCCATATAGATGAGATAGATGACGTCATCTTCGCGCTCGAACTCTTCCCGGAACTCAAAATAGGCATCCACCTCGGGGTCATTTCTGGCGAACAGGTTTTCCACGGTGAAGTCGAACTCCAGACCGGATGCGAGAGCACCAAGAGCAAGCGTAATAAGGACGAGTATGCTCAGGACAAGCCGCGGCCGGTCAATTTGAAACTGGATGATTTGAGCCATAAGACTCTTCACAGTTGAATTACTATGGGGAGAGATCTGAGCCGCGCTTCGAACGGCCGGTGAACAGACTGACCACGATCAGAGCGAAGACGGAAGCGGATATGGCAGGCAACACTTCATCCAGATTGTGGTAGAGTGATGCGGGGAGGAGCGTCCGTACGAATGGCGCCTCTTTCCAAAGGAGGGTGACAACGGTTCCTGAAAGAATTGAAGCAACGGCCCCTTCCTTCGTGGCGCCTTTCCAGAAGAAGGCAGCGATGAGCGCTGGCGTAATGGAGGCGCCGTAGATGGTATAGGCATACAGCGCTTTCTCGAAGAAGCCTGTCGATTCGGCAAACCCCTTGGAGACAGCGTAAGCGACGAGCCCCAGAATCAGCACCACGACCCGGCTGAGAAATACGATCTTTTTTTCGCTCGCTTCGGGATTGATGTAGTTCAGATAGACGTCGCGCATCAGCGTCGTGGCCGGCACAAGCAGATAGGAATCCGCCGTTGAAATGATGATACCTATGATTGTTGTCATCATAATGGCGCCGAGAAGCGTCGGCAGGAACTGCCGAGAAGCGTAGATCAAGACGTGACGTCCGTTGGCTGCATCAGCAATCATACTGGAACTGACCCAAGCCGAAGAGATGATAAGGAGTTCGATGATGAGTACTACAAACACTAATACTATCGTGGCTGAAGTGGCTCCCTTCGCATCTTTGCTGGCCGAGAAGCGCTGGTACATATTGGCGTCCCCAAGGACAAGCAGAAACGGGGGCAGACAGAAGTTGATAATGTCCATCCCTGAGTAAACACCCCAGAACTTCATATGGTCAGGTTTTCCCATTTCGGCGAAGGCTGCTTCCATTCCGCCGAATCCTCCCGCCTTGATCCAGAGAATGGGAAATGCAATCAGCAGAGAAATTGTCATGATAATACCGTTGCCCACATCGGTATAGGCGACGCTCACAAGCCCCGCCAGCAATGTGTAGAGAATGATAAAGGCAGCCGCAAAGATGGTGGCCATCTCGGCTGAGATGAGAACGTTGCCTTTCGCGTCAGTCAGGATGGTCTCCAGCACCGCGCCGCCGGCGTTGTACTGGTAACTCACAATGACCATGTACGCCAGCACCAGAGCGATCACGCTCAGCATGCGCGCCGTCTGACCGTACCGCTCACCGATGATTTCCGGCACAGTGAACTTCTCAAACGCTCGCACTTTCCCGGCGATCCGAGTCAGAATGAGGATCCCCAGTGTTCCCCCAATCGGCAGGATGAGGGCCGCCATTCCTGTCTCATACGTCTTGCCCGCATTGCCAAGGACCGATCCCGTTCCGATCCACGTCGCCAGCATTGTCCCCACCAGTATCCACGGGGTCAGCTTTCTCCCCGCCACGGCGAAGTCGGTCTGAGTGTGAATCTTGCGCGACTTGTAGATTCCGACACCCATGAGGATGAATAGATAGACGAGGATAACGTTCAGGTAAATCATCTGTCGCTTAGGAGTTACGGATTCCATGGAGAAGTTGATGGAATAGTTGAAATGTTCAAAGGAGATTCCGTGACGATTGAAGGAAATGAAAGTTTCTTCAGACTCGATTCTTTTTCATCTGGATAATCCGCCACGAAGACACCCCGCCAAAACCTCAAGGGCGGGCAGGCAAGTCGGTGAGAATTGCGAATAACGAATATCAAGCTAAGAACTCCGAACTGAGCGAGTTGCCAACGCACCACTCTCGTGATTGTGTCTCCAGAAACGTTTTTGACAGGATGAACTGAATTCAGATGATGTATCATGTTGTACATGGTCCATCACCCATCATCCATATTCAGTGTTCGATGTTCATCATTCGGTTCTACTTGTGTCTTTGTGATCCCGAAGCTTCGGGATGGCTGATGTTGGAGGCCCGAGATTTTTTCGGGGAATAGATGAGGTTCAATGTCTCTCCTTGTTTTCACAACAGACTGGCACTAAACTTTTGTCAGGCATGCTGGATAAAATCATAGCTTGGGGCGTCATCGTCCTGGCGCTGCTTTCAACAGGCTGTCAATCCATTGAAGGGAAAAAGGCGTTGAACCGCTTAGCCGACGAAAAGAGTCCCTATCTCTTGCAACATGCGGATAATCCCGTGGACTGGTATCCGTGGGGCGAGGAAGCCTTCGCAGCAGCGGCGGAACAGGATAAGCCCATTTTTCTCTCCATCGGTTATTCCACCTGCCACTGGTGCCACGTCATGGAGCACGAATCGTTCGAGGATACGTCGGTGGCGGCTCTCATGAATGAGTATTTCATCAGTATCAAGGTGGACCGGGAAGAACGCCCTGACATAGACAACATCTACATGACGGTCTGTCAAATGCTGACGGGCGGCGGCGGCTGGCCCCTCACCATCGTCATGACGCCGGACAAGAAACCGTTTTTTGCCGGCACTTACTTTCCCAAAGAGGGACGCTTCAACCGGATGGGAATGATGGATCTTGTGCCGCAGATCGGGAACACGTGGCGCAGCGAGCGGGAAAAACTGCTGACCTCGGCCGACAAAATTGTCGGTCATCTTCAGACCGCCTCTTCTCCCGCCGGAACGGAAGCGCTGGATGAGAAAATTCTCAAGTTCGCGTTCGACCAGTTTGCCGATCGATTTGACAGTGAACGGGGCGGATTTGAGGGCAGGATGAAATTCCCCACGGCACACAACCTCTCCTTCCTCCTCCGTTACTGGAAACGGACGGGAGAAAGTGATGCCCTGCAAATCGTTGAGAAGACGCTTCAGGAGATGAGGAAGGGGGGCATCTGGGATCATGTAGGACTCGGCTACCACCGCTATTCCACCGATCCCGAATGGCTTGTACCACATTTCGAGAAGATGCTGTACGATCAAGCCATCAGCAGCATTGCATACCTCGAGGCGTATCAGGCGACGGGAAAAGAAGAATACGCCCGTACGGCCAGAGAAATCTTCGCTTACGTGCTGCGGGATATGGTCTCACCCGAGGGAGGATTCTACTCGGCCGAAGACGCCGACAGTGAGGGTGAGGAAGGAAAGTTCTATCTGTGGACAGCGCAAGAGATAACGGATATCCTAGGGCAAGAGGATGGAAGACTTTTCAACAGGATGTTCAACATCAGAAAGAGCGGCAACTTCAGTGACGAGGCGACAGGACAGAGCAGCAATCAAAACATTCCTCACCTGAAGTTTGACGTCCCAACGCTGGCCGACAAAGAAAACACTTCCGAGTCCGAGATGCAGCGCAAGATGGAAGAGATGAGGAGCCGACTCTTCGAAGTCCGCGAAAAGCGTATCCATCCTCTGAAAGATGACAAGATCCTCACCGATTGGAACGGTCTCATGATTGCGGCGCTGGCGAAAGGGGCGCAGGTCCTCGGTGATGAGGAGTACGGAGCCGCGGCAAAAAAAGCAGCTGATTTTGTCCTCGATAAACTGACGACGGATAACGGTCGTCTGATCAAGAGGTACCGGCAAGGCGTCGCCTCTCTCCCTGCCCATCTTGAAGATTACGCGTTCACGATCTGGGGTCTGCTGGAACTGTATGAGGCGACCTTTAAATTGGTGTATCTGGCACACGCCACGAAACTGACAGAGACGATGATCGACCTTTTCTGGGATGATGAGAATGGCGGATTCTTCTTCACTGCGGATGACGGCGAGGCACTGATCGTGCGCACAAAGGAAATTTACGATGGCGCAATTCCATCAGGAAACTCAGTGGCTGCTTCGGTTTTGCTTCGTATCGGCCGAGTAACTGGCAACACTGAATATGAAGAGAGGGCGGCATCCGTTGGCAAAGTATTCTCGCCTCAGGTGAAACGATCACCATCCGGTTATTCCCAGCTTCTTTCATCCGTTGACTTTGGTCTCGGTCCCACTCACGAAATCGTCATAGTAGGAGATCCGGAGAGCCGGCAGACACAACAAATGCTCCGGGAGGTACAGAAGATGTTTCTGCCGAACAAGGTTATCCTGTTCAAATCGACAACTTCTTCCCCAGCCTTGTTGACTGAAATTGCCCCGTTCACGGAAACCCAGTACGCTATGGACGGCAAAGCTACGGCCTACGTATGTCAGAATTATGTCTGCAACGCTCCCACCACAGACGTGGCTGAAATGGCCGCGGCGCTAAGATGAATCGATCCCTGCCGCGCCGGATTGGAGCGACGCTGGCACACATCCAGGACCTCTTGGATACAATCGTACACATAGGCTTTAAGCGGGCAAAGGATGCAGGAGTAGCGGCTGACGGGAGATTGTCCAATCGGACCGGGATCAGTCGTTTTTTGAGGTTTTTCTCAGAAGTAGGCGATTCCTTCTACAATAGGTATTCAGATATCAAATCAACCAAAGAAGTCGAGAGCGACAGTGCGAGTAAAGAGGATAATTGAGGACTGCCGGCAACCCCTCGGTTACACATGGTGACTCTCAGCCCTCGGAATGACAGTCCTTATCGTATCTTCGGGTAAGGCCCCCACGAAGACTTACAGCCGCCCGACACTTTCTCTTTCATTCGGCCCGGATTTCGCTTAAACTACAAGCGAGTTCTTTGAAAGTTTCTCCCGCTTGGTTCTGGCAATTTTGGAACCTTCAATTAATAACAATAGGGAACTATACTCCGGGTGGGAAAAACAGGCCTTTCCGCCAGCCGGCGGATCAAGGAAGTTTGCCCTATCCGGGAGGTGCCCACCGTGAATAAACGGCGTTCCAATTATTGCTGCCAGTCGGGGGATTTTTTTGTTTAGAAGAAGTGATTTGAGATATGCTAATAACTTAGCCGTTTGAGAAAGGTAATAGTCAAAACCTACCTCACCACCTCCCGCCCTCTCCGCGCAAGCTTCTCAACGCGATTCACGACAGCACTCTCTCCCCTGATTTTCAGGTGGACGCCATCCTCCTCGTAGCTCGTATCCAGCACTTCCACATCGTCGTAAACAGATGCGATCTCTTTCGTCAGAGTGTGATCGAAGAAAACCGTTCGCGTACAGAATGACTCTTCAATCACATCATAAATGACTTCTGTGAGCGGGTCCAGTCTGAGCCTGTTCAGAGCCGACACGAATACGGCCTCCTCAAATCTCGATTTCAATCCCTGAAGCTCCCTTCCGTCTTCAATAAGATCAACCTTGTTCATCACCAGGATCTGCCGTTTTTTTCTGGCTCCGATGTCAGTGAGAACTTCACGCACCGTTTGCAGATGGTCATCCACGGAAGGGTTGCTGGCATCAAGGACAATCAAGAGCAGATCAGCCTCCAGAACTTCCATCAACGTACTCTTGAACGACGCCACCAGTGTATGGGGCAATTTGCGGATGAAGCCGACGGAGTCGCTCAGCAACACCTTGTGATGGGAGTTCAGTTCCAGCGTGCGCACCGTCGTATCCAGAGTGGCAAACAGCTGATCCAGCGTCACGACGTCTGATCCGGTGAGCGCATTCATGAGCGTCGATTTGCCCGCATTGGTGTAGCCCACAAGCGCCACGCGAAAGAGACCTTTCCTGCGCTTCCCTTGAGTGGCGCGCTCCCTGTCAATCTTTTTCAGCTCTTTCTTCAGCTTCGCAATCCTATCACGAATCAGTCGCCGATCAACTTCGATCTGTGTCTCACCGGCGCCGGCCCGGGTTCCGATGCCGCCCATCTGTCGCTCCAGATGTGTCCAGAGGCGCGTGAGGCGGGGGAGCAGGTAGAGAAGGTGCGCCAGTTCAACCTGAGTTTTGGCTTCCTTCGTCTTGGCGTGCTGCCTGAAGATGTCGAGGATCAGCCCCGTCCGGTCCATCACTTTCACGGTCTCCGCGAGCTTCAAGTAGTTCCTTACGTGTGACGGCGAAAGTTCGTCATCGAAAATGATGATCTGCAGATCGAGCGCTTTCGCCTGCTGAACGATTTCCTCAGCCTTCCCTTTACCGATGAAATAGCGCGAATCAATCCTCTCTCTTTTCTGGGTCACCCGCCCAACTACTTCCGCGCCCGCAGTTTCCGCCAGCAGGGCAAGTTCATCGAGATGTTCCTCTACCGTCTCCTTCATCATGCCCGAGTGGACAGCGCCCACTAACAGCGCCCTTTCTTGAAGATGTTTTTCCTGATTCATCACCAACGACGCGGTAGAGCTCTGATTGAAAGAGCAAGTTCTTCCTTGTCGATCCCGTCGGAGACTGAACCAAGCGACTTCGACATAATATTGGCGGGAGAGTTTTCATAT
>DCAL01000036.1:188-3677 GCA_002311975.1 Fidelibacterota bacterium UBA1134 | reverse complement strand
CCCTCGTCCGTCCCGATCTGCTGAAACGTCCACTCCCCTCAAGGCCCGCCTGTCGTTCCGACAAGTCAAGCAGGGGAGACTCAAGTTGTATCGCTGAAATCACTTTTAGCAGTCCCCCTTAGAAGGGGGTCGTCCCCGGTCCCGGAACTTCGGGATCGGGGACGGGGGGATGTCGTTTTCACCTCTTCCTTTGAACGGTATACGCAACTTCAACTCGTAAATATCTGAAGAGGGTCTCAAATCAATCACGATAACTCCTCCTCCTTCCGCACCCTGCCAACCCATGTTTCCAAGGCCAGTACAGCCAAGGCCGCCAGAAGGAACGGCCGCCACAATTCCGTCCCCCTGCGCGCCTCACTGACAGCCAGAAAGGCGTCTTCTTCTGCATCCACGAGACGGCTCCTCTGCTCCGGGAACAACCGCCGCAACTCCTCGCCGCTGAGCCGCCGGTCAGGATCCTCGGATTCTACAATGTTCACCACGAAAGAGGCTATTTCACTCGTACCGGCAAAGAGATGATAGATCCCCACCTCGTCGGTCTCCGTGACGCTGAGCTGTTCTTTCTGATAGTCAGGCACCATCAGCACCCTTTTCCCGGACGGCTTCCCCAGCGTCAACTCCTTGGAGATGACACTTGCCGAAAGGGGGACAGTTAATTCTGAGCCAACTTGCAGCATGAATTCATCAGACATCTCGCCCGCCAGATAGACCAACATGCGATGAAGGAGCGGCACAAAAATTCCTCTCACAGGAAGATCAGTCCAGCGAAGATCAGGAAGAGTGGTAAAGACCAGAACAGAAGCCAGACGTCTGCGGAATTCCATCAGCAGCGGATCGTCGTCCGAAAGCGACAGCAAGACTTTGCCGCCAGCCGGCGCCAGCCGCACGTGAGAAAACAGTTGCGGCATTTCACTGGTCAGTTCCTTAACCGGAAAGTTGTGCAGCAACGGATGCTCGTCTGCAATCTGAACCACCGAGTGAAAGGCGTCATTGCCCAGAACGATGAGATCGGTGGCGCGGGGAAGCGCGAAGGCACTTCTGAACAACTCTCCGCCGGATGTCACAACTCTGTTGCCGAGGAAGATGATAACGCCTCCGCCATCACCCGTAAACCGCTCTACCTCACGATAGGCGCCGCTACTCATATCCGACGGGTTCACGAGAATCAGAATGTCCACCCCTTCCAGTGATAATTGCGCCAGATCTGAAGATATCTGTTCTTCGATCTCAACAAACTGCGACTGGCGGTTGATGGAATCAAGGGCAAACTTCAGGAGAGACAGCTCTTCCGCCGCGGAGGCGACAATCTTGCAGCGAATCCTGTCAGGAACGTAGAACTGAAGAAAGCGTTGATTATCGTGATCATAATCATCTTCAGGTATTTCTAGAACAGCGTGGATGGTACCAGTCTTGCCTGGGAATGCCTGGAAGGCAAAGTTCTTCGTTTCCGAAGGGGCGAAGTCCGAAACCACCTGGCCTACTCGATTATCTTCAAAATAGAGCTGAACGGCTGTATTCTTTTTAACAATGGCTGTCTGGTTCCTGATATCGGTGGTAACAGTCATCAGTTGATCCGGCATCAGCAGAGTGGACGCAACAGAAGCGGACAGGATTGCTACATTGTCTTCCGGGATCGGCTGCGGAAAAAGATAGAAACGCCTGGCGACAGGAGAATCCGTCACATTTTCTGAATAGAGTTGCCAATCCTCCGGTACACTGGCAGGAAAATCACTGAAAATATAAAACTCACGCGTCGCCACCACATCCGACTGACCGATGTTAGTATCTGACTGATCGAGCACGCTGTTCATGCCGTTCCACAGATCATCTTCGAATGTGCTCTCATCGATGTCTGCCAGCGCTCGTTCAACCGTCTCAAGCGAAACCAGTTCCTCAGAGAGCACTCTCTTCGGGGGCGATGACTGATAGATTTCGATGAAGGGGGATTCCTTCATACCGCCAAGAAGCGTGAGAACTGTCCGTTTAGATCTTTGGAGAAGCGATTCGCCCTCCACAGACGCGGACATGGAAGCTGAATTGTCCAGTAGGAACGTCAGTCTGGCGCTCTGGTCGCCGGCCGCCCAGACCGGAAAATAACCTACCTTCACGGGACGGGCAAAGACCATCACAAGCAAAACGATGGCGAGGGATCTGAGAATCAGAAGAATCAACTGGCGCAACTTGAGTTGGCGTATCGTTTCATGCTCCAACTCCTTGATAAAACGGACGGTGCTGAACTCGACCTTTTGCACACGGCGATTGCTGACAAGATGGATGATGAAGGGGACAGACGCGGCAAGGAGTCCCCATAGCACAGATGGCGCCAGAAAACTCACGCGATAAGATTCACCACTGAGATAGCGATGGCCGCGGTGAGAGGGACGAGGAGATTGTCATTTATGGGAGACGGCAGCAGTTCGACGACGGTGGCCACCAGCGCGGCAACAAATGCGGCCTCTCTCGGGATTCCGGGCAAGGCGAAGGCGAGCGCTAGTGCCACAATCAGGAATGTGACGGTACCTTCAAGGGTCTTACCGAGTAGCGGCCTTCTGCCCCATCGCCTCCCTATGAGAGCGGCCAGGGAGTCAGCCAGGGACAGAACGAGCAGTGCAAATACAGCTATATGTTTTTCAAAGATAAGGATTGTCAGAAACGCACCGCAGAAAACAAACGTGGCGCCCGTAAAGCTGTGCTCTTCTTTTTGTCGCACAACAGCAGAAAATAACCGCCTGTACAGGCGGGCAAAGAGAGAGAATCTCAGGCGCAGCAATTCGCCCGTCACAAGAAGCGTGGCACAGATGCCGACAATCCACAGAATGACGATCCTGTCGAACAAGAATAGATATGCCAGAGGAAAGGCAGAGGAAGCAATGTGAATAAGTTTACGGTAAATCTCATTGCGGAATTTCATCAGTTCCTCTCCGGCGCCGTCAGCTGATTGTAAACGTCATTCAGATCGAGAATGCTCACCGTGAGGTCGATGGGCATGGAACGCGGCAGAATAGTACCGTCCTCCACCGACTGGCCCAGAACCGTGTAAGGTACCAGATCCTCGTTTTGGCGATAGGTGACCTGGCCCACTTTCAGATCGGCTTCGCGCAAAAGTTCCTCTGCCTTTGCCAGACTGAGCCCGAAGAGCTGAGGCACTTGATAGAAATCCGGTGGTTTCCCCTTACTTATGATAAGCATCAGACCGCTCCCTTTTCTCAAATGATCGGCCGGTCTGGGGTATTGCCACCTGACCACATCTTTTGGCACCTCCTGGTCATATTCCGAGATGAGAGAATCGACGGCCAGTCCAGCTTCGCCAATCTTCAGCCTTGCGCTTCTGATGGACATCCCCACCACATCCGGCACTGCCACCATTCTCTCGCGTTCCGCCACCGTGAGACGGATTGTACGTCCCGGTTTTACGCGCCTCATGGCACGGGGATACTGATCAATCACCGTTCCGGGGGCAAAGCTATCCGTCAATTTCGTATCCCCTTT
>DCAL01000036.1:0-145 GCA_002311975.1 Fidelibacterota bacterium UBA1134 | reverse complement strand
ATTATTCTGTTTAGAACCAGCAGACAGACTCCGCCGACAACAGCGAGAGCTATAATATAGCGAGTGATCGATTTCACTTTTTCCGTCTCAAACTTACAGCAAAAACACCATCAATTCCATCATCGGGCGGAAAGGTCGCAAGGGC
>DCAL01000005.1:5449-7852 GCA_002311975.1 Fidelibacterota bacterium UBA1134 | reverse complement strand
GGCCTACCCCCAGGGGAGCACATGAGCCCCCCTGGTGCCTTGTTTAACGCCGCCGATTGGGCCTGTTCCTTGGATTACTGCCTGATGAGATCCACCTTGTCGAGATAGAGAACCTGGGGTTTGGATCCGACATCGAGTTCAAGACGCACATCCATTTTGCTTTCCGTGTTGTGCGTATAGAGCCGCGCATAGGTACGGGGTTCTTTGCCAATGTGAATCCAACCGCCGTCGGTCTCAGAACTGTCATAGATCGGTGCCATGCCCTGGGCGTCCTTGAGCATGATTTTCATGCGTCCTTCGCCGTCTTCGCTCGCGGCTATGAAACTTAGTCTGTAGGTCTGCCCTTGAATGAGATGGATCAGCGTCCTTCCATCCGCCCCTATGTATTCTCCTCCACCTCCGTAGGTCTGCAGGTATAATTGGCCTTCCGCGTCAACAGGCACGGTCAGTCTCAACATGCTGACACCACTGAATGCCTCTTCTCCGTAGATATATTCTCTTGAGATCCTATCCGAGGTCAACTGCCATGCTTGATCCGGCTTGAAGAATTCGCCATTGATCACCTGGGATATTTTCGGCAGCTCGGTCGGTGTGACGCCGGTCAGCTTGTCCAGCACGGTCTGGTTCCAGCCCAACTCGGAGTTGAATATGGCGTAGGTCCTCTGGTTGTTTTGCATGCCCGTGTACCACATGTTGCCAATGTTATGGGTATTGAAGAGGTCAAAGTGGTGATCCAGCCATCTGTTTAATTCTTCGTCGGGACGCTCCGCAAACTGCCAGCAGCCCCACTCGGTCGTAATGATCGGAATGTCGACACCGATACGGTGCCTCCAATTCACCGCATACATGACTTGCTCGGTGATCGGATCTTTCCATTTCGACTCGTCATCTCCGAGTGGCTGCGTCCACATGGCGAAATTATGGCCATCCTCGTGCCTTGGATTGTAAAAATGGATCGTAACGCCGGTGTTGGTGTCATCGTAGAATCCCTTGCCCCCATCGAACTGATAAGTCAGGTATTCTTCCGTCAAAAAGGGATCTAAGAATTCGGAATCATTGGATCCTGGAGGACCGATCAGGATCGGGCGGTCGGGATCCACATCTCGAATCGCTTGCACAGCAGCGTTATACAACGGCATGATTTTCGGAGCTCCATCGGCCTTCCCAAAGCCAACCCCCTTAGGTTCATTGAGTATTTCGAAAACGAGATCGTTGGGGTAGTCTTTCCAACGTTCGGCAAGTTCTCCCCACCTCTTTGCGATTTCCTGTGCACCCTGAGCGGGATCCTTGGCCCAGGCAGAGGATCCCCACATGCAGATCACGATGGCCAGATTATTGGATAGCGCGTCCTTTATCTGTTGTTCCGTATTGGTTTTTCCCGAACGAAACGGCAAGAATACGCGGACCGACTCGAAACCTGCATCGGCGGCCGCCCTGAACTGCTCGACATCGTGCTGAATCTTCGGCCATACTCCATTGTCCGGAAGGGACGTGTCCATGTTGACACCTTTATGGAGCTTTTGGAAAACCGACGCATTGTCGCGTGATGTAAACTCAGGCGTTGCTTGTGAGATTCCAAGCAACGGCACACATAGTGCTGCGGTTATCGCCGCAATATATCTATTCATCTTCCACTGATCCTTTCGTACAATTCACCTACAATCGGAGGGTGGTGATTATTTCAACTTTAGAGAAGACCAATATCGTCTTCATTCTTGCCGATGACATGGCTGTCTGGGCGGCGCGTTGTTATGGCAATGCCGAAATTCGAACGCCAAGCCTCGACCGCATGGCGGCAACAGGCGTGCGGTTTGAGAATTTCTTCGTGACGATTCCGGTGTGTTCGGCCAGCCGAGCTTCTTTTTTGACCGGGAGGATTCCGTCTCAGCACGGCGTTCACGATTTTCTTACGGGTCCTGTCAATTTTGGAACTACAGGACCGCGTTTTCTCGATGGTGAGGTTAGTTACACAAACGTCCTGGCTGACAATGGGTGGACATGTGGCCTGTCGGGCAAATGGCATTTGGGCAAGTCGTCTCTTCCGCAATGTGGATTTTCTCACTGGTTTGCGCATCCGGGCGGGGCGAGTGCATACAATGATCAAAACATGATACGTGATGGAGTGACAGAGGTTGTGCCCGGCTATGTGACGAATGTGATTACGGATGATGCCCTTGACTATATCGATACTCACGCAGAGGATGAAAATCCGTTCTATCTGAGTGTTCATTACACTGCGCCACACGCGCCGTGGATCGGTCATCCTCAGGATATCGTGGACTCTTATGATGACTGTGCTTTTGAGACGTGCCCACAGGAACCACTGCATCCGTGGGCAAAGGTGCCTGAGGATGATGCAGATCTACCAGGTCGGTCAGCAAAAGGGCTGAGCAATAACCTGGG
>DCAL01000005.1:0-5364 GCA_002311975.1 Fidelibacterota bacterium UBA1134 | reverse complement strand
AAAACACGCTTGTGGTGTTTACCTCTGACAATGGGCATTCGTGCGGGCAGCATGGGTTCTGGGGTAAAGGCAACGGAACGGATCCGGTAAATATGTATGAGAATTCGATCAAGGTGCCTTTCCTAGCTACGCACCCAGGTGTGATTCCAGAAGGCACGGTGCAATCAGCGATGGCTTCGGCTTATGATGTTTTGCCTACGCTTCTGGACTATGTTGATCTTCCACCTCCCGATACAAATCTACCAGGACAATCGTTGCTTGCCGTGTTGAAAAATGAGAGCGCAGATGGTCGTGACAGTGTTGTCATTTGTGATGAGTATGGTTTCTGCAGGATGATTCGGACGGCGGAGTGGAAATACATCCATCGTTATCCAGATGGGCCAAATGAGCTTTACGATGTTGTCAACGATCCTGATGATCGCAGCAACTTACTTGATGACCCGGCACAGGCTGATCGCGTGAAAGATCTCAAAGCAGAGATGGAAACATGGTTTGGTGAATACGTGATTCCAGATATCGATGGCCGCATATACAATGTGACGGGCTATGGCCAGTTACGGCCTGTGGGCAGAAAATGGGAAGATGGCGAGGAACCTTTTACAGAGGTTGCAGGAGAACCGAGTCTTCGCAGAAAGGGATCATGAACGCTTCACGTATGTTCGGCTGACTAGGTTCGATTCTGCTTGTTTGCGAGGGGATGATCCGCAGCGTTCCCGGACAGGATCTCACCTTTTGTTGTGTCGTGCTCAGGCCATTGATGGTAGCCTCTGCTTCCTGACCGGTCCATCTGACCGTTCCCTGTAACCCCCTCTTTTAAGGCATCTCTGTCCGGATCGCTGTAGTTCGCAAACCACGACTTCATTCTCTTACTCATGGTCAATGCGATGTCAGTCATGCAAGGGCTGTCAATGAGATTGCGCTCTTCGCCCGGATCGTTCTCCATATCATAAAGTTCGTTCTTGTCGCAAGAATACCGATGGACATACTTGTACTTCTTGTCCCGGATCATCCTGACCGGTCCATACTCGTCGAAGACGACGACCATATCGTCGCCCGCACCTTCGATTCCATGTAGAGTATCCGCAAAGCTTCTACCCGGCAGTTTCTCCCTGTCCTGAAGGTCTGCTTCAATGCCCGCGTAGTCCAAAACCGTATGCATGAAGTCGTACTGGCTTACCATGATGTCGGTCACTGCACCTGCAGGTATCCTACCGGGATGCCAGAAGATAGCGGGTACTTTGATTGAGTTGTCGTACATGTTCATGGGATAGGTGCCGTTCCCTTTTCCCCAGAAACCATGATGACCGCAGCTGAAGCCATTGTCGCTTGTGAAGATCACCAGGGTGTTGTCGGCGATACCTTGATCCTTGAGCTTCTCGAAGATCCTTCCAACGTTCATATCAACCGCTGTGATGGATGCGAAGTATCCTTTAAGGCTTTCCTTCCACTCTTCAGTCTCCGGTTCCGGAAAGGGCTTCCACGTGGCTTCGTCACGCAGGGGTATGCGCGGGATTGAGGGAAACTCACAGGCATCATACGAATCCACCAGCTCGCGCGGATGGTTATCGATCAGCGGTGAATGAGGAGCGGTATAGTGCACGCTCAAGTAGAAGGGCCTCTTGCTCGCGTGTTCATCGATGAAATCGAGCGCCTTGTCCGTCATGATGTCAGTGATATAGCCGGACGTCTCAACGTATGGCTCCCCGTCCTTGATCATGGGAGCCGCATAGTAGGGACCTCCGCCAAACTGGCACGGGAACCACATGTCGAAACTCTTCTGCGGCTTCATGCTATGCCCCAGGTGCCACTTCCCGCTTAATCCACATACATAGCCGTCTTCTGCGAGATAGTCGGTATAGCCCTTGATGCCTTCCAGATATTCAATGGGCTCGTCACCTCGTCTATGCTTCTGGTCCCCTCTCATGGCGCCGCCGCGAAGCCAGTCGAGCACCCCGTGATTCGACGGTATACGGCCAGTCAGAATGGAGGCCCGTGCGGCAGAGCAGACAGGCGAGGTACAGTAGAAGTTCTCAAACCTCATTCCTTCCTCTGCCATCTGATCCAGCGCAGGCGTACGCAGCTCCGGGGTTCCTGCACAGCCGAGAGCCCAAGGGCCCTGATCATCCGTCATGATCAAGATGATGTTGGGTCTATCCCCCATAGTGGATCACTCCGGCCGTCGGCCGCGCAGCTCGATCTGATCCAGGATGACCTCTGAATGACGGTCCAGGAAGATGAAGGAAAAGCGGACATTGCTGACCGATGGGACAGCATGGTCATACTCGAGCTCGTACTTCTGCAGTTTGCTGTCGATAGATACCTCGTCAGAGGTCCAGATGACGGGTTCGTTGTGGGGTGCGTGACCAAGCTGGATCTGCAGACGGGCTGAACCGGCTTCACACCTTGCGTAGAACGAGATCCGGTACACGCTGCTTTCCCGGAGCTGAATGATGTACTTGTTGGCCTGGACCTTTCCCTTTACACGAAACAGCCAGTCCGATTCGTATTGCTGATAGAGCGACGATGTCATCTCGCGCCCCACATCCGGAGCATGGACAAAAGGCACGTGCACTCGGATAGCTCGTGTTCCATCTGCGCCCTGTCCGTCAGCCGTTCCCATGATGGCATACTCGGATGAGTTCCAGTCTGCAAGATCGAGCTGGAAATCCGGATTGACGATCTGATTCGTAGGCGGGACTTCTGCTGGCGGTTCCTTCCCGGTGAGGTTTCGTACCACACCTTCAACACCACGGAATCCCCACTCAGAGTTGTACAGGCCGTAGGGCCAGGCGTTGTTGAACACGCCGCAGTAGTAGGACCATTCGATGTTTCTCCTGGCAAGCTCAGGAACCATGAAGGCCGTGTACTCTTCCACATGCCTCACTTCATGATTGATGCGTGTGCCCCATTCACTGAGATAGATCCTCTTGTTGTGCTTCTTCGACCATGCATCCGCTTCTTCCAGATCTGCCAGTATCTCTTCTTTCCACCCTGGATGATCTTTGTTGATGTCCTGGTCTACCGAGCCATGGGTGAAACCCTTGGGTTGATAGCAATGAAATACGCCCCAAATGTTGGGGTCATCGGCAAAGCCTGTTCCGTCGTCGAGTGTATACGAGAGATACTTGGGGGTTACGTAGTCCGTGAGGAGCCGGACACCGTTGAAGTGCGGCCCGCCTACTGCCAGCAACCTGGTTGGGTTCGATCTGCGGATCTCCTGGATACAAGCTGAGTACCACTCCATGGTCTCAGCCTCTTCGCCATCGGGGTGACCTGCCATTTTGGGTTCGTTGATGGCTTCAAAGACCAACTCAGCAGGATGGTCTCTGTAGTACTCGGCAACCTCGCCCCACCATTCGACAAAGCTCTCCTTTCCCCAGCAGTACATGGAGAAGGGAACAACGACGGCTGCCAGTCCGAGTTCCAACGCATCCTCAACTGCCGGTCTGTAGAACTCCGGACTCCAGCCTTGCCGGATGAAGAAGCGAACGGAATCAAATCCGGCCGCCAGAAGGGCACTGTAGAAGCCCTTGTCATAGGCAACCTTATTCACTTCAGTAGCGGTGAAATCAGTATTGACGCCTCTGCCGAGAGTCAACGATCTGTTTTGCTCAGTGAAGTCTTGTGTCAATTGTCCATCCCCAGTGGTTTGGAGTTGTGCCGTTTACTCAACGACCGTCACATTTTCTACTCTGTACTTTCCCGGATGTTCGTCGATCAGCTCTTGCATCTGGGCACAAACATCCTGATAGGCGGGATCATCACCGAGGTTGCTGTTCTCATCCGGGTCGTCAACCACGCTGTAGAGCTCGTGATTGCCAAAAGCCTTGCTGAGGTACTTCCACGCATTCGTCTTCACCATCCGTACATGATTCTCGAAACCATATTGCGCAACATCCGCCCCGAATGAACTGACGATCTCGCTGTAGACCGGTCTGTCATAGCCGTATGCATCACTTGTGAGATCGATTCCCGGAAGGGCCTCTTCGGTTTCGATGCCAAATCCTTTGGCAATCGTCGGCACCAGATCCAGCAGCATGACCGGTCTGTCATCACGTTCTCCCTGATCCCACTCACCGGGGATGTGAACCAACAGGGGGACTTTTATGGCTGCATCATAGAAGCACATCTTCAGGTTCAGTCCGTGTTCTCCGAGCATGTCGCCATGGTCTGATGTGAAAACAACCATGGTGTCTTCCGCATGACCCAGTGCCTCCAGTTTCTCGATCATCTTGCCCACATAGCGGTCCACGTAGCTCACCGACCGAAAGTAATCGATCCGAAATCCGTCATACGAGTTGACTTCCTTTGTCCGTCCCGGTTCTTCTGACAATTCCGGATTCTCGGCATATGTCCCTGCAAGATCGAGTCCCGCATTGTAGGCATTCTCTGCATGGTTGTTCATGAAGGCGATTCTCTGCCGCAGTGATGGCGTTGAAGCAAGGTCTTGTTCGCTCCATTCAAGGGGCGGAAGGTCGTCAATGGACGGCCTTTCCACGTCCTTGGGTACAGCAAGCGGCGCGTGAGGTCTGTAGAGTGAATAGAACAAGAAGAAAGGATCCGCATGGTTCTCATCCAGCCAATCGGATGCCCGTTCAAATGCACAGCGTTCAACGGAGTACTCATCAGCAAGATGGCCATTGTGCTGTTGGGCGTACACGCTATAGCAGCGGATGGCTGCAGCTTCGATTTCTTTCATTGCCCGCGGATCGCCCTGGTAGCAGTTCTCTCTTACTTTGCTCTTATCGATCTCACTGAAGAAGTTCTTCTTTCGCAGATAGTACAGGTAATCATCCCAGTCAGCGTAGCGCTCAAAGCCGCGGTTCATATCGTGTTCCGAGAACAGCAGGTTGTCTGCAATGAAGTGTGATTTGCCCGAGAAACAGGTCCTATATCCTGCTTTCTGGAACTTGTGACCGAGTGTTTCAGCCGTGCTTGCATGGTCATGTTTGTTATGCAGAATACCCAGGTCTGACGGGTACCGGCCCGTGATGAGGCTCTCACGCGAAGGAACACAAATCGGAGATTGGCAATAGGCACTGGTGAAGATCCTGGATCTTGCTGCCAGTCTGTCGAGGTTCGGTGTTCGTACGGCCTTATTGCCCATATAGCCTGTTGCTTCGGAGTGCTGACTATCTGTCAGAATCCATACGATGTTTTTGATCTTGTCCATGATGTTCTCTTGGTGCGATAGACAGAAATAACAGGCTCGATGAGGGTTTAGTCCCCTGGCAACGTACAAGGTTCAGACAGTTTTGGAGACAACCCCATGAACACACTCAGCCATCGAACGCGGTAGCGATAGCTTGGCGAAGAGCCTCAGGTCTCGTCTCAGCGTAGCTCCTGGCACTCGTGGGGAACAGA
>DCAL01000086.1:1008-10960 GCA_002311975.1 Fidelibacterota bacterium UBA1134 | reverse complement strand
TTGAATGACCTTTGGTTATTAGATAAAAAAGTTGAACTGCTATTCTCTTAAGGAGGTAAGCATATGAGTCATACACTAACAAGACGCGAATGGTTATCTAGAAGTCTCACAATTGCTGGTGGAGCAGCGGCGGCAGGTTCAGGGTTCTTCCTCACGCCTGTTATTGCATCATCGAAGCTTTCGAGAAGAGTGCCTCTCCGTATGATGTACAATGAGAATCCCTATGGCCCTTCCTCGGTAACACGACGTGCCATGCGAATGGCTTTCCAGGAAGCAAACCTGTACAACATGGAACCGGCTACTGCTGAACTCAAAGCACTCATCGCCGATCAAGTGGGACTAACATCTGAACATGTTTTCATCGGTGCAGGCTCCACGGAAGTCCTGAATGTTGCGGCACTCACCTACGGACGGGATGGTGGGGAAATCCTTTCTCCCGATCCCACGTTTGAAGCCATTAATGACTATGGAAAGACAACCGGTGCTGTGCTCAAGAAAATTCCCCTTCAAGATGACTTTGAGATGGATATTCCCGCCATGCGCAAAGCAATAAGTGCCAAGACGAAGCTGGTCTATGTCTGCAATCCTAACAATCCTACAGGGAATATCACAAAGGATCGGAGATTGCGCCCGTTCTGCGAGGAAGCTTCAAAGAAGGCGCTTGTCTTCGTTGACGAAGCTTATCATGAGTATGTTCGTGATAAGAACTATCGCTCCATGATAGACCTGGTGAAGGCTGGGGAAAATGTTCTTGTCTCTCGCACAGCCTCAAAGATCCACGCGTTGGCAGGAATGAGGATTGGTTTCGGTTTTGCGAAACCGGAGATCGTATCAGCGCTTGAACCTCATATGACGGGAGGACTTCTCAATATGATGGGACTCCGAGCGGCGCTGGCCAGCTATAGAGACAATGATCATCAATTGTTCTGCCGGAAGAAAAATGATGAAGCAAGGAAAGTCGTGACAGATGTTCTTGACGAAATGGGCCGAGAGTATGCGTCCTCAAAGACGAACTTCATCTTTTTCCACACCGGACGCCCCATTCAGAAGTTTCAGGCTGAGATGGAAGAAAGGGGTGTGCGAGTCGGTCGACCCTTCCCCCCCTACTTGGACTGGTGTCGTCTCACCCTGGTCAAACCTGAACAGATGTTGAAGTTTGTGACGGCGTTTCGGGAGGTCATGTCATAAAAAAAATGAATATGATTTTAACATTACGCCTGGGCATTACCACCAGCAGTGCACGCCATTGTGTCACTGTCCCCCCCTACCGAAATCTGCTTTTCATGGTGATACTTTTAACGGCTGGCCGAGCTCAGGATAGCCCTGAATTCAGCACTGGAAGACCCGGACATGTAGAGACAATTCATATTCTTCCCAGAGGATATTACCAGTTTGAATCTAACTGGACACCTCCGGATGACGGAGGTGTCATCATGCTCAGGACAGGATTAACCCAAAAGCTTGAGGCCCGTTTTACATTGGATGACCTTTTTTCTGAAAGTTCATCCAATCTGGGGGGCGTCACCGCCGGATTGCTTATGGCTATCCGGGAGGATGGCGGGCTACCCGGAATGGGTGTGGCGCTATCACTGTCTGTACCAGATACGGACGGATTTCAAATGGATGCCGCACAGATTAATCTCGTGTTTCCCTTTTCCAAAGGATTAACCGATGATCTGGGCCTGGACTGGCATCTGGCTGCATCCCATGCTGATGGCGAACTGGCCTTCTCTTTTGCATCCCTGCTTGGTTATGGTATTTCGGAAAGGGTGGGCCTGTTTGTGGGCTCCTGGGGCGGCAGTCCCATGGATGCAATGTCAGATATGAGCCTCTCCATGGATACGGGCTTTACCTATATGCTCCGGGATAATATCCAGCTGGACCTGAACGGCGGGATCCCGATAACAGATAATGGTGAGGCCGTCTTCATAGACATGGGGGTGTCTTTCAGGCTGCCGAATTGATTTGGAATAAATAAACACGACGCTGAGAAACGCCGTCAGAGACGTTTGATCAGACTGCTATTTTTGAAGGGAACTAAACTGCCTTCAGCACTTTGCCTGAACGAAGGCACTTTGTACAGACACGGATACGTTTGATAGAACCGTCAATGTTCGCCTTAACCCGCTGAAGGTTGGGATTCCATCGGCGGCGGCTCTTGTTGTGGGCATGGCTCACGTTATTACCGGCCACGGGCTTTTTGCCGCATATTTCACATACTCTCGCCATTATTACATCTTCTTAAGGGCGCAAAGTTAATAGCAGCCGATCAATCCGCAAAATAGTCGCATTCGACAAAGTTTTGAAAAAGAGCTCTTCACTTCATGATCCCCTCCAAGCTAACTTTATTAGGATTGTCAGATGAACCAGTATCTCTCGAGACAAAAATGAATAGAGAAGAATTTATCGACCCGCGGGATATGGACGAGGTCACCGCAGAGTCTGATCCCCGGCGCCGGGAGATGAGGCGGTCTACCATCACCACCTACAGAAAAGAAGAGAGACTGAACGAGGGAGATCCCGTCCCGGACCTGAGCCTGGAAAGGCTAGAGGAGACCGGTTCCGTCGGTTTATCTCATCTGGGCAGCCGCCCTGCGGTGCTCATTTTTGGCAGCTACACCTGACCCCCCTTCCGCAGCCGGTCCGGCGAACTTCAAGAGTTTTTCAACGATTATGCAGATTCGGCGGACTTTTACATCGTCTACATAGCAGAGGCCCACAGTGTGAACGAGTGGCAGGCCGATTCCAACGAAGAGGCCGGCATTCGCATCAGGCAGCATGAAACCTTCCAGGAGCGCCTGGCCGCAGCCCGGCTCTGTACCGAAAAGCTCGGTTTGGCTATCCCCACCCTTGTAGATGGTATGGACAACACGGCTGCGGACGTTTTCTCCGCGTGGCCGGAGCGGATCTACATCCTCAATGAAGAGAAAGTTCACTATAAAGGCGGTCCGGGACCGTATGAGTTCAATCCAGGAGAGGCGAGAGAATCGCTTATTCAACTTCTCAGCACCCCATAAAAACCTAAGAGTCCCACCTGAATACAGCCTTGCACGCTCGTCCCAGACTACTCATCCTTCTCTTTTTATTAACATTCGGATGCGGTCCCAGAACTGAAGTTGACCTGCTCCTGGTAAACGGCAGGATTGTCACCGCCGGTGACGGTTTTCCCATCTACGCCACCCTGGCTGTTAAGGAAGGTGTGGTCCACGCCGTAGGCGACCACTCCCTGGCCCGCCACTACCGGTCTGCAAAAAGAATTAACCTCAATGGGAAAACGGTCATCCCTGGTTTCAACGATACGCACCAGCACGTCCGAGGCCGGCCACGCCGGCACCTGGAACTGGGAGACCTCACTTCTCTCAAAGATCTCCACAGCCGCATCCAGACCAAGGCGGAAGAGCTGGGGCCCGGTGAGTGGATCACCGGTTACGGCTGGGCTGAGGACGATCTGTCGGAAAAACGGAGGCCCCTCCGGTGGGACCTGGACGAGGCGGCGCCGGAAAACCCAGTTATCCTCTCCCGTGCCGGGGGTCACAGTGCCGTGGCCAGCTCCCTGGCACTGAAACTGGCGGAGATAGACAGAAATACCCCGGATCCCGAAGGGGGCGTTATTGAACGGGACGACTCCGGTGATCTCAACGGCATCATCCGGGAGCGGGCAGGCCTGGTCTACCGGCTGGTCCCTAACGCCACCTGGGAAGAGCTGAAACCGAGCTTTATCAACAACCTGGAACATTTCCTCTCTCTCGGCATCACCAGTTTCATCCAGGCCGGCGCCACCATTGAAGAGTGGGGCCAGTGGCAGGAAGTCTACAACGAGCACGGTGAGGAGCTCCCCCGGGCCACTGTCCAGATCCGCTGGACCAGCAGGGAGAAGATGGAAGCGTCCGGCCTCATGACGGGCCAAGGTGATGACCATCTCCGAGTAGGCGCCGTCAAAATCCTGGCAGATGGGGGCTTTACCGGTCCGGCAGCCTACACCATCGACCCCTACAAGGGCCGAAAAACCTACCGGGGCAAAATGAACTATTCCGACGAGGCGCTGGAAACTATCATTTTCGACGCCCACGAAACAGGGTGGCAGCTCGGTTTCCACGCCATTGGTGACGCCGCCATTAAGATGACCGTGGAAATGTTCGTGGACGCGCTGGAGAAATGGCCCCGGGGCGATCATCGCCACTACCTGAACCACTTTACCGTCTCCCCGCCAGCGGAGACCTACCGCCTCATGGCCATGCACGGTATCCACATCGCCCAGCAGCCCAACTTCACCTGGACACTGGACAGCCGCTACATGGAAAACTTGGACGACGACAGGCTGGAGCTCAACAACCCCCTCCGGACACCCATGGACTACGGCATCTTTGTGGCCCTGGGGAGCGACATCCTCCCCACCGGCCCCTTCCAGGGGCTCCACTCCTCCGTCACTCGCCTGGGGAAAACGGGCCGTGTCTTCGGCCCCGGTGAGCACCTATCCATGGAAGAGGCCATCTTGGGCTACACCCGCAACGGCGCCTTCCTCACCTTTGAAGAAAATATCAAGGGGACACTGGAACCGGGTATGCTGGCTGACTTTGTTATTTTGTCACAGGACATTCTTTCCGTCCCCGCCGAAAAAATCAGGCGGACCGCTGTGGAAAAAACATATGTGGGCGGAAAACTTGTTTATGACGCCTCAAAGAGTGAACTTTGAGTTACCGAATTAATGTGGGGTAATCTTTGACGGGGAACGGACAACTCCGTTTCACTATCATCTCAGAATCGCGAAGGAGCAATAGATGAAATCACTGTTTAATCTCAGAACTCTCCTGGCTGTCACTCTTCTTCTAAACTCTCCCATTTTCTCCCAACTGGAAAAAGTAAAGCATAAACCGAATCCCAAAAAGATGGTCGATTTCGGGGATCTCGGCGCCGGGCCTTACAAGCGCCTTGTGATCCGCAATGTGATGGTGATCCCCGGTCACGGCGGCCCCGCTACCGGACCTTACGACATACTCGTTACGGGCAACGTCATTTCTGAAATGCGCGGGCACGACCCCGATGAACCTAGCAAGATGAAAGGGGACCGTGTTATCGCTGGAGACAACCTCTACGTCATGCCCGGCATGCTCAATCTCCACCTTCACCTCCGTGGTGAAGACCTGCCCCTGGACTACATCTATTACCTCCAGCTCGCCACCGGGATCACCTCCATCGGTCCCGCTGAACAGGGCCGAGTGAAGGATCAGCTGGAAGCAGAACGAAACAATGAAATTATCGCGCCGCGGTTATTCCCCATATACTCATGGGGCAATACAACTGACTTCGAAAGCGATTTTCTCATGAATCCCGAAAATGCCGACAGAGTGGCCAAAACCATGATCCGGAACGGTGTTCGCCAGGTCTACCTGAACGGTCTCTGCTGGAACCCCGTCATGTTTGGTGCCGCGGCAAAAGCAATCGAGGCCGCCGGTGGGATTACAGCTGTACATATTCAGCCTTCCTCCACATCTCAGGTCAACGCCCTGGATGCGGCACGCCTCGGCGTTACCATGATTGTTCATCACTACGGCTATGCTGAATCGGCCCTCAACCGGCGGGTACAAAACTATCCCGTCGATTATAACTACCGGGATGAGAACAAGCGGTTCCGGGAAGCGGCCCAGGTGTGGATCGAGGCCGGGGAAAACCCCGAAACGCGCCACCGCCTGCTAAATGATGTTGTCGATTCACTGGTCTATTACGGTGTCACCATGCAGCCCAACAGGGCCACCTATGAGGCCAATAGGGATATCATCCGCGCCCACGGCCTACCGTGGCACGAGAAGTATACTCACCAGGCACTGTGGGAAATGCACCTCCCCAACCCTGACAATCACGCTTCATTCCAGTATAACTGGACATCCCTGGACGAATACCGGTGGCACTATATGTACGACCTGTGGGGAGACCTCATTTTTGAGTTCAACAAACGGGGCGGCCGGGTCGCCTATGGTACCGATGACAACTACCAGTGGTCCACCGGCGGTTTCGGTAACATCCGGGAACTCCAGCTGGTTCTGGAATCGGGCATGCACCCACTGGAGGTCTTACGCACCGCTACCTACAACAGCGCCCAGACCATTCTCGAACCGAAGCTGGGTATGGTCCAGAAAGGATATATAGCTGACATCCTGGTGGTGGACGGAAGTCCTGCCGAAAATTTCCGATACCTCTACCCCTTCGGGTCCATCATGATGGATCCAGAGACCAAAGAGATGTACCGGTCGGAGGGAATTATCCACACTATCAAGGATGGTGTTGTTTTCGAGAACGATAACCTCATGCGCGAGGTGGAGCGCATTGTGGCCGAATCAAAGAAATACGCCGGCCCGGACGTGGTCACCGAACCGTTTAAATAAACACCCGTGGGATTAATCGGAAAACCAATCGTTAATCAAATTGCGCCGGCAATGTTGCGAGGGCAACTTCATTTATTGAGGTAACTATGCGAACAAAAGTCCTGATCCTTTTCACAGTCTTATTAAACATTGTTTCGGCTAAAGGATATTTTTCAGCCGAAGAATTCAAAGAACGCCGCACCAGACTGGCGCGGGAGATGGAGCCGGGATCAATTGCTGTTTTACAGGGAGCACCTACTGAAACCGGTTATGTAAAATTTCGTCAATATAACGAATTTTACTACCTCACCGGAATCGAGACGCCACACGCCTATCTGTTGATCAAGGGTGAATCAGGTGAAACCTCCCTCTACCTGCCCCATAAGAACGCCCGCCGGGAACGAAGCGAAGGGCCTCTTCTTTCGGCGGAAGATACGGAGGCGGTCCAGGCACTGAACGGTGTTGATCATGTCTACTCCACTAAAGCAATGGGTGAACATCTGTCGCGGATGCGAATGCGTAAGAAACCGGTTGTCTATCTTTACCAGTCACCACCGGAAAGGCATGCCGAAAGCCGCGATCTGCTGCTTCGCTACGATGGCGATATTCAGAACGATCCCTGGGATCATACTATTCCCCGGTACAAGGATTTCATCCAGAATATATCGACCCACATGGCGGGATCGGAAATCAGAGACCTGACACCCATTTTGGATCAGATGCGATTAATCAAGAGTAAAGCAGAGATCGAAGTGATCAAAAAGGCTACCGTCCTCTCCTGCCTGGCGCTGATGGAGGGCATGCGCTCTACGAAACCAGGGATTTATGAGTATGAACTGGACGGCCTCGCAAAATATATTTACCACATCAACGGCTCTCAGGGGGATGCTTACTTTTCCCTCATCGCCAATGGCACAAATGCCTACATGCCTCATTACCACAATAAACAGGATCAGCTGAAAGAGGGTGATTTACTGTTAATGGACTATTCCCCAGACTACAATTACTACATGAGTGATATTACGCGAATGTGGCCCGTGGATGGAAAATTCTCTGAAGAACAGGCCCAGCTCTACGGGTTTTATGTAAAATGCTACCGCGCCATATTGGACAATATCCGCCCCAATGTGGCACCAGTGCAGGTACGCAAGGAAGCTGTAAAAGAAATGGAAGCTGTTCTCAAATCAGCCGAATTCAACCAGGATCATCATCGCAAGGCCGCCGAGAATTTTGTTGAAAATTACACCCGCTCCAGCAAGCGGGATTATTCCAGTCTGGGACACGGCGTCGGCATGGCGACCCATGATGTGGGTGATCATTCAAAAAAACTTCTTCCAGGAATGGTCTTCACAATAGAACCAGCACTTCGGGTACCGGAAGAAAATATTTATATCCGGCTGGAAGATCTCATTGTAATCACCGAAAATGGTGCTGAAATTGTGTCAGATTTTGTACCCATGGATATTAAAGGCATTGAAAGACTAATGAGGGAAAGGGGAATTCTGGACCGTTATAAGCGCCTGACAGAAAAAGAGGTTAAGTCATACCTTCCTCAATGAAATCAACACTCACTTGCCTAATATTTTCAATGACCCTAACTGCCGGAGACAAGAGAATGGATACGAATGAGACCGCGACCCTGGGCGCCGGGTGTTTCTGGTGCGTGGAGGCCGTATTCGAGCGAATTGATGGTGTGGTGGACGTGGTGGCCGGGTACGCCGGTGGCCATGTGAAGAATCCCTCCTACAAGGCTGTCTGCACCGGTAACACGGGCCATGCCGAAGTGGCACAGATCACCTTCAATCCCGAAAAGATCACCTACGGCCAGATCCTGGACGTCTTCTGGAAGGCCCATGATCCCACCACCCTGAACCGCCAGGGGAACGACGTGGGAACCCAGTACCGGTCCGCCATCTTCATTCAGGGTGAAGAACAGCGCAAGGTTGCCGAAACGTCCCTGAAAGCAGCCGGTGAATCAAAACTGTACAAAGACCCCATCGTCACGGAGATCCAAGCGCTGGATGTTTTCTATCAGGCTGAGAAATACCACCAGGATTATTTCAATAACAACACCAACGCTCCCTACTGCCAGTTTATCATCGCCCCGAAACTGAAGAAACTGAAGCTGGATAAATAGCGGTCAGAAACTGAATTCTACCATCAATCCGTAGTGGCGCGGGTCGCCCCAGCTGACGTATAGCTTATCCTTGTAGTCCGGCGGTTCCAGCCCGAAATAAAAGCCCCGAACGGCGTACCTTACGTCTAAAATATTCCGCTCCCACATTTTCACCGACCACGGCCCCCGGCGGTACCCCACATGGGCGTTCATCAGTTGGTAAGCACCGGAGACATTGTCGTGGCTGTCAGAATAATAGAACTCATCCTTGCCGATAATTTCCAGATGAGTAAACAGTCCGAACGGCCGGCCGGTATCAAAGGCCAGGGTGTATGAGTAACTCGGCGCGTGGGCTGCTCCCCGGCTGCCCAGGGTAATGTTTCCTCCCGACGACTCAAAAGTGAAGGGGTCAATGTAAGTGGAAAGCAGTCCCAGCGAAGCTGACAGGGAATAACTTTCCCCAAGCAGAAGTTTTCCGTCCAGTTCGGCGCCGGCCAGCGTCCCCGTGGTGGCGTTGGCGGTGTAGTAAAAAAAACTGTTGGGATCCCCCTCCAGTTGCTGGCTGGAGATGGAGACCTGCTGACCCGTCCGCCTGGCGGCGAAAAGAACAGAGCTTAAAGTAAGGCTCTCTCCGGCCAATCGGTAACCCACTTCCGCGTTAAGAATATACTCCGGGTCGTACAGCCTGTTGGTCTCGGTCAGGTACGGATGCTGGTTCACACCGCCGGCCTTGTACCCCCGGGCCAACGTGGCAAACAACCTGGAAGTCGGTGTTAGGAGAAACTGCACCGCTCCCTTCCCGCCCACCAGGATGTGGTCGATTTCGTAATTCACCGGACCCAGAGTGACGAACTGGTATCGGTCATCATACCCTCCCGCCGTGCCGTCGTATCGGATGGCATTGGTCTCCACCCGGATATTACCTTTCACCACCATCCGGTCCCCTATCGGCAGTTGGAACTGACCGTAACCAGCAGTAACGGAAAAATCGTAATCGCTGGTCATCTCCGTGGCATCCCCGCCGTAAAGGTAGCCTGTGGCATCGTTTTTTTCATTCATGGCCTTGCCGTAAACACCGGCCACCCATCCTCCGGAGACAACACGGAACTCCTGGGTCACCGTGGCCCGGTGCCGGTCGTTCCTGTCAAAGAACTCGTACTTCCACCCCTCTGTCAAAGGATTGAAATTGAAAGGCTCAGCACCCCAGAATTCCTCGTTCGCCCAGTCACCGTCGTAGCTGTGGACCAGGTCCGTTTCCGAGTAGGCAGTTACGGAGGTTAAGGTAATCCTCTCAGCCAGCGTCATCTTGGCGCGAAGGGAAAAAGCGTCTGTGGTCTGGCTGTCTTTGCCGAGATCGTTGGAGTAGGTATGCAAAAAGGTGTTGTTGTCCGGCGCCCAGGCGTCGTACCCGTTGTCCAGAACGGTCTGGAAGAACGTCCCCAGCAGATTGAACCGGGGTGACGGGGCGAACCTAAGT
>DCAL01000086.1:584-808 GCA_002311975.1 Fidelibacterota bacterium UBA1134 | reverse complement strand
GAGCCTAGGCCGTACTGTGCTTTGACGGTAAACTGGTCATCCGGGTCGGCGGACCGGAGTGAAATGAGCCCCGCCAGGGCGTTGGGCCCGAAGATGGACGACTGTGGCCCGCGGAACACTTCCACCTGGCGCAGGTCGTAAATGAGGCCTGCCATACCGAGACCGCTCAGGTCCACATCATCCATAACAAAACCGACGGAAAAGTTGGGTGGCCCTTCATCGGC
>DCAL01000086.1:0-353 GCA_002311975.1 Fidelibacterota bacterium UBA1134 | reverse complement strand
TACTTCTCCCCTTAGCGCCGTGGGCACAAGCCGGACGGTCACAGGCTCCTCTACTCCGGGAACGGCGACAGAGGTAAAACCTATATGGGATATTTCCACTGTGGAGCCCGGTGGTACGGAGAGTGAAAATTCTCCCTGGGCATCTGTCATCGTGCCGGTACCGGCTGCCACCACGTTGGCCCCGGGGAGGGGCTCACCGGTGGTGCCATCAAGCACAACTCCAGTAACGGTGACCTCAGGCACCTGCGCCGCCAGGGCAAGCGGAACAACGACGAAAAAGAAAACCCTCAGCGATCGGAGGGTGAACAGGATTAAGTTTCTCATTTTTCTCCCTTCGCTGGTATTATCCAGAT
>DCAL01000026.1:11188-16770 GCA_002311975.1 Fidelibacterota bacterium UBA1134 | reverse complement strand
GCAAGCGGTCGGCGGTTCTTTTGGCATTTCTTCCTGAGCGGCAGTGAATGTAAAGAGTGACAAAAAGGTAACAAGTACGAGCTTCATGCGCTGAATTTACCAGCCTGCCACGACGCCGAACCTGAGAAACGGTTTCGTCAGATCGATGGCTCCCGAAATTCCGCTGCCAGTACTGCTTTTCCATTTACCACCGTCGAATTTTGCCCGCAGGTACCCGATATTCCCTTCAACCGCGATGAAGGACATGAGGTACATCCTGATGCCCATCCACGAATAGAGCCCGAACGCACTGTTCCTGAATCCGGCTTTGGCGGTGGTAGAGAGGCCGAACTTTGATGTTCTTGCGGTAATGTCCTTCTGAAGGAATTCCGCTTTCCCTATAATGGGCGCTACCCCGAATTTGGCTTCGAATCGCTTGAAGAATGTGAAAAATGCCTCCGCCGAGATTCCCTGCAGGGCCATCGGCAGGACGAAATTGTCCGAGGACTTATTTGGCAGGACGTAACTCGAAACCTTCAGATAGCCGATACGAAAGGAGGGATAAGCCTGTACCGAAATGCTGTAGCTCAGCGGCATCCAGAACGAACTGACAGCCGTGAGGTCTGAATCGGAAATTGATGTATTGAATTTTGATGGATCGGGGAAACCGACACCTACCCCCAAGCCGACACTATATTTAAACTGTGCGCAAAGCGGTACCGAGAAGAGAAGTGTAATCACCAATAGCCTCACAAAGGCACGAAGATCACTAAGTTTAATCATTGATTCTCTGGCCGTATTGATGATGACACGCTCCGATCCTAGCATCGCCAAGTCTATGATTGTTTTGTTGCATAAGAAAGAGAATGATGCGGATTTACCTACTTCTTGACGTTCAGTCTGTCTAAATTAAATTTCACATCGGTTAAAACCAAATGAAGTTCTGTAAAGTACTCATTATTTTAATGTCCATTATGACAGCAGCGCCGTTGCGGCATGAGATTATATTCATCGGCGGCGAAACGATTGTCGGTAGAGTAGCGAATATCGGAGAAGATACGCTGCGCTTTCAACCCGGCGACAGCGACGATGAGCAAGATATTCTCCTCGACAGCATTCTCTATGTGCATAATAATGCCGGGAAACTTTTCTACGTCTCCAAGAAATTGAGAAAATTTGTTGACAGAGCAAGAGGGCGAGGAGGTGCTATCACGATGATAGACGGCAAAAGAATTCCGTATGTGCGCCTCGATGAGGAGTTGTTCATGTACACTCCGAAGCTCGTTTACTTCACATCCGACACAAGCCGCCGTCAAGCAATCGATCTGCTGGAGGTCCACAGCGTCAGGATTGATCACACCCTGTCTGAATACGCTGTCAAGAAGGGCGCACTGGCCGGTACCGGTCTGACAGTACTGAGATTTCTGTTCAACTTCAAGGCGCTGAAGGAACTCTTCAATTTCAGCAAAGTGTTCAACACAGCCTGGGCCCTCTATCCGGACTTGGTGACTCACACGCCGGTCATCACCATCGGCTGGCTGGTGTATGATTACTTCAAGGGAGAGAGAAAACTGATCCTCAATCCACCCGAGTCCGCACGAGTCACGCTGAGAGAATGAAAAGAGTTAACCTTACCGGTTTTTCCCGAGAGAAACTCGTCGCCTTCTGCACTTCGCTGGGAGAATCCCAATATCGCGCCGGTCAAATCTTCAGCTGGATTCATGGCAAGCTGGCGCCATCTTTCGCTGAGATGACTGATCTTCCAATCTCTTTGCGCGAGCAATTGGAAGAGGTGGCTCTTCTGGAAAACCTTACCGTAGTCTCGATCCAAGATTCAGCTCTTACATCGTCGCGCAAGTTTCTCTTCCAACTCTCTGACGGCGCTCGCATCGAATCGGTCTACCTGCCAGACAGCGGTCGCCACACCATCTGCCTCTCGTCTCAGGTGGGATGTTCCCTCGATTGCACCTTTTGCGCCACGGGAAAGATGGATTACATTCGCAACCTCACCGCGGCGGAGATCGTGGCGCAGCTCATCGCCATCCAGAGACGGGTGGAGGAGCGCATCTCGAACGTTGTCTTCATGGGAATGGGCGAACCGTTCCTGAATTACGACGCTGTCATGAAGTCAGCCTCTCTGATCAACGATGACAAAGGGTTCGCTATCGGCGCCAGAAAGATTACCATCTCCACCGCCGGCATAGCCAAGAATATTGTCCGCTTTGCTGATGAGGGACATCGGTTCCGGCTCGCCTTCAGTCTCAACGCCACTGATGAAACCTCCCGTTCGGACATTATGCCCATCACGAAAAAGTACACGCTCTCTGACTGTCTGAATGCCCTCAGTTACTACTGCGAGAAGTCGCGGCGCCGGGTGACCCTGGAGTATGTTCTCATGAGCGGCGTTAACGATTCTGACAGAGACGCCGGACGACTGGTGTCCATTACGCGGCGGCTGAAGTGCAAACTGAACATCATCCCGTACAATCCGATTCCCGGTGAGGTGGTTAGGCGACCGACTGAGGAAGAACTGAATATGTTCGTGCGCAAGTTATTACCATCGAGATCGGCACTGACGGTCAGGTGGAGCCAGGGAAAAGACATTAATGCAGCTTGCGGTCAGCTCTACACCCAGATCGGGCGCGGGACTGCCAGAAAGCAGATGGAGGAGACTGCGACTGCGTCGTAAATTATGGACAATTAATGAGGTGAATCATGTCTGATATCAAGATTTATACCACCACTTTGTGACCCTACTGCAAGGCGGCCAAGAGGTTCTTGGCGGAGAAAGAAGTTGAGTTCGAAGAGATCAATATTGAAGAGGCCAATATGAGCCGCGATGATCTCTACGCAATTACTCGTGGCGGGTTAGTTCCTCAGATAGTAGTCGAAGGCGAGCCTATCGGCGGCTACGACGATATGATGGCGCTGGAGGCAGCGGGGAAACTGGTGCTGTAAATGATCTCGAAGGAATAGAGTTTCGAGCGGCAGGCTGAGAAATCGCTAAAGTAGTTATTTAATAAGCGTAATCTTCCTTGCGATGCATTCAACTTCCCCTTTCAGCCTCAATACGTAAATACCGCTCGCCAGATTATCAGCTTCAAATGTTGCATCGTTAAATCCGTGCCGCACCTCTGTCAAAGGTACAGTGCGTACCCTTCTACCGCTCATATCAAAGACCGATAAGGACACTTTTTCCCACACGGGCAGGAAGAAGCGAAAAGTGGTCTCCATGTTGAACGGATTGGGGAAATTCTGGTAGAGAGTGATGGCAGATGGGAGAGGCACTTCCGGGTTCAGCTTTATGCTGTAGCTGTAGTCGGCATTTTCCGTGGTGTCTGTGACTACGGCCATGACGATGCTCTGACCCCTTGCCGGCATGGAGAGGATTGCATTGAATTCGACAGGCTGAACGGTTATGGTTCCATCACTCTCGTGTACGATTCCGCTGGCCTGGAAAGACACCGCCTCACCTCCCGGGATGAAGGTAACTTCCAAGGGACCTCCTCCGGTTATCAATTCGATATAGTGGGCGGCATTGTGCATGAGCTCGGGGCCGTAAAATTCAATGATAAAGTCATTCTCCATGACAGCCACGGAACGTTCCAATCGAGGCGTGATTCCGTACTGGCGGTACGCGTCACCCTCTTCATAGGCGTAGATCCCAGCAGCGTCATCAGAGGTGAGGAGCTGATTGGCAATAACCATTCTGTTGAGAGCATCGGAGAAACTGGATCCCACGCTAAACAGCGCCTCGTCAATTGTGCGGATACTAAAGTCTTCTTCGAGACTGTTATGAGTGAGGCTCTGTTCGAAGATTTTGCGCACGGTTGAAGGTCCGCCGATGTGTTCCGAAAGGTAGCGGAAGAAAATCCAGCTGCCGTACCAGTGAGGAGCACTGTCTTGGTTGAGCGCGATGTGAGGCTCGTCCAGCCAATCCTTGAGATATTGGTAGTTGTCGTTGATGTCATCGAACACCTCGTCCTCAATCCAGACGGCGCTGGCTTCCAGCATCCAAATGGCTTCCCATCCATCGTAGCCAAACTGAATGGCATGGAACAGTTCATGGGCGGCGGTAACCTGAACACTCTCCTGTTCATTCAGCGGAAAATTCTGGTAGTTGTTTCGCATGGCGATGTAGCTGGTAGCTGCGTTTATCTCTTCCGCTGCGGAGAATTCGTTATTGCCTGATCCGTTATCTGCTTCATATTCCATCTGCGTGTATCCGAAAAGAGACGGTCCCAGCTCAAAAACATAGATGTCGTAAGCGTCACTTTCGCCGTTATCGGCGTACCAGCTGTCGGTTGGCGGATGCGTGAATCCTGTCTGAGTGATATGATTTTCCGCCGCCCGGTTGAATGCTTCCGCTATCATGTTGATATAGTCGGGAACGCCGTCTTTGTCATTATCATCGGGACTCACTGAATCTCTCCCTTCCAGCGTAAAATGAAATCGGAAGATGCCAGAATCGTAGGATTGGTCCAGCCCCGACGGGCGCGAAAAACCGGCCATGCGCCTGCTAAAGTTGACACCCAAATCTGAAAGCACCTCCTTTACCTGAGGCGAGAGAATGTCCGCATGGCGGATGAGTGAGTGGAGTACGTGAGTGCCGCACTTGGGATCGATGACATCAAGTCTAACCTTATGTTGTTCAGTCGGTGCCTTGAGGCCGGCGATTTGTTGAACGAGGTGTTGTTCCTCAGTCGGTGAAAACAGATTCTTTGTGGACCCGCCACCCCCCGCCATGACAGTAGTTAGTGCAAAGACAAGAGAGAAAGGAAAGTGTATTTTCACGGGAGGGAAGATCTATAAAGTAGACTAATCTTCCGCTGTGTCACGTCTGTGGCGGCGGGCATCCTTCGAAATCTTCTTAGCCATTTCCCTGTAAACGAGCTTTTCTTCATGTTTCTTGCGCATTTTGCGCTCTTCGTCCAAGAGACGCTTCTTCCTCAAGAAGAAACGGAAGAATAGGCCGAAGACCATGATTCCCAGAACATAGAAGATGGCGAAATAGATTAAATCAGGTTTCAATCAGGATTCTCCGGATCACCACTTTTTATATATAAGTAACCGCCTACCAGAAAGACTGTTCCCACGATGAATTCAACCGATTCGGAGCGCAACAGTCCTCCCGCCACCATGCCGGAGCCCACAACCATCAGTATGTAAGGCGCACGCTCTTTCAGGCTCAGTACTGATTCTGGTCCTCCTACACTCACTTCCTCTCCCGCCACGGATTTCAGTTTGTCGATGGCGTCGAAGGTTTCCGAGAGAGGCAGCCGCAGGACGGTCACTATGGCTCCTTGGGAGTCCGGGACAACGATTTCGTAGGATTCCACCGATTTTGACAGTCTGAAGTTCAGCTGTACCGATTCAGGCATCTGGTGCGCTTGGAATTCAGTAACGAATCCCGTTTTGACGAACGGCCATTCCCTGATGGTGTCTATTGAAGTATTTATCAGCGTCATGTAGAACCACCCAGTTTCAGACGTCCATGCGGACACCTGATTGCGCTCAATCTTACCTCTCTTCTCGATAGTGATAACGGTTCCGTTGACTTTCTGCTCAATGACGATTCCCGTGATTTCAACTGCTTTGGCGTG
>DCAL01000026.1:9894-11104 GCA_002311975.1 Fidelibacterota bacterium UBA1134 | reverse complement strand
CAGCACCATCATGAGCGGGAGGGCGGCTGAAAAGGAAATGGATGGGACGATTCTCATGATTGTTGCTCCGGCTTCAACAGAATATAAAAAATTTGCTTCAATTTTTTGGAGAACATTGTATATTCTAGGGAAGAGCTCGAGTATGAAGCGTATTCTAAGATTCACTGTTCATCTGCTGATACTGGTTTTGTTGGCATCCACTCTGCCGCCGGGTTTGTATGCCGCGGCCCCGGTTGAACCGAACCTGAAACCCCTGCAACAGACCAAGAAGAAAAAGCCGTCCAAGAAGAAGTCTCCCAAGAAGCGATCATCCAAACCGAAAAAGAAGACGTCCGGAAAGTCCTCCTCCTCAAAAAACGCGGCTCAGGCCAAGAAGTATACTGATCGGGGGAAGAAGAGAATAAAAGCTAAAAACTACCAAGGGGCACTGAAAGATTTTAAGGCAGCTGATAAACTGAAGCCTTCGAAGGCGACAAAGTCTTACATCAAGAAATTAACCGGGCTTGTAAATAGAGGAAAAAAATCAGCGCCGGAGAGAACTGAAACAGCGAAAAGAATACCTGAGCCCAAGAGCGTCTACCAAGTCTCTGATAATATCTATCGGATGACCTATCGCCTTGATGCTTCAACCCAGCGTATCCGCAGTGCCCGGCTGGCGCTTAAACCGATTGATGCCCGGTCCGAAAGTCGTATAACTCTCGCGCGGATGGAAAAGCTGGAGAAAAAGGCTTTAAATGAGCCGACAAATCCCAATGCCCAACGGGATCTTGCTCTGGAATACGAGAAGAAGGCAGCCTTCGGCAAAGCGAGAGACATCTATATGCGGCTTATCTCATCTGAGCCTCTGAATCCTGATTACCACTATTTTCTCGGCGCCATGTATTCGAGTATGGGACAGGACAATAAGGCCGGTTATGCATTTCAGGAGGTCCTGGAAATCGATCCTAATCATTTGGCTACGGTGAATGCACTGTCTGTCTATACCGGCCGTCCGGGAGGCAGTACTATGGCGGAAGACTTGATGCAGGAAGCCGCGACAAAAGCTCCTGAAGGGCCGGCTCAGTTGCTGAAAGAAGTTCGGGAGAATCTTCAATCTGGAGCCTACAATGATGTTATCTCAAAGGCTCAGGAGGGTGAAAAGCGCTATCCCAAGAATGCCGTGCTCCCTTATATGAGGGGACTGGCCCACGAAGCAGAGGATGACCTTCAG
>DCAL01000026.1:0-9822 GCA_002311975.1 Fidelibacterota bacterium UBA1134 | reverse complement strand
CGCAGCATTGAACTCAACCAATCAGATCCGTCGGCTGCATTGGCTTTGGGCGATCTCTATTCCAATCAGGGGAACTACCTCTACGCCGCCATTTCATATGAAGGCGTTCTCGATAAGAATCCCAGAGACGTGGTACTGCGTTTCAAACACGGTCTCAGTTACTACAAGGCTTACGAGTGGGCCAAGTGTGCATCGGCTTGGGAAGATCTGCTGCACTACGCCCCGAATCATACCGAAGTGAGAAAAATGCTACCTCAGGTTTACTACATTCTAAGTATGGAATACAACAGAAACGGATTCACCGATCTGAGCCGGCAGACTTTTGCCAATGCGATCTCCGTAAATCCCGCATCTTCTGAATGGCTCGGCGACGCTCTGAACACGGCCGGAGAATACTACAGGGATAACGGGATGTACCGGGAGTCACTCAGAGCGTACCAGGATGCGATGGAGCTGAGTCCCCAGAAGGTAAATTACTATAACGGTCTCGGCGCCACATACTGGTACATGGGAGAAAAGGAGATGGCAGTGGCGGCATGGGAGAAAAGTTTGAGCCTGAAGTCCGACGACAATGCAGCCCGTGGTTGGCTTCTCCTGGCGGACCGGTGATCCTGCACCGGATACCTTCTCCCAGATACTACTTTTCTTCTGACTCACAATCCTCACCTCCATTCCTGATTTTCCTCCTATGAGAAAATCAGTTGTAGTCCTCATTTTGTTGTGTGCGGTTTCGATTTCAGGCAGCGTCGAAGTTGGTGAAAACCCGGCCGAACGTCCCGGAGATGACCTTGTCTGGCAGGGCATTTACGCTTTCTACAGCTCGGAGTTTGAGAAATCGGTGACAGTTCTAACATCAGCGAGGAAGGAATTTCCTGCACATCCCGCTGTTCATTTCACCTGGGCGGTTTCTCGGTGGTTAAGAACGCAGGCTTATGTCGGAATTAAAGAAAGTTATAATGTGCTGGAAGAGTCTCTCGATGAAGTGATCCCCATCTACCAACAGTACATCTCCGATGCTCCAGAGATTCCGGAGTATCGCCTCTATTTTGCCGCCTCCAAGAGCCTCATGGCGCGGATGCATCTGGGAAGAAAAGAGTGGCTTGGCGTGCTAGTGGAAGGGGTGAAGGGGTACAGGGGCGTGCTCGTCGTCCATCGTGAAAATCCTGAATTATGGGACGCCTTTATGCCCGTCGGTCTTCTGAATTTCTTTGCCGGAAACATGTCCCCCCTCATCCAGTTTCTCGCAGGGTTCTTCGGCATCGAAGCCGACAGAGAGCTCGGTCTGCGCCAACTCAAAACCGCTGCGGAGCGTGGAGAGTACTCATGGATCGAAACATCGCAGATTCTTGTCTTCATCTATCTCTGGATGGACGATGATTTCGAGGATGCTCTTGAAGTAACGGAAATGCTGATCGAGCGCCTTCCCCAGAGTCTCTATAACCAGCACCTATACACCGAGACGCTGATCAGATTGAACAGGTTGACAGAGGCTGAAGAAAACCTCAACAAGACTTATGCCATGGCCGATACGATGCCGCTTGTTTCAACGAGTGCCTGGCTTCCAACCCTGAAGTATCATGATGCATTGCTGAACTTTTACCGCAGCAACTACGACAAGGCTTTCGAGATGGTCAATCAGTCAATCGACGAGTTTGCAACCGAACTGGATACGCCTCTGGGATTTGGGTATCTTCTTCGAGGGCAGATTCACGATATGCGCGGGGAGCGTCCGCTGGCGGTGGCCGATTACAGGGCAGCCCTGCAGTTGAACAATTACTCTTCGGCTATGGATAAGGCCAGGACGTATCTTCGTTTCCCCTACTCTGAGTAAATCTTTGCATAATAGCTGGGTAGATTGTTTCAACCTCAACCACCAGTTTCCAAGGGTCATTTCCGTTGGTTTTTCTTGGAGTTGGTCATAACTTTTCTCGACGATATGGAATCTACACGACCAATTGAGAGAAGAATGACGCGGCAGGTGATGGTGGGCAACGTCCCCATAGGCGGAGGTGCTCCCGTTTCAGTGCAGTCCATGACTACCACCAAGACGCACGATGTGGCGGCCACGCTGAAGGAGATCGAACGGCTGGAGGAGGCAGGGTGCCAGATCATCAGAGTCACTGTTCCTGATGAGAAGTCGGCAAAAGCATTGCCTGAAATCAAGAAGCGAATGACGGTCCCTCTTGTGGCGGACATCCACTTTAACTATCGCATGGCCCTTCTGGCGGTGGATGCAGGCGCCGACAAGATCCGCATCAATCCGGGCAACATCGGCAACCGGGAACGGGTGGAGGCTGTCCTCGATAAGGTAAAGAGCGTCGGCCTTTCCATTCGCATCGGCGTTAACGCCGGCAGTCTTGAGCGAGAGCTTCTGGAGAAGTACGGCTATCCCACCGCTGAAGCCATGGTTGAGAGTGCAGAGCGGCATATCAACATTTGCAATGACTTCGGTTTCGATGATATAGTAATCTCCCTCAAATCTTCTGATGTACGGCTCATGGTCGATTCGTACCGTCTCTTCTCACAGAAGTTTGACACCCCACTGCATCTCGGCGTAACCGAAGCGGGTCCCACAAAAAGCGGCACCATTAAATCGTCTGTCGGAATCGGAGCACTCTTAGAAGATGGTATCGGCGATACCATTCGCGTAAGTCTCACCGACGATCCGGTGGAAGAAGTCCGGGTCGGCTTTGAGATTTTGAAGTCACTTGGCCTGGCAAGCCGCGGCGTTACTATAGTAGCCTGTCCCACTTGCGGTCGTCTTGAGGTTGATCTTTTCAAGATCGCCAGTGAAATGGAAGATAAACTTCAACACGTGAAAAAGCCCATGTCGCTGGCCCTCATGGGATGTGCCGTGAATGGCCCCGGTGAGGCGACTCATGCTGATATGGGTATCGCCTTCGGCAAGGGCGGCGGTCTCATCTACAAAGATGGCAAGAAAATAGGGAGAGTAAAGGAGGCTGAAGCAATCGATAAGCTTCTGCATATGATTGAGCAGGAGGAAGGCGAGAATGGTGATTCTGTTACAGTCAGCGTGGCGCAAGAGGAGGGTTAAGCAAATGAAATCTCGTTTCGGACAGATGTTGTCAGTTTTACTTCTCACGGCCGCGCTTAATGGACAGACAGATTATTCCCCGATTGTTCTTTATTGGAAGACGCTGGATCCTGCTGAAAAGGAGTTTTATCTTTTTGCCTATCTGACACAGGTGTATGATACGCATAGATCTCTCATCGATGAAACGGGTCATGGAGAATTCACAAAATGGTATTATGAGAACCGGGCAGAAACGGCTTATGCAATTCTGGAATATCTTGAGGGCAAAGATGCTTCCAAGTTCATCCAATGGGTGGACGATTTTTACAAACAGGATGAATACAGAGATCGCCCGTTTAACGAGTCACTTGGTTACGCCTACACACGTTCTCAGGTTAAAGGTCAGACACTGCTGGAGAAATACGAGAGTCTCATGGGGAAACCTGAGAAGAAAACAAACCGCGATTGAGATTTCTTGTACCGGAAATTGTCAGGGAGTGGCGGACAACCTTTCGCGAAGGTGGTTTCAAGCTTCTCCTGAAGGTGAAGGGGTGGAAGATTCTGACTGCCTTCGTAATTTTCTATTTGATCCGTGACGTTTCCCTTTACATAGTTCTTCCGTTCCTCGCTGTTAACGGGTTTTTCTCGTGTCCAAGCTAAGACAGAATTTGTTCAATTTACTTTGTAATGCACGCTCGCGTACTCAGCAACTCTATTCTTGGGATAGACGCCTACGAAGTTGAGATCGAAGCGATTCTGACGCCGAGCCCCATTCCCAGCTTTATCATCGTCGGTCTTCCCGAAGGAGGGGTAAAAAAGAGTAAAGAGAGGGGCATAGCGGCCATCAAGAATTCGGGATTTCGTTTTCCTAACAAGGAGATGATTGTGAATTTAGCGCCCGCCGACATTCGCAAGGAGGGGAGTGCATTTGATCTTCCCATCGCCGATCTAGAAGATCGAAGTGGCATCCAGCCGCAACACTTGGCGGAAGCGATACAGTACAGAAGTCTGGATAGACAGTTGTGGCTGTAAGCGATCAAGTAAGGAAAACTTAATTGAAATGGAAAGATATGATTCATGAAGTCATTGGTGCGAGCGAAAGACCTTCAACCTTTTGGAGAACGTTGAAGGTCTTGGGAATTCGATGAAGTATTCAGTCTTCACCCTCGAAGAATGGTTTGATCGCTACGAATTTAAGGTGGATCATCTCCTCGGTTCCAGCAGCTGCGCCGGAATGACGGTGAATGAGTTATTCGACCTTACAGGCGAGACCATCGATTTTGGCAAAACGAGACTTACCGCAGCGCCCGTGGGCGGACTGCCTGAACTCCAAGAGGCCATCGCCACGTGGTACAAGAACACATCGCCCGGAGAAGTGTTCGTCACCTGTTCCAGCACGGAGGCGATATTTCTTTTGGTGGAATCCCTCGTGGGAGCGGGAGACTCGGTCGTCGCCATGTTTCCCATGTATCCTGCTCTCTATCAGCTCGCCAGTGATATCGGCGCTGAGGTGCGAAAGTGGCGACTGCGGCACGAGAATCAATTCCGGCCGGACTTTGCCGAATTGGAGGAACTGGTTGATGAAACGACGAAACTGATCGTCATCAACAATCCTCAGAATCCTACCGGAAATGTTATGTCGGATGAAGAACTTCGGAGAGTTATAGCCGTGGCGGATAGGGCAGGGGCCAAGGTGTGGGTAGATGAAGTGTTCCGCGGCATCACGGTGGATAGCAATCCTGCTACCGCGTCAGTGCGGGACTTGGATCAGTCAACGATATCCAGCGGCAGTATGTCGAAATCATTCGGATTGAGCGGTCTGCGAGTAGGGTGGATTGCGGCGCCGAAGGAGGTTCTTGATTCGCTGTGGCACATCCGCTATTACACCACCGTCTGTGCCGCCACCATAGATCAGCAGATAGCGGCGTTGGCTCATAGATTCAGAGATGTGATCCTTGCAAGAAATCAGGCCATCGTGGATGAGAACTTCGGCGTGCTCCAAGAGTGGATGGCTGAGAAACACGGCATCTTCGACTGGGTCAAGCCACTGGGGGGCCCCATAACATTTCCCAAGTTTATCCCCGATGTTGACACTGACGAGTTTTGCCTGCAACTTGCGGAAAAGTATTCCGTCCTAGTTCCGCCGGGAAACTACACTTTTGATGCAGAGGGGTTTATCCGCATCGGGTACGGCATGCGGCGGTTCGGGGAGGCGATGGAGATCGTTTCAGGCGCGCTGGATGAGTATTTCTAATCAGTAATAGGGGCGAGGTCAGGAGACCTTGAAGACCTGTAATTTGAGAATAGAATTATGAGAGTCTCGGAGAAAAAGACCCCATTTTCTCTCGCGGTTTACTTTTTGCCAAGAACATCGCTGTCAATTCTCCTTTTCTTCATCGGTTGCGAGGAAGTGCCGGACATTGAACCTGTAGCTTTCATTCCTGAACCGGCGCCGAAAGCTACGGTCTTGTGCTGAAGTTGGATCAGGATGGCGCCATCGTAGAAAGTCTGCACGATCCCTCAGGCAAGACTTTCTCTAATGTATCCAACGTGGTCGAAAGGGATAGCAAACAATATCTCGCGAGTCTCTACGGTAACGCCATTGGCGTCTATCACCTTCCGTAGGATCGTGAAACTCAAGCACGATCTCCACTCCGTTAGGATTGTCATTATTCTTCAGCTTACCCTCATCGGCTGTGCGGCTGAACTGAAGACCGCTGAGAAAACCGTTGCTGGCTACCGCACGGATGTTCATTACCTCCAATCAAAAAACGATTCTGTCGTGGTGAAGACTGTATCATACTACAACAGCAATTCACCTCTGGAAGAGATCAACTACCGCAAGGGCGAATTCCACGGCAAGTATATCGGCTGGTATGAGAACGGAAAGAAACGGATTGAGCAGTCGTATGCAAAGGGGCTGCCCCACGGCGAGTGGTCTTGGTGGGACACCGATGGCAATCTTGACTCCACGTGGAACTACAGGAAAGGGACAGTTCACGGCAGTAAGACCTACTGGGACAAAGCCGGAAACATGACGTCGTCATATGGCTTCCGCAAGGGCCGTTTGCATGGTGAATCTTTAACCTCTCATTTTAACGGTCAGGAGAAAGACGTCATGGATTACAAGGACGGAGTTTTGCACAGCAAGTGGATCACCAGAGATGAGAACGGAACGCTCAGGATGGAGCGCCGCTTCAGAGATGACGTACCGCACGGCAGATGGCGGTGGTGGAGTGAATTATCGAATCTCGACTCACAGAAAGTCTATAGGGACAGTCTGATGCACGGCAAGAATCTGATATGGTATCCGTCGGGTCAATTATCCGCTGAAGAGCGTTACAGTCGAGGAAAACGGGAGAAGAAGTGGACACAATGGTACGATAACGGTTCTGTCAGAACCACCGAATTGTACAGGAAGGACGTCCTCCACGGTGAAGTGATACACTGGTCTGATGCTGGAGCGAAAAAGTGGAAAAAAAACTTTGAGAACGGTCTTCAGCACGGTTTGGAGCAGTCGTGGTATTCAACCGGTGTGGTGGCATCTGAGAGTGAGTGGCAAGAAGGACTCAAGCATGGACACAAAAGGAGTTGGTCGCCGAGTGGACAATTGAATCAGGATAATGTCTATATTGAAGGGGAACTTTTGGCAGAATCATACTATCATGGCAATGGAAGGCTGAAGTTGGTGAAGGGATATAACTCCGGCGAACTAAAGTTGGAAGCACACTGGGATGTTCACAGTCGCCGCTCCGATATCAGGAAATTCAGTGATCACCGATTGGCAACTGATGTGCATAAGAACGGGCGCAAAGCGTCGGAAACAGAATACTTGGGAAAGAAAAAGCACGGAGTAGAGCTCCATTGGGATGATAACGGATCGTTGATTGCGGAAATTCTTTTTATTGATGATGTCCTGATCCTTCAGATGGAATGGGACGGAGATGGAAAATTAAAGACGGAGAAAGTAGTGCGTGAAGGAGAAGTGATCTGGGAAGACCCATGAGATAAGACAAATCGCTTAGTCTCAACTCCTCTCCTTTGTAAATTCGGCAAACTTTAGGAGTCCAAATGAACTTCGATACTCATTCCCTCACGGCATATCTTATTCCCATTTCTACCATCCTAGGCTTTACTGTGGCAGGGTGGATTTTCAAGACCCATATTCATAAGCAGTTGAAGAAAATTGCGGCACGAACAAAATGGCGCGGTGATGATGTGATTCTCTCCGCTGTGGAGTCTACTTCGGTCCAGTGGTTTTTTCTGGCGGGTATCTATTTTGCTCTCGATAGAATTCCCATGAGTCCAGAGTTGCTTGGATCAGTAAGGAACGTTATTGTTATCCTCATCATCCTCTCCATCACGTTCTCCGTGGCCAGAGCTGGCGTGGGGCTGCTTGAACTGTTTGCCGCGAGTACCAAAGCTTTGCCTTCGGCCGCCATGTTCACGAATATTATTCGTATTTTTATCATTACCATCGGACTTCTGATTGTCTTTCAGACGTTAGGAATCTCCATCACACCCCTCCTCACTGCTTTGGGTGTTGGCGGTCTTGCAGTCTCGCTGGCTCTCAAGGATACCCTTTCTGATGTCTTCGCCGGCCTCCATATACTCCTATCCAAGAAGGTGGTGCCGGGCGATCTGGTGGAACTGGACAGCGGGCACCGCGGCACTGTGGACAATATTACGTGGCGTAATACTACCCTCAAGGATAGGAAGGGCAATCTTGTTGTGATTCCTAATGCCAAACTATCTGCGGCAATCATGAAGAATTTTGATGCGCCCCTCAAGGAGCTTGTGGTGAGGGTGGCGTGCGGCGTCAGCTACGATAGCGATCTCGAACGGGTGGAAAGAGTAACGCTGGAAGTGGCTAAAGATGTGATGCAGAATTCGGACGGGGGCATTCCCGAATTCGAGCCGAATATGATCTTCATGAACTTCGGCGATTCAAGCATTGACTTCCGTGTTTCCCTTAGGTCAAAAGATTATTCGGGCCAGTGGACGGTAACACACGAATTCATCAAGCGCCTCCATAAGCGGTTCGGGCAAGAGGGCATCAACATTCCGTTCCCCATCCGCACCATCTACCAGCAGAAAGAGTAGCTTCCTTGTTCGCTTGACAGTCACGGTGGCACAAAGATTACACTCATGTGACAGCAATTCTGATCGCCCCATCTTTTTGTCTCGTGGAGAACACCGGCACAGAGGAGGGGACTCGTAGAGGTGTCGGGATGACTCATTCCATCTGGATTGCGGTCGGTGCCGTCCTCGGGTTTTTGGCTGTCGCCTTGGGGGCATTTGGAGCACACGGACTGAAATCGCGAATATCTGCCGATCTGCTTGTTACTTTTGAAACAGGGGCAAAGTATCAGATGTATCATGCTCTCGCCCTTGTCCTCGTGGGAATCCTCGCTAACCATCTTACGTCACCGCTGCTGGATTGGTCAGGACGGCTGTTTCTGGCAGGTGTGTTTTTGTTTTCAGGGAGCCTCTATCTCCTCGTTTTTACCAATGTGAAGGCGTTTGGTGCTGTCACTCCCATTGGCGGTCTGTGTTTCATGGCAGGATGGATCCTGCTGGCGCTGGCTGCTTTCCGCGTGTAGTCTCTTTCCCGGATCACAATGGCTGACACCTCCAAGCGCGTCGTTAGGACATTTGATGCCACCAGCATGGTTGCGGGGAATATTATAGGGTCCGGCATTTTTCTGCTCTCCGGTTATGCTGCTGCTCCGGTCACCGATGGTACTTGGCTGATCCTGGCTTGGATTGGCGGCGGCGTCATGGCCATGCTCGGCGCGCTGTCCATAGCCGAACTTTCCACCACGTTTCCTGATATTGGAGGCGACTTCCTTTACCTGAATAACGCCTACGGTCGCTATCCGGCTTTTCTTTATGGCTGGATGAGTCTCGTTATCTTTGAAACAGGATCAATCGCCATCCTCGCCGTTTTCGGAGGAAAGTATCTGCTTGAGTTCTTTCCCCAAAGTGGATTGTCAGAACCGTTTCTCGCCTCGCTTCTCGTTATCGGTATCTCTTTGCTTCACTGTCTTCGGATTACGGTCGGAGCACGATTTCAGTCTATTCTCACAGTAATCAAGATTGGTGGATTGTTCATATTGACGTTTCTCCTGTTTAAGAGTGGATCAGGCTATGTTGAGAGCGGTTCAGCAAATCTCGTGGATGCCAGTCCCATGCGCGGTTTCTCGAGGGCGTTGATTCCTATCTTTTTCGCATACACGGGGTGGAATGTGGCGGGTTATATTGCGGGAGAAGTCCACAATCCGAGAAAAACGCTTCCTCGCGCTCTCATCGGCGGGACCCTCATCGCCATGATCCTATACATTGTGGTGGAGATCGGCTTTCTGAAGAGTATCGGTCTCGACGCCATGCGCGGAGAAGAGATGGTACCGGTGATGGCACTCAAAACCGTAGGAGCAGAAGGGTGGAGCTTCTTCCTGACCCTGCTGATCTTTGTATCGGTGGTGAGTTCTCTCTCCATCACTATTCAGACAGCCGGAGCGAGAGTGATTCAAGCCATGGGAGAACACGGTGTATTCTTCCGTTTCACAGCCAGACGCCATCCCCGTTTCGGTACGCCGGTGAATGCTCTCATCCTTCAGGCTTCATGGTGTATCGTCCTCATGTATGCTTTGGATATCGAAAGTCTTGTGGATTCCACAACCGTGGTCATGATTCTGTTTTCTTCTGTTTCCATTTCCACCCTGCTCAAGGTGCGTGGAAGAAGTACGGCGGATGGTAACAGCGGCAGCTATAGAACTCCGTTGTTT
>DCAL01000053.1:20744-20887 GCA_002311975.1 Fidelibacterota bacterium UBA1134 | reverse complement strand
CTGTTCGGGACGACCACGGCGATCCCGTCATTCCTGGTCTCGGCTCATTTGCGGGATTGCGACGTTTCGCTCGCAATGACCGCTGTTATGAATGTTACTGTTCATAATCACTTGTGCTACTCACTCCCTGGCAGTGCCGGCGG
>DCAL01000053.1:10721-20554 GCA_002311975.1 Fidelibacterota bacterium UBA1134 | reverse complement strand
AACCAACCACAACAGTCCGCGGCCGCCCTTCTTCTTTGGAGCTTCAGCCGGCGCCGCCGCCACTGGCACCACCATCCCCGGAAAACGTCCGGCAGGTGGCGTCAGACCGGTAATGTCCCACGCCAGCCGCTCTATCTCCTTGATGAGACCGTCCACCTCGCCCCTGTACGTTCGGTTGACGCTCTTGGTGATGGCACCGTCCTCCACGTTAAACAGACGCATGTCCAGCGTGTAGCTGCTGCCGATTTTGCCGATAGAGCCGGTGGCCATATGTGATACACCGAGAAGTTTTCCGACCTCCACCGCACACTCTGACGAAGTACACCCTGTCTGCTGAAAGCCCTGCTCCGACAGGATCTCCTGCATCTGGCCCCGCTCCACGATAGTGACGGCGCCGGTGGCCACGAGTTCGGAGCGCATCCTGTCCGTGAGCGTTGCCGCTTCCAGGGCGGAGATACCTCTCCCCTCAAGATCGAGAACCGCTATCACAAGCTTGCCCCCTCCCTGAATCGCCTGCTCAACGGTAACACCGCCAACGTCAGCCTGACGCGTCTGCGTCTGAGCCCCCAGATGGACGGGGAGAGAGAAAAGGATCATCGTCCACGATAGAATCGCCGCCACTGGTTTCATCCACGGTCTAATCATATCTTACTCCTTAATTTACTGAACACTGGATCAGCAAAGTGTGCGCTGGGTAACATTTCCCAAGTGGCAGTTGCAGGTGGCAATAGCAGTCTGGGTCAGTCAAGATTACCTCCAAAACCGATCAATTGATCAGAGACTTTGTATCCTCCGGACAAGAAACGTTTTGCATTGTCAGCCATACTTCCTAACATTTTGCCAACCTGCTCATATCTTTGTTTTAGCGACTCATGCACATTATCAGGCATATACAAACAATCCCTGGAAAAATCGAGCCATACCAGCGTCTCGCTTGCTTCAACATCCGAATCAGTAATCTTTGCGGAAAAATACTTGGAATACTTCCGCCTTCTATAAGCCTCTGCTATGTTGCTACAGACAGACCAGGACGAGCGCCTGATTTGATCGGTCAACGAATACATCTCTTCTTTCGGAAAAGACTTTGAGTGATGAAAAATCTCCGTAGCCAGCTTATACGCCATTTTGTAAACCTTCAGATCTTTAAAACTGCCCACTGCCACTGTCTACTCAGAAGCTCCCTCCGCCAGCAGAACATCAATCATAGAAGAAAGTTCTCCCTCAAAGTCCTCCCCCTCATGGAATCCCTGTTTCATCAAGCGGATCTTGCGCAGCTTATCGATCACATAGAGCCGCGGCAGAGTCGTGGCGCCGTAGTTCTTTTTCGCCATACCGTATATATCAATCAAGACGGGAATTGTAATTCCCTTCTTTGCCAGAAACGGCCCCGCCTTCGGCGAATCCTCGAATCCCTCCACGGAGCGTGTCGCCTCGGTGATATCGATGAGGAAAAATTTCACGTCTTGTCCATCATACTTCTTGTAGAGATTTTGCAGATGCGGCAGCTCTTTCATGCACGGCTCGCACCATGTGGCAAAGAAGCTCACCACCACCGCATGGCGAATGGGCTGGGAGGCGGGACGGGACAGCTTTTCTCCAGACCATCTTGTGAGAAGTTCATAGTTCCCTTTCGTATCCCTGAGGGCAAACTTCGGCGCTAAGTCTCCCGGTTTAAGGCTCAGATCTTCTACCGCCTCATCGCCTGTCTGCGGTACGCTTACCTCTTCCTGTCCCTCCGTTTTCGGCACTGCCACCGATTCCTGCCTGCCCGCCGTATTGTTGGAGGACCTGCCCGGCACGGCCAGCAGCAGGCCCGGTGCAAGCACAATCAAAAACACCGCCGTTAACATTTTCATCTGTCTCATTCTTCTTGTTCTCCTTTTCACAATTTTATTCTGGGAAACAGTCCTCCCGGCAGATTGAACCTCTGCGGTTCAGTCCAGAAGTATCATCACTTTACAGTTGGACAGGAATTGTCCTCCCTGGTCCGCATTGCGGATCTTGAAGGCGTCGCTGTTTGCGATTACCACATCAGTTTTGTTATTGCCCTGGACGCCGACTCCCTTAATCACCAGGGGATTGCCCACGACTCTCGGGTCCTGCTGCGCCTTGGCAAGATCTTTCGAATATCCCGCCACGCCAAACTTAACGGCGTACTCTCTGGTAAAATTCCCGGGGCCGTAGACGGCGCCGCCCGACTGATCGAGGACTTTAGGCGACATGGCAGGACGGATCCCAAGTCCTCTGGCATCCACAATCAGGCCTGTGATTGTTCCCGGTTTCGGTGCGGCGGGTGCTGCCTCTGAAGCTGTGGCGGTAGCCGCGGGCGGCGCTGCAGCAAATCCGGTAGGAGGCAAAACAACACTGGAGATTCCCGACATGTGTACACCCATTTCGACTTCTATCGACGTATCGCTCAAATAGCGGATATCACTGGAATAGTCAACTTTTCCGTCACCGTTCAAGTCCAGCATCCTGGCCCCTTTCACCATTCCCTCTACACTAGTCTTGATCACATCGTTTTCGATGGCAGAAGCTCTGACCGTCGTCTCGGAGGTTACCGTAATTGCCATGACCGCTTCCAGCAAATTTCGCATGGCATCCATCTTTGCCGCCCTCACAGCCGTGGCTCGCGCCATGCCGGGATTGAGAGCCAGGGGACTCATAGCCCCTATACCTGTTGCCGTAACCCAGCCCGTAGAGTAGTTCATAGCTCCGCTATTTACCTGCTCAACGGCGTCGTTGTCTCCCCACCCCCATCCCTGGGCCGTGAGGGAAGAACCGAGAACCAAAATTAGAGAACCAAGAGTAAGTTTCTTCATTGTCGCCTCCTGTCTATTGAGAAATCTGTGCACTGATACGGTTGCCGGAAAGTCCTGTCACCTGAAGCGCCACAGCTTCAGGCGGGTTCTGCATGAGCGCCATGGCAAGGTCCTGGGATTTTCCTTCAAAAAGAATCTGATACTCCGCCACCCCGTCGTTGAACCCTTTCTCAAAAGCACTCTGTATGCCGGGAATCATCTGTGATTTCAGGTAGGTCCCGATTGTCATATAGCTCATGAAATCAACATTGGTCACAACCAGAAAAACGTTGATGGCGTTGGCCTGCTGCGTGCTCCACTTGCGGATAAGCTGGACTATGATTTCGGCGCCCAGCTTCCCGGCGGCTTCGTTCACTGCATTGATGCCGGCTGTAGTGGCAGAAATGTGGGGTTTTTTTCCTCTCGCCTGCGGCACGATGGCAAGAATCTCTCCAGTATCGGCGCGGACAATCTTAGCGTTCATATCCGCCTGACCGGAAAACATGCTGTACACTTTGCCGCCTGAAGAGATCCTGGCTGTACCGATGACAATGATGTCAGCGCCCAGCATGCTGGCGATCTTCGAAGCTGCCGTCACGTCCCCCGCAATGGCCTGAGTGAAATCAGCTTCCCCCTTCAGAGCCTGCACAAGCTGCCGGTCCACCACATCGAATCCCTTTTCGTAAAACATACTCACAAGTTTGGTCTCGGCGAAATCGCTGGCGATGTTATCGATGAGGTTTTCCTCCCTGACCATAAATATCATCTTCGGCCGGTTCATTGCGTTCAGGAGTGTCTGCACGGCCAGCTCGTTCTGGAGCACTTCATCAAGAATCTCCGTCACCTGAGCGTCAATGGTCACTATCCACAGGCCGTCAGGTCCCTGGGACTTGTCCTTCACCGTGTATGTTTTGACAAAACCAGTGGCCTTGGCGTAGATGTTGTCAGAGAACAATACTGAATTCTTCACTATCGTCTCTGATGACATGACCGTCCCGATACCGATTTCCACAGCGGCCCGCTTCGCCTGCTCAATGGCGGCGTCTTCGGACATTCCCATCCCCTCAGCAGTGATAGTACCGCTCTGAGAAAAAAGAACTGAGAAAAACAGAAAAACCACGCCAAGATGTACACACATGCGCTTAACCATCTTTACCCCCTGATTTCGTAAGTACACCATTTATCAAGTTCAATATATCTAACTTCACCATGAATATCAATAAGAAAGGCCATTATGTGATCTATATCAAATGGGCTTGTAAAGGTATTTTTTTTCAACTCATAAGCCTTTATATTCTTGCTGTAAAGAATTATAAAGGAGTTATCCCATGAAAAAGGTTATTTCTCTCGCGCTGGTTCTGCCGCTGCTTCTGGTAAGCTACAGTTGCGGACCGAAAGCCCGATCCCAATCTGACGTCGATACGCCGGAATATCACTACAAGGCCGGCATGCGTTACATCGAAACTGAGGAATATTCCTCAGCCATCAAATCTTTTCAGCGCTCAGTGGATCTGGATAAGAAGTTTGCTCTCGGGTGGGCCGGGCTCGGTCTTGCCACCGGTCTAAACGGCGACCTGAAGCAGGGACGCAAATTCATGGACAAGGGACTCGATCAAGGGAAGAAAAATCCTGACGTCCGCGTTCTGGCGGGTCGCTTGTGGATCGCCCATAAGGGAGCGGAAAAGAAATGGCTGAAAGCAGCCAGGAAGGAATTCGAGAGAGCGCTGAAGCTCAAGAAAGGGCACGAAGCCGCCATCTTCTGGCTCGGGGTCGCTTACCTGCAGAATTACGACTTCTCTCTGGCAGAAAACGAGTTCAGAAAGCTGGTAGAGCGCAAAGGCGAATATGCCGGAAGAGCTGATGAAATGTGGGCCCTCTCCCAGAAGATCGTGCGAGCGCAGCCGGGAAGCACAGCGGGCAAGAAGATTGCGCTTCAGCCGAAGATCAACCGCGCCGACATGACCGTCATCTTCATTGAGGAGTTGAAACTGCCAGAAATCTTCGAGCGCTTCCTGCCTCAAGACACACCCGCCTTCCAGACGCCGGGACAGATGACCGCCCAGACGAATGCACCCCTTCCGTCGGACGTGGCCGGAACCTGGGCCGAAGGGTGGATCAGGGACGCCATGAACCTCGGTGTTGTTGAGCCAGATCCCGATGGCAAATTTTATCCCGCCGAGAACGTCACCAGGGCCGGATACGCCAAGGCTGTGGCCAGAATTCTGGTAGCTGCCACGCGCGACCCCAACCTCGAAACGCGCTACTTCGGCGAGAGTCCGTCGCGCTTTGCGGATGTATCCAGCAGTCACTGGGCATACCCGGCCATGGCCCTCTGCGCTGAACGGGGAATCATGAAGGCAGATCTCATCACAGGAAGATTCGATCCCAACGGCAACGTGGGAGGAGCCGACGCACTGCTGGTCGTCCGCTCCATACAGACATCGCTGCGGGTGACCTTCTAACCGGCAAACTGACTTTTTTCGCGAAAGGTCCGGAGTTGCATCTTCGGGCCTTTTTGTTTTCTGGCCCATCGCCTCTGCCACACCGGTTGGATTAGGGAGTTGGAATGGTATCGCAAATGGTTCTATTTCACATCGCTTTTGTCCATTCTTATCTCAACAGTTGTTCGTATCTTTCGCAATATCAGTGATACCTTTGCCACGTTCATAACAGGTTTGTTAAGTCTCCAGTGAAGGAAGATTCTATGCCACGATCAACAGTTAACGGTTTCTTACTTTTACTCATTGCCTGCCTAGGGCTGATTCAGCCGGCAAGAGCCGATCGGCCGAAATTTTCCGATAACCAGATCGTAGCCATGACTCCGGGCTACTTCAAGAAAATGAGGCAGGCGCCTGAGTTTCTGGGCGCCGAAGTCTATCGTCATCCCCAGCGCGGGAAGGTTTTCCGGGTTAATGTGAGAGCAAATCGAAACAATGAGACAGAAAACCTCGGCTACGCATTTGACGCCATGCTGGCACTGAGCCAATACTTCAAACGGCCGCCCAAACAGTTCGTGGCGGTCCTCCACTTCAACAGCAAAGGGATAGCGCCTGTAGTCTGTACCGGCGACGCCAAATGTACCATCGCCCATTTCATCCATCAGCGAATTACCTATAAGGAGTGGTACACCAAATGCATCACTTTTCAGGGACAGTGACTCTTTCAGTTTGTCCCTGAGACTCACTTCAAGTAAATTATAAAATCGTGAATTCAACAATTCTCAGAGGACAGCCCCTTTTTCAGAAGATAAGGCGCGAATTTATGGGTCTCGATACCGAATATACTCTTGCCACAGGCGCCACCACCCGGCGGATCTATTTCGACTCCGCAGCTACCACCCTCATGATGAAGGCGGCTCATGACGTCGTTGAACGATTCTATGATCACTATGCCAATACCCACAGTATTCTGCACTTCGGGGCAAGGATTTCCACAAAGGAATACGCATGGGCCCACGAACGGATTCTCTCTTTTCTCGGCGCCGACCCGGAGTACTACACATGTTTCTTTACCGGAAGCGGGACTACCGCCGGTATCAACCGCTTGGCCCGCGTTTTTCGCGATATCAGACCGGAGAAGGAAGTGGCCGCCGTTTCAATCATGGAACACCATTCCAACGATCTTCCCCATCGCAAACATATGAAGGAAGTGGTGCACATTCCCCTGAAGCAACACAACGGCAGTCCGGGATGCGTCTGCCTGGACAGTCTTGAAGCCATCCTCAAGGAACGTGAAGGACAGATCAACTATGTAGCCATGACAGGCGTCAGCAATGTCACGGGCATCATCAACCCCATCAACGAAGCCGCCGAAATATGCCACAAATATGATGCACTCTTCCTGGTGGATGGAGCTCAACTCGCGGCCCATATCCCCCTGGGAATGACTGTCCCCGAGAATCCACTGCAGAACATTGATGCCCTCGTCTTCTCCGGTCACAAAACTTATGTACCCGGCTCACCGGGTGTAGTGGTGGCGCGTAAAGAACTTCTGAGTCAGATCGAGCCTGAAGAGGTAGGCGGCGGTATGGTGGATGACGTCTTTGAGGACACCTACCAGATCAAAGATTACTTTCCTGACAGAGAGGAAGCTGGCACACCAAACATTCCCGGCGCCATCGGGCTGGCGGCAGCCATCGATATCCTCGACCGCATCGGTATGACCTTCCTCATGCAGGAAGAAGAAGCGCTTATCGCTACAGCACTGGAAAAGATGAAAACGATTCCAGACTTAACAATTTACGGTGAGCCGGATCCGGACGTATGTCAGCGGACGGCGACAATTTCGTTCAATATCAAGGGGATGGATCACGGACTGGTGGCAGCAATCCTGAATGACTATTTCAACGTATCGGTAAGGAACGAATGCTTCTGCGCTCACCCCTACGTGAAGGAAATGATCATGGACGACCTCCTTGACATGGTTGACGACATTGAGATGGAAGACATCGAGTCGATCTACCATCTGAAGCGCGGCATGGTGCGGGCAAGCATCGCCATGTACACCACGGAGGAAGATGTGGAAGCACTGGTGGTGGCGCTGAAAGACATCTCATCCCGAAAAGATTACTATAAATCCCGCTACCACACGGATGAACGCAATGAATATATCCATAACTCATTTCAGATTGAGCACACTCAACAATTCTCTATCGAGAACTGTATCGAACAGTTAATCTCTTAGCTTCCCGCCGGACCGATCATGGTCAGATCATTCATCCTGCTTATGGTGTCGCTTTCACTTGTTTCCGGCCAGGCGACTTCCGGAGAACCTTCCAGCCGACTTGCCGATTCGTTACTGAAGAGGACTTTCCCTTTTTCGCAGAAGATTCTTCACAAACCGCCGTCGCCTTTTTTCAAAGGACGTCCATACACACTTGAAGTGTTCGTGGATATGTCGCAAGACTCCGTGGAATACGTCTCCCTTTTCTTCAAGACTGATACTTTCATCAAATATCGCGAGATGCCGCTGGAGGAGTACAGGGGCAGACTGCGATTCAGGTACGACCCGAAGATCTATCCCGGGGATGAATTGCAATACTTCTTTGTGGTGGTGGTGAAGAACGGGGGCATCTATGCTTCGCCTGTCCATCGAGACGGCCGTCTCAGGCCTGTCAAGATCAGGCCAGTGGATCCCATGAAGTACTATGAGAATCTGATACGCTGACCCGTGAGTGACATCCTGAAACAGAGTGTTGAACTCAAGGAGAAGATTAACCAGCACAACTACCGCTATTACGTCCTTGACGATCCGCAGATATCCGACGCGGAATACGATACCCTACTGCGTGACTTACAGAAATTGGAGGAGGCAAATCCCGAACTTGTCACACCCGACTCACCTACCCAGCGCGTGGGGGCACCGCCCCTGGAGGAATTTGGGAATATAACTCATCGTGTCCCCATGCTCAGTCTCGAAAATGCCATGGACGAAGAGGAGCTGCGGGCCTTCGACCAGCGGACGAAACGCAGACTGGATACCACCGATGAAATCGCCTATGTGGCTGAACCTAAGCTTGATGGACTGGCGGTGGAGCTGGTTTATGAAGACGGCATCTTCGTTCGCGGTTCCACACGCGGCGACGGATTCACAGGGGAGGACATTACACAGAATCTAAGGACAGTAAGATCCATCCCCCTTAGTTTGCGTGCGGACTTCACAGCCACGGGCAGCGGCGTGCCTGTCCCACCGGTTGTGGAGGTTAGAGGCGAGGCATTCATCGAGAAGGGCGGCTTCAATCGCCTGAATGAAGCACGGCTGAAGGAGGATAAGCCTCCGTTCGCCAATCCCAGAAACGCCGCCGCCGGCAGTCTGCGCCAGTTGGATTCTTCCATTGCCGCCCAGCGACCACTGAAATTCTTTTGCTATGAACTGGGCTATGCCGAGGGTCTCACGCCGCCATCCCACTGGGACGCCCTTCGAGCCTTCACATCGTGGGGCCTTGCCGTCAATCCGAATGTGAACGTATGCAAAGGGATCGAGGAAGCTATCGTCTATTTCCGTGAATGGGAGGATGAGCGCGATGCTCTCCCGTATGAAATCGACGGAATCGTCATCAAGGTCAACGACACAAGTCTGAGAGACCGGCTGGGAGCGAGAAGCCGCTCGCCCCGCTGGGCCATTGCCGGAAAGTTTGAGGCACAGCAGGCTACAACCTTTGTTGAGAATATCGAAGCTTCCGTGGGGCGAACGGGCGCCGTAACACCGGTAGCAATTCTCGCTCCCGTAAACGTAGGCGGCGTCACTGTCAGCCGTGCCACCCTTCACAATCAGGACGAGATCGACCGCAAGGACGTCCGGATCGGCGACACGGTACTGATCCAGCGGGCTGGTGACGTCATTCCTGAAGTGGTCAAGGTCATCCAAAAAAAGAGGCCAGCCAGTACACGCAAATACACCCTTCCCGGCAGATGTCCCGTCTGTCACAGCAAAGTGAATAGACCGCAAGGCGAGGCGGTGGCCCGGTGTCAGAACGTTGCCTGTCCCGCTCAGGTAAAGGGACGCATTGAGCACTTCGTCTCCAAGCGAGCCATGGACATAGACGGCCTCGGGACGAAGCTCGTGAGCCAGATGGTGAAGACGGGCCTGGTCGAGAGCTTTGCGGATCTTTACTTTCTCAATGAAGCTGACATTGCCACCTTGGAACGGATGGCAGAAAAATCGGCTCAGAATGTCATCGAAGCAATCGAAGCAAGCCGTAATACGACCGTCGCCCGGTTCCTCTACGGCCTCGGTATCCGCAATGTGGGAGAGCATCTGGCGACCGTTCTGGCGCGGGAGTTTAGAACGCTGGATGCCCTCATGACCGCCAGCATAGAAGAATTGGAGGCTGTGGAAGAAGTGGGACCGATTGTTGCCGATTCCATCGTGAGATTCTTCGCCGGCAAGGAGAACCGCCGTGTCATTAAGCGATGTACAGCCGGCGGCATCATGTTGGAGGAATCTGAGCTAACTAAAGACCGTCTCGCCGGTCAGATTTTTGTCTTCACCGGATCCATGAGGAGATTTACCCGCCGGGACGCGCAAGAGATG
>DCAL01000053.1:1659-10616 GCA_002311975.1 Fidelibacterota bacterium UBA1134 | reverse complement strand
CCGGTCTCAAGGCCGGGAGCAAACTGAAGAAGGCTCAGGAACTTGGCATTGCCGTTTTGACGGAAGAGGAATTCCTGAAACTGATAAAGTAATGTTCCGCTGCACGCTTGCCACTCTGCTTGTCATCACCTTATTTTGCACACACGCTGAGGGTGAATCACCGATCGATCTCGACCGAAGAATGAGTCGAATTCTCGAGGGTGATAATTCGCTATTGGCTCTCGACTACTTCATGGAAGCACTGGCTCTGGGGTCTCCCATTATTGATTACAGCACCACTTTTGATCTCTGGTATCCCGCGCAAAACTCCATCTATCCCAACAGCTCGCGGCTTTCCACTTCCGCCATTCTCGCCACCTACGCGCTCACCGGTTTCATCAAGTACAGCGTCAGGCGGGAGCGGCCGCAACGGCGCTATCAGCCGCGCCTCTGGAACACAAGGATTACACCTTCATTCCCTTCAGGACATGCAGCATCCTCGGCTCTCTTTGCCGCCATCTATTCACACTACCACCCAGAGGCGAAACTTCCCGCCCTCGCCTATGTCATCGCATCTGCTTACAGTCAAGTTTATGTGGGCAACCACTATCTCAGTGACGTCATGGCAGGGGTACTGCTGGGAGCAACACTGGGCATAATCATGACAAAGGAGGATACCACGGACGAAAACAGTGACAAGCTCGCCAGCCGGGCACCTCCGTTTTCTTTAACTTTCGCTTTCTCCTTACCATCCAACAAAGTGAAATGACCGGATTCATTCGATGCCTGCTTGCAGCAAGCCTCATTCTCTCTTCTCTCGAGGCTCAGCCTCTGCGGCCATTCAGTCAGTTTGAGGTAACGGGAGGCGCCAGTCTGCTAATGCCGCGTGAGGACTATCACAGCGGATGGGGATTGGGTCTCGACGGTGTCTGGAATTTATCCCCGAGACTGGGCGTCGAAATCGCCTACTCGGGTGCCACTTTCGATGCGCTGGAAAGCGAAGGTACCAAAACTGTTTCCTCCCTCGCAGCCAGCTTGGAGTTTACTTTTCGCGGCGATCGATATATGCGCAGCTTCACTTCCCTAGGGATTGCCTCTGTAACTGACGAGAGTGACAACCTTTTCATTTTCGGGGCGGGAATCAAAGTCCCCATCAGGCAACGCTTCTTGCTAAGAATGGAGTTGCGGGACTATCACCGGCAGCTCGGTGTTCCGTTCATGTCATTTCCCGGCAGCCGTGTTGCTTTTCAAGGCTCAGGAGGGTCGAGATATCTTGAACTGGGGATTGGCATTGGCATCACTTTGGGACACCGGACTCATGATCGCAACAAACCCCGCGCTGGCCAGTGGTGATCGTATTTTCATTGGATGATGCACATCCAGATTTGATGTTATCATTATGGTGGTTATTTTCTCACAGTACATATTAAGCATATGAGGTGAGACCCATGGTTATGATGAAAATAGAAGATACGGTCAACGATATTGTTCTGGCAGTGCTCCACGAGATGGAAACGATGAAAAGAATCGGCATTACCTCTCAAGATTTTTACGCCCGCATCGTTGGATACGACAACTACGGTATCTGGCTGGAACATCCAGACTTCGAGGTGGTAGTCTCAGAAGATGAACACGGCAAGCCGCTCCCGCCAGAACAGGTCCAGCGGGAACAGATAGACGCCTCGGTCTTTGTTCCGTGGGGAAATGTTGCCACCCTTGTCCACTTTCCCAACAGAGAGGGATTTGATTTCCCGTCACCATTCAGGAAGCCGATAGGATTTGAAGTTGACAGAGGGCAGTCCGCCTCTGACAAAAAATAGCTTCCTGATCTGATAGTCCCCTAAGATTGAAGGTCTACAACTGTGAACCTCTAGCAAAGGGAAGCGCGGGAAACTAGTGTACTTCGACCTTGCCGAACATAGCTCGTCTGATTAATCTTGAGAACCATGGGAAGGGTAAGAGACTCCGAAGCAATACACTCAGGTGCGCCTGACCCCCGATGAGATAGCGGAAGCGCGGGCGGGAAGTATCGATAATCTTTTCGATGAGCCGGGCCACAACTTCGGCGTCACCGCCCAGATTCGGAGCTTCTTTCTCGAGCTGCCGCCGGATTTTCTTCTTAAAAACAGCAGTGAACGGCGCATATGGACTATCTTCATCCTTGGCCCCCGCCGCCATTCTGCCGTTCTCCACCAGAATCTTTGTTCTGTATGCACCGGGCTCCACTGATACCACATGAATGCCAAATGGCTGCAACTCATGATAGAGTCCCTCACTATACCCTTCCAAGGCCCACTTTGAGGTGGCGTAGGCACCCAATCCCGGGATGGGCAATCTCCCCTGAACACTGGAGATGTTGATAATCTTGACGCCCCCGCGGTCCGCCGCCGTATTCCGCATAAGCGGCAGAGCATGCCGTGTCACTTTCTGGATGCCAAAAAAATTGGTCTCCATCTGATCCCTGATTTCCTGTTCAGACAGATCTTCAAAGAAGCCGGCGATGCCGTAGCCCGCGTTGTTGATGAGCACGTCCAGCCGCCCTTCTTCGGACTCGATCCGTTCAACGACGGCTTGTATACTCTCATCGTCTGTCACATCCAGCCGCATTAACTGGACTTGAGTTCCCCGCCTTTCCACCTCTTCAAGGAGATCACCCTTCTTGTCCAAGTTTCTCATAGTGGCATAGACAGCATGGCCGGACGCCGCCAGTCTTGCGGACGACAGCATACCGAACCCACTGGAACAACCTGTGATAAGAATAACAGCCATAGAATATTCCCTCCTAAATCAAATTTAACCCACAGGAGAACTATAGATCACATTTTTCAGTGTCAGCAGAGTCATTGACAAAGGCACACCGCTGTTTTATCTTCGCTCCCATGAAAACTGGCTGGCAAGGGTAGAAGATCGGAAAAATAAATTAGTGGATCAGTGGATAATTGGCTGGCGGACTAATGGAGGAGGTTCAAGGACATGAACAAGAATAATGCAGCAACTTCCCCCTACCAATTCTCCATCATTCCACTCATCCATCATTCCACGCTTGGGTAAAATGTTACGAGTCGGAATAGATTTAGGCGGCACGAAGATTGAAGGCATTGTCCTGGACGGTTCCGGTGCCGTGGTGAATCGAAAGCGGGTGCTCACCGAATCCCAGCTTGGATACCGGCAGATCATCTCCAAGATAGGGTCACTCTACAATGAACTGACGCAAGAGTCTTCAGCAATCGAAGGAGTGGGTGTCTGTACGCCCGGTGCTCTCTCAAGAGACAGTGACAGATTGAAAAACAGCAATACTCAGTGTCTCATCGGGAAGCCCATCAAAGAAGACGTGGAGGCTGTTCTGGGGACGCCCGTTGCCATGGACAACGACGCCAACTGCTTCACGCAGGCAGAAGCGGTGCTGGGAGCGGCGAAAGGACATAATGTCGTTTTTGGCGTCATCATGGGGACCGGCGTGGGAGGCGGAATCTGCTTCGCTGGTCGTGTCCATCGAGGATATCAATACATCGCCGGCGAGTGGGGACATTCTCTTCTCCACCCCGGCACGAATGAGTGCTATTGCGGCAAAAGTGGGTGCGTGGAAACTTTCATTTCCGGTCCCGCGCTTGAAAAGCACTACAAGCGTCTCCACGGTAAAACAGTTCCCCTCACTGAGATCGCCCAAGATCCACCTCAGCAATGGAAAGAAGAATTTCTGAATAACTTCGGCATGGCGCTGTCAAACGTCATCAACATCCTCGATCCTGACATAATCGTGCTGGGAGGCGGCGTGTCCAATATAGACTTTCTTTACACGGAAGGTCCCGGTTATGTGGCGAAGTACTGCTTCAATGATAGCCTCGTTACACCCATCGTCAGGAATAAGCTTGGGGACTCAGCCGGTGTCTTCGGGGCGGCCTATTTACACTGATGCCTCGGTCAGTCATCCTTATTAATGCCAACAATTCAAGTTAAATTTCTCTGACATGATTCCAGCCATTGAGATCAGGAACCTCCACAAGTCATACGAAGACACCATCGCCTTGCGTGGCATAGACCTCACCATCCGTCCCGGCGAGTTCTACGGACTGCTAGGCCCCAACGGCGCCGGGAAGACAACTACTATCGGTATCATCACCGGTCTCGTAAGACTGGAAGAAGGATCCGTTTCCGTATTCGGCAAGGACATCATCCGGGACTACCGCTTCACCCGTTCAAAGATTGGACTGTCGCCACAGGAATTCACGTCAGACTGGTTTTTTCCCATTGATAAGCTTCTCATTTTCCAGGCCGGTTATTACGGGATTCCAAAGAAAGAAGCACAGCCTAGGGTGGAAGAGCTTCTGGAACGGTTTGGACTGACGGAGAAGAGGGGAACCAAGATGCGGCAGCTCTCCGGCGGAATGAAGCGCAGATTCCAGATTGCCAAGGCGCTGGTGAACGATCCCGATATCCTCATCCTCGATGAACCGACGGCGGGAGTGGATGTGCAACTCCGGCATATGCTCTGGGATTTCCTCAGAGAGCTGCACCAGCAGGGGAAGACGATCCTTCTGACCACTCACTATATCGAGGAAGCCGAACTGTTGTGTGAGCGCGTTTCCATCATCAATGATGGATCGATAGTATCTGAAGGGACACCTCAAGAACTGATCAGGTCTCTGGGAAAGGGCATGATCGAAGTAGCGCTGTCCGGATGGGACGGTTCTCTTGAAGCAAAAATGTCCAGTTTCGACTTCGTCTATGAGCCTGAGACAGACGGCGGTCGCCTCATTTTCTCAGTTGATAATCCGGAAAGAGAGTTGACCAACATCATAGCGACACTTAGCAGCAACGAATGTCATATTCATGAAGTGAAGATCAACAAAGCGAGTCTCGAGGACGTGTTCGTCGCCACGACGGGGAGAGGCATTAATGATTAACTGGATTGGATTCAGGACGCTGGTCTTGCGGGAGGTTACACGCTTCTTCTCTGTCTATCGTCAGACGGTGATTCCGGGGCTGATTTCGTCGGGACTCTACATTATCATTTTCGGACTCACTCTCCAGCGCCGCATCACAGCCATCGATGGTGTGCCCTACACGGTCTACATCCTACCGGGACTCATCATGATGAATGTTATCACCAACGCCTACAACAATACCGCCTCAAGCATGCTGCAGATGAAACTGCTGCAGCAGATTCAGGATATGCTCATCACGCCCCTGAGCAATGTGGAACTGGCTCTCGCCTTCATCATCGGCGGCGCTGTGAGAGGATTCGTCAACGGAATCCTCGTATTGTTTCTCGGAATCTTCCTCGTCGGCATGCCAGTAGAAAACCCTTTCTCAGCGATTTTCATTATCTTCATGGTGTCGTGGGCATTTTCAAGTATAGGACTGGTCATCGGCATCATGGCCGAGACTTGGGATAATATTGCCACAATGGTGAATTTCTTTATTACGCCTCTCATCTTTCTGGGCGGTGTGTTCTATTCCATTGATATGCTGCCCGGCTTCTGGAGAACTATATCCCTGGCCAATCCCATCTACTATCTCATCAACGGACTGAGACAATCCGTCCTGGGGGTAGGCGATACACCGTTCTCCACCTCGCTGATAGCATCAGTTTTCATGACGTTGCTCTTTTCTTCAATCGGTATCTTCCTGTTCCACAGAGGGTACCGCATCAAGAGTTAGGTTGCTTCCGGCGGTGCGGGGCCCTCTTTATTTCGCTCTGACTCTTTTCGTCTCGACACTCCTTTCACAGGAGCAGGCGGAAAACTTGCCCAAATGGACTCACTACACCCGGGCCGGAACAGCCCAACTGAATGAATGGGGCGGCCTCGGTTTCTACCGCATCAAGAGAGTCAAGAAAACCACTTTTCATGATGTGCGCATCCTGGGGATTTCTGGCGCCGGAGAAACACTGCTGACAGGACGATTCAAATCCAGCCAGAAGTACGAGGCGTTTCCTAAACTCTATCGCTTCAGCGTCGCATCGTTGAGAAAGAGTTCAGCCTCGGGTCTCAATATTCGCTATCACTATAACCAGGGATTCGGCGCATTCATATTTAATCTACCCTCAACTCACCTTACCACTGAAACGGCCCTCGCTTACGATATGTCCGACTACCTCAACGACACCCGCAAAACGTCATACCTGAAAGGCGCACTCTTCTGGGATATCGATATTGCCAGAACATCGCTGGCCCTTGATTTTGAATACTTCTATCAGATCAGCGATCCTGTGCTGGGTCAGCCGGTTCAGTCCCGTTATGAATTGTCCGCCGAACTGAATGTTCATATCCTGAAAGATGTATATCTAATCCTCGGCTATGAGGAAGAATTTTATCAGAGTAAGGATATCGTCAACGTCCGTTCACTCTACCTTGCCGCAGGATTCAAGAAGCCTCTTGCTCTCACCTTCTGACTAAAGTTTCGTGAGTGGTATCAACAGATAGCGCTTTCCACCCGTAAATCCTGAACGAGGGCACGCCGGGGGCAACAGTTGGATTGTTGCGCTATACCTTATTAATCGCGCGCGTTCGCGTCCACCCAAGCCGGATAGTTACCATCGTATCCTGCCTTTTCCTGAAGAGAGTAGACTTTTTCACGCACGGCCCCCACATCCACGCCATTTTCAGGCAGCCGCTTGTCAGCCACGTAAGCCGCCACCTCCCTGGCGTGATTACGCGAGACGCGGATGTTCCCTTTTCCCGTAATGGCATTGCCCACACCGAAAACATTGTGAAGCCCTTTGACTTCTCCGGTCTCTTGGTCCTTGATGTCGTAGGTGTTCCACTCCATAGGAATTCCTTCGATCGGTTCAGGGATGCTCCCGATGGAACTGATTACCATGGAACCGTAGACGTCGTGCTCCGTCCCATCCTTGGACACAGCCTTGTTGTTGATCACATCGTTGTCGATCATGCGCAGCCCAACAAGCTTACCCTCTTCCTCAATGATTCCGACGGGCTGAGTTTGACCTTTGAAGCGGAACAGGTACTTGTCCTGAGCTTTCTTCAGTATCTTTACCCGGGTATCGCGAATTTTCTGCTGCCTTTCAGGAGTTGCGTCCGGCGGGAAGGAGGCGAGCGGCATGTTGCGCACGTTCCGACGATACAGGAGGTAAGCGCCTTCAAGCTCCAAATCATCCCAAGTCAAGTTGAATTCCTCAAGAGTTTTGGGTATCCCCTTGTGCTCAAGATCGATGGTACCGATTTCAATTCCCCGTCCCTTCAAGACCTGCGACACAAGCTCCACCTGCAGAATCTTCACCACGTCAATGGAGGCCAATCCTCCGCCTACAACCAGGACATTATCTTTTACCTCTATCTGTTCCCCTGTATAGGAGGACTGCTCATTGTGATTATACCAGTAGACAAACGGGTTCTGATAATAGAATTCCCCTCCTTCGTATCGCTCAATTTCCTTGACAGGGAAAGGCCTGTCCTTCCAGGCACCGTTAGCCATGAGCACAGCGCTGCAGCCCAGTGCCAGAAGTTCTTCCATGGCGAGATTTCTTCCTATCTGGGTGTTCGGCACAAAATCGACCAATTCATGGCCGATGCGAGCGTCGATGAGTTCCATCTCTTTCTTACGCTGCTTCACATGCCACTTGGGGAGACCATCCTCAATCTTCCCATAAGAAAGATCATTCTGTTCAACCACAATGCAGCGGATACCCCGCTCCGTAAACTGATATACTGCCTCCGAGCCTGCCACAGCGCCACCAACGATGACCACAATCTGACTATCTGTAGACATGACAATTCTCTCCTTCAGTTTTTTTCAATAATCGTTTGATTGTACTAAAGGTTTTTTGATTAGATAGTAGTGAAGCTATTTAGTGATAGTAATTTAAGACTTACTAGTCTTGTCTTCAAGTATTGACGGTATGGAATCAACAATTCTGTCACCGTTATTTCAGCATAATCCGCACCGAATCGATACTGCCGTCAATCTCTGAATTAGGTTCAAGATTTCGGCAATGAGGGAATAGATATGAATATTACTGAGTGTTGGAATTGAGATCCCTTTCTTGAAGGCTGGACCTCTGGCGTAGAAGATGGCGTGCATTGTCTCGACCGCGTGATCGTAGCCATGTGATCCCCTTTGCCAAAATGTCTCTTCGTGCGTTCGCTCCCCTTCCGCAGTCGCATGGGGTTTCGTAATAAGGCTCCATCTATCGTCCGCCACTACAAGAATCTCCGGGATACACCGATTATTACGGTAATGCCATCGCTCCGGAATTTCATCTTTGAGATAGGTAGTCATATTGGGATGGGCAGCTTTCAGCGTCCGTGCTACCTTTCTGATTGCATGACGTCAGAAAACAGCAGCCAGTATACCACGTTGGGATCTCTGCTTCAAGTTGACAAATAAAAATTCGCCTCCCCCGATGATGTCAATATTGTCTAAATCAAGATAGTCCGCGAGGTAAATCCTCCGTACTGAGGAAATCTTAGTCATTCCATGATCAGAACAGATAATCAGGTTTACACTGTCAGCAATGGCGAGTGTATTTATCCCTGCCAGCAGCAGTCCGAGCGTTGAGTCGGCCCTCTGGACCGCCTGCCCGGTCTCCGGTACGGCAGGTCCGTATTCATGACCGGTCCAGTCCGGCTCGTGGAAATAGAGGGGGATGAGGTGAGGACGCATATCTTCCGGAAGCTGAAGCCAGTTAACAACCTGATTCACTCTTCGGACGAAAGGGACACTCTCGTCATAGTAATAGAAGAATGTGGGCAAGATACCGCTGATGGGGGCTTCCGACCCTACCCAGTAATATGACGCTGTTTTAACACCTTGTTTCTGCGCCGTTATCCAGATTGGTTCCCCGCCGTACCACTTGGCGTCTGTAACCGCGGCGCGATCTGAAAATCTGTACACTTCATCCCACAGCGGGTCCCAGAACATGTTCGATACGATCCCGTGATGTTCAGCATTCATTCCTGTTGCGATTGCGTAGTGGTTAGGAAAAGTTTTGCTTGGAAAGATCGGTCTTAGAGATT
>DCAL01000053.1:352-1569 GCA_002311975.1 Fidelibacterota bacterium UBA1134 | reverse complement strand
GATCCAGGTTCGGCGTGTCAACAGTTTCAGGATAGTCAGAACGGAATCCATCAAAAGAGACCAGAATGACGTAGGGGCGGCCGGCAAAGAGGACACCGCTTGTGAATGCCAGAAGAACACATGCCAGAAATGTGATGCGTGGTGCGTGACTCATAAGCTGTCGGGAAACTTTCACTTACTCATCCTTCATCGCATGGAAACGAACGCCAATATCGTTTCAGGATAGGTGTCAGTGACCACCAGGAATCCCTTATCGTCCAAGCGGACGATACCTTCCCAGTTGCGGGATTCTCCTTCAGCCAAGAGCTGGAGCTGTACAGGAGGGCGATCTACAAGTGTAATCGCTGAATCTGACCACTGAAACTCGACCAGCCGCTCCACAGCCTCCGACACAGCATGAGTAGGACCCTGACCATATTTCTCCACCACAGAATCAGTTCGGGGCTTCAAATGTTCCTCACCGGGATAGAAGTAGTTAATAGCCCAGAAGCGCGCGTCTCCATCCAAGGAAGTAGTATCAGTGATTCTGTATTCGATAGAAGGAAAAGGGATGGTTCTCTGAGTCCCCAACGATCTGTCAACCCATATAGCTTGCGATGATAAACTCACGGTCTCGCCGTTGGCCTCATAGATTGCTATCAGATCTTTATCTACAGAAAGCAGTGCTTCAAATGCCGTCTCATCCACCAGGCTGGCGGGGATCAACTCTTGCAGCGAAGCGACATCCAGCCGGATGGCTGTCAAATCCCCATCGACATTACCCGAAACAAGATGACCGATCCTGCCTCCCCCTTTAACAGCTTCAATTGTCAGGAATACCCGATCCCCCACAAACACAACGGCTTCATAGCCTTCAAATCCGTCTATCAGTTCGGGAATACCACTGTCATTAAACGGTACTCGGCGGGGAGAAAGGGCTTTCCCATCAGCTAACCCAAGAAAATCGAGTATCTTCTCTTTTGAAATGGCAAAGATATGGTCTCTTCCTCCACTTCTGAATCGATCCGGATACTGGCTCAGCAAGACCAATTCGTCGCCGTACCACGCCAGTCCGGACACTTGAGGGTCGCCTTCCATCAACGCACCTTCGAGAGGAATTTCAACAACAGACTGTTCCATCAGGCCGGTGCAAGCATTCATGCACAAAGCCAAGAGAACCGAGGCGCACGACAGTTTTCTAAAGAACCACATAACGGCGCAAAATCTTGTAGTGTTCA
>DCAL01000053.1:0-144 GCA_002311975.1 Fidelibacterota bacterium UBA1134 | reverse complement strand
CTTCTTGGCAACCCGGCTGTCACAACATCGCAGATCAGAGACGCTGATGCGTTTTGGGAAGAACGTACAACGATGATCAAGACACAGATCGAAGCGCGCGGTGTCAAAGATGTCCGAGTTCTAGAATCCCTGAAGGCGGTCCCT
>DCAL01000001.1:20613-26569 GCA_002311975.1 Fidelibacterota bacterium UBA1134 | reverse complement strand
CGCAAACGTCTTTCACAATGATTCGGGGCCTCCATGCGCCAATTCCCTTTTCAAAAGAGCAAAGACGTTGTGTAAATTGAATTGGAGCAAGAACTTTTCTTGTGGCGATAATGTGGCGGAGTTTCATCCATGTTTACCATTCTAAATTTCACCCAACCTTAAGTTTGTAAGGAGGCGTATACCATGTCGGACAAGCTATCAAACCCCGGATTGACAGGCGTCGATTTGTTACACGATCCTGTCACCAATAAGGGCACAGCATTTACAGAGATCGAGCGTGAGAAACTCAAGCTGCGAGGCCTTCTCCCGCCGAGGATTTTTCCAGCGAAAGAACAGGCTGGGCGTGTACTTGAAAGCTATCATGCTAAGACTTCAGATTTGGAGAAGTTTATCTATCTGATTGCGCTGCAGGATCGAAATGAGTCGTTATTTTATCAGGTACTCCTGAACAATATTGATGAAATGATGCCCATCGTTTATACGCCGGTGGTGGGGAAGGCGTGCCAGGAGTATGGCCATATATGGCGCCGTCCGCGAGGGCTGTTCATTACGGTGGAAGATAAAGGACAAGTGATCGATATTTTAGGAAACTGGTATCGCGAAAAAGTGGGAATTATCGTTGTCACCGATGGAGAGAGAATCCTTGGTCTGGGTGACTTGGGCGCAAACGGCATGGGGATTCCCGTCGGCAAGTTGACACTTTATACGGCCTGTGCCGGCGTCGATCCCCTGCTCTGTCTGCCGATCACCATAGACGTGGGAACAAATAACGAACATCTGCTCGATGATCCGCTCTATATAGGGCTACGGCAACACCGCATCCGTGGTGATGAATATGATGCTCTCATTGATGAATTCGTCACGGCTGTTGAGGAGGTTTTCCCCGGCACACTGATCCAGTTCGAAGACTTCAGTAATCTGAACGCCTTTCGCTTGCTCAGAAAATACCGGGGCAAAGTGTGTACATTCAATGACGATATTCAGGGAACTGCCGGTGTCGCACTTGCCGGGATTTATTCAGCGCTCAGAATCACAGGGCAGAAGCTGACAGATCAACGAATACTCTTTTTCGGCGCCGGTGAGGCGGGGATCGGTATTGGTGATCTGATTTCATCGGCAATGGTTGACGAGGGTTTATCTCAAGTGGAAGCAAGCCGGAAGAGCTGGTTTGTTGATTCAAAAGGGTTGGTGGTTAAAAGCCGAGACAACCTACAGGAACACAAACTGAACTATGCGCACGATCACGAATTCCTTCCTGATCTGCTGTCAGCGGTTGAAAGCCTTAAACCCACTATCTTAGTTGGCGTTTCCGGCCAGCCGCAGACTTTCACTCAACCGGTTGTGGAAGCGATGGGGGACGCCAACGAACGCCCGGTTATTTTTGCGCTGTCAAATCCGACGTCAAAAGCTGAGTGCACCGCTGAGCAGGCGTACAGATGGACGGAAGGTCGCGCTATCTTCGCCAGCGGCAGTCCCTTTGACGCTGTAACGCTAAACGGCAAAACTTACGTGCCCGGTCAGGGTAACAATGCCTATGTTTTTCCTGGCGTTGGTTTGGGAATTATTGCCTGTGGTGCAAGACATGTGACTGACGAAATGTTTTCAGCGGCGGCCAAGGTGCTGGCCGGGGAGGTGTCGGAAGAGGATTTGAAGCAAGGGTGCATCTATCCTCCATTGAGAAAAATCAGGGCTGTCTCAGCGGTGATTGCCAGTGCGGTAGCGGAAGTAGCCTACAAACAAGAACTCGCTACTGAGCCAAAACCGTCAGACATGCTGGCTTACATGAAGTCTCAGCAGTATCAGCCAGACTATGAGAGCTATGTCTGACTGAAGAATCTTTGGTGTTGTCGCTGTGGTGTAAGGGATATTCTCGTCAGTGACTCTTCACGAGACCCTTCCCCTATTCCGCCACTTCTGGCGGTGCAGTAACGGGATCACAGTTGCCGCCAGAGAAACAGGAGAGGCTTGGTCAAGCACTCAGCATCATACTGTTGCCCCGCCGGGGCCACGGCAGACATTCAGGAAGTGCAACAAAAGGGAGAGAGGAGAGTAAGAAAAAGAAGTCACACATTCCTTAGCCAAGGAGAGGAGAAGCTGATGAAGATGCCTAGAGGACTCTTTCTATCATTTGTGGTATTTCTGTTTGGCTGTGCCGCACCGTCCAGTGTTGCCAGACTGACGCTCGGTACTGTGCAGGACAAAATCCATGCAGGGATGGCGCAGGCAGATGTGCAGGCTGTGCTGGGAGCGCCCAACATCATTTCAAAAAACAGCGAAGGCAAGCAAGTGTGGACCTACGACCGGGTGTCTAAAGAGTCAGCCGCGAGATGGTTTCTCTTCTGGACTTCTGGCGAATCAACCCAGCGGACACTGACAGTCCTCATTACCTTCGATAATGGCGATCACGTGGAAGACTTTACATACCACTCCACTGAGTTTTAAGTGGTCAGCCTGGCCAGTCCACGACAGTTTTGGTCCCGGGGAGCAAGCATTGTTCTGCGGTTGTACCTGATCGTATTCATCGCCGGCTGTACTCCTCCAACACCAGTGCCGGTGACTGAAGCGCGTGCCATGGAGACAAGAGTTCTTGCGGCATATTCTGACCGCGTAATGAAAGCTTCAATCAATGTTCTTCAGGATCTTCACTTTACTATCGACATGCTGAACAGTGATATTGGTGTTATCGTAGCCAGCAGGCACACTGAAATAGAGCAGGGTGAGATTACACAGGAAGATCGCATTATATCAAACATCCCCACATGGCAGAAAGTGCTGGGAATAGGAATCATTCTCGCCATCATCGAAGGGATTGTGTGGCTGTTGTCTGGCTCCGGCGACGGCTCCGATAGTTCTGGCGATGACCGCAGTGATTCTGAACACGTCATCATCCACGATGACCGAGATGGGTGGGAAGAAATGGTATATCAATACAAAGTGACCATCAACGTTGAATCCATCAGTAACAGTGAGAGTAAGCTTCGGGTGAGCGCTCAGGGAGAACGTCTGCAAGGCGGCCGCGTAGTGGGAGCCGGCCCTGTGCAAGACCCCGAATTCTTCCAGCAGTTCTTTGCCAGCCTCGATAAGGCGCTGTTTCTGCAGAACTGAACTTTAGTTTTTATTGATCTTTTGCGGGGCTAATTTTGCTACCCTTATGACACACAAGGGTCTGCAACTAATACTGTTCCTCCTTGGAACTTTGATTCTCGCAGTTTCCCCGGCTGAAGCGGGTGCGCCGAAGACTGTCAGAATCAAGCTGGCTACGTTAGCTCCGAACGGTTCCCCTTGGCATTTGATCCTTCAGGAAATGGGGCAGGACTGGTGGGAGGAATCAAAGGGAGGCGTGAAGCTGACGATTTATCCCAACGGTGTGGCGGGGGACGAGTCCGCTGTGGTGCGCAAGATGCGGATTGGCCAGTTGAATGCTGCTACCATCAGCACCGCGGGGCTAAGTTTGATCGAACCCGGCTTTTCGGCTCTGACACATATCCCGTTGCTCTACAATTCCTATGAAGAGATGGATTATGTACGTGAGCGGCTTGCGGATGAATTGCGCCGGCGGCTGGAAGAAAAGGGATTTATCTTGGTGCACTGGGGTGAAGCCGGCTGGGTTCGATTTTTCAGTCAGAAAGCGCTTTTTGTTCCTGATGATTTGAAATCTCAGAAGCTGTTTGTCTGGGGCGATGAGGCTAGCGATGTGACTATCTGGAAGTCCATGGGGTTTCAGCCGGTACCGCTGGCGGCGACGGATATTATGGTGGCGCTTCAGACAGGGATGATCAACGCCTTCGATACTACCCCCCTTCTAGCCCTGCGGAATCAGTGGTTTGCCAGCACCAAGTATATGGCCTCAATCCGCTGGGCGCCTCTTCAAGGCGCAACAATTATTTCCCAAAATGTTTGGCAGCAGATATCTGAACCCATGCAGGAGTCCATACTGGCTGGTGCGCGAGAAACAGCGATCGAGCTGCGATCACATATCCGCGAGGTTGATGAGAAAGCAATTGAAGTCATGAAGGAGTACGGCTTGGTGGTAAATGAGATCAGTGAGGAAGACTATCTTGCCTGGGAAGGGATGGTGAGGGGAGTTTATCCGTATATACGCGGCAAAATGGTGCCCGAAGATATGTTTGATAAAGCAGTCAAACTCCGTGATGAATATCGGAGTCGGTGATTGTTTTCTCTACTGTATTAGGATGGCGATCACCAGTAAAGCAGTCGCAACTGTAAGACAATCCCCAGCTGTAACCACTCATGGTCTCTTAATGCCAAGTAAAATTTCCATTTAATTTTTCACCTTTTAATTTAAAACTCACCTTTGACTTGATTATCTTCTGACAACCGATGAGAAGGTATGATATTGACTGGCTGAGAGTATTGGCCCTTGGGTTTTTAATTGTGTACCATGTGGTGATCAGCTTCCAGCCTTGGGCGCAGTACATTTTCTTTATCCAGAACGACCAGTCCCTAGAGTGGCTGTGGATCTTTATGGGAATGATCAACATTTGGCGTATCCCCATACTCTTTATGATCTCTGGTATGGGTGCCCGTTTCGCCATGGAGCGAAGGAACTGGAGACAGTTTTTGAAAGACAGAACGGTACGGATACTCATACCGTTCATTTTTGGTCTGTTTTGCATTTGTCCCATCAGTGTTTACATCGCCATGCAATATTCCGGTAAGGAGCCTCAATATATACCTAACGCCGGGCATCTGTGGTTTTTGGCCAATATTTTCCTGTATGTTTTGTTACTGCTCCCGCTCCTGACTTACCTTAAAAACCGCTCAGACAATTTCGTTCTGCGCTTCCTATCTAATATGTTCCACCGCCCGGCGGGGATTTACCTTGTGGCCCTACCCGTCATGTTTGAGGCGTGGCTTGTAAATCCGGAAAGTTTCCCAGGCTATGCCCAGACTTCTCACGGTTTCTGGTTGGGTATGGTCTGTTTTCTCTCTGGTTTCATCTTTGTATCCTTAAAGAGTGTTTTTTGGCAAGCGGTGGAGGGTGTCCGACGAGGCGCCCTAGCGGTAGCGTTTTTGCTTTACCTGGTGAGGTTGGTTATTTTTCAATTGGAAGGAGAGCCAAGTGTCTTGACTGCTTTTGAATCCATGAGCTGGATGCTGGCTTTTTTCGGGTTTGGATCACTGTACCTTAACAAGCCCTCTCGGAAGCTGGCTTATTTCAGCAAGGCCGTCTACCCGGTCTATATTGTTCACATGCCATTACAGTATTTCTTTTCTTACTATATCATTCCCCTGTCGCTACCAGCGGCTATCAAGCTTGTTCTTCTTTTGGTCTTGACGTTTGGGGGTAGCCTAGCTCTCTATGAGTTTGCTCTAAAGCGGATAAAATGGGTGCGGCCTCTGTTTGGGTTAAAACTTTAGCTCTTTCTCAGCTATTCGCGTGAACCCAGAACAATTTCCAGCTCAATTTTATTATTATCGCGAATTATTATTAAGGTTGGTTGTCCAATTCTTACAGCGTCTATAGCATAGGTATAATCATAAATATTTTCAATTTTCCGGCCGGCCAGTTCCACAATAATGTCTCCTGCCGTTAAGCCTGCCTTGTCAGCAGGGCTTCCCTTGGAAACGTCTGAAATCTTGAGCCTAGGAACACTTCCTTCTCCATAATCAGAATGGTGCCTAGATAGGCCGTAGTCCTGCCCGTGCGGACTGCTCTTGGGGTTTTTGCGGTTCCAGATAGTCTGGTTCTTCATTTGTTACAGCCAATCCTTGGGCAACAAGACCCAGAAACTTCGTAATGTCCATTCCTTCATAGTTCAGAAGGTCAGGGGTATCTCTTGGTGAATGATATTCGCTGTGTGAGCCCGTAAAGACACTGAGGACGGGAATTTTTTCAGGTAAAACGATGTTGCGTCTGTTGATAAGTAGCTGTCTTCCTTTAAGGCCAACCTCAAGCCGATGGGGGCGTTGCGCCCAATCGCGTGTTGCTGAG
>DCAL01000001.1:19635-20515 GCA_002311975.1 Fidelibacterota bacterium UBA1134 | reverse complement strand
GACAGCAGGCATAGTCTGGCTGTTTCGCTGTCCGAAGACGAGGGGTCGACGTGGAAATGGGAACGGCACGTGGGGCAGGCATAAGGAGATGATAAATCCTTTTCCTATCCATCTCTGATACAGTCCAAGGACGGGATGCTTCACTTGACGTACTCTTACAGGGAGAAAGGGGGAAAGTCAATTAAGCATACTGTTTTCTCTGAGAAGTGGGTCAGAGAAGTACGGCTGTAATAATCGTCTGTGGCCGGAGTGGAAACTCCTCCTAACTGTTGTATATTCTGGATAGACCTCGTGCAAAAATGAGTTATAGCTCGCGAAACCGGAGTGTCAAGATAAGACCACTAAAGCTCCTCGTTACTCTCTCATCTCTTTGGCTATTCAGCTGTGATCCAATCGTTACGGAGTTTCGTGATATGGAAGATGCCGTCCTCTATGAATCTAAGGAGTTCTCGCCCGTTGCCGACACTCTCACCGAACGCATAACCGTAATGACGTGGAACATCCGCTTCGGCGCCGCCCGCATACCGTGGTTCGGCGACTCCTGCGGTGACCGGGTCATCCTGACGGAGAAAGAGATTGAAAGTGGGCTTCACGGTCTGGCCGGCAAGATCAATGAGGTCGCCCCGGACATTCTGATCCTTCAGGAAGTGGATGTGGATGCCAAACGGTCGCTCTATGTGGATCAGGTGCAGTGGCTCCTGGACCACACCAACCTTAACTATGGCGCATACGCTTCCATCTGGCAGGCCCAGTATATTCCCAGCGACGGCCTCGGGCGAATGGATATGGGCAATGCCATCCTCAGCCGCTGGCCTCTTGCTGAGGCGGAACGCATTCAGCTTCCTCTGCGCGGAGATCAGGACGCCCTGACCCAGTATTT
>DCAL01000001.1:15568-19618 GCA_002311975.1 Fidelibacterota bacterium UBA1134 | reverse complement strand
TCTGCAGCGAAATATCCTGAAGGCGAAGGTTGCGGTGCCGGGATGGGAGAACTACGACTTCTACACTGTGGGGATACATGCCGCCGCCTTCTCTACCGATGACACCAAGAAGCAGCATATTGATCTTTTTGAGGAGGTGCTGGATGAGATTGACGATGCTGGAGGCTTCTTTGTAGCGGGGGGCGATCTGAATGAGTTGCCGCCGTTTGCAGATTCCACAAACTTCTGTGACGAGGATCGATGCCCCGGTGAATCTGCCGATTCATGCCGCGGCGGCAGTGACTTATCCGGGGAGACCGAGTGGCTGTTTGATCTTTATGACGGCTCCTACATGCCGGCTGTCCCGCTGCCCGACCTGAAGGCTGAGGAGGGACCGTACTTCACACACAGTGTTGCCGGCATCAGTGATGACTGGAACCGCAAGCTCGATTATCTCTTTACCAATTCTGAGTGGTGGGTTGGGCCTACTATCACCCATCAGGACGCCTTTGATCTCTCCGATCACGCGGCTGTGAGCGGGAAGATGATCAGATTCTTCAACGTGGTAATTCCGGGACAATGAGCAGCTCTAAAGTACAGATGTTTCTATCTCTTGCCTTTAGCGTCTCGGTGGCGTCAGCCGATAGCGCCATCTGGTCCGCGGGCTCCGCCTATACCATTCCCAAAGGGCGGTGGGAGGTGGGATTGTTCCAGCCGCTACGCCACGGTCAGACCGATCGGCTTGAGTGGTCCACCCATCCGCTATGGAATATTCTTATTCCCAACCTCAGCATAAAGGTCGCCTGGCCGCCACTCGATAACTGGACTTTCGCAAGCCGGCACACACTTTTCTATCCGACGCCCCTTTTGCGAAAGATCACTCACGAGGGAAAATTCGGTATCATCAGTCCGGAGTTTACCATTCCCCATATGGTTTCTATCAGAAATGAACTGTTGTTGACGCGGCGACTCGGTCGTTCAGGATTGATGACAGGAAGAACAGGCGTGGCGCTGGGCTTTGCGTCCGAATCTCTGGATGAACGCAACACAATCGATCTGCCGCTTGTTTTTCCGCGGCTGGCTGATTTCTACAGCGGTTATGGCGTGAACATCGGACTAGACATTCTCCGCCGCATAACAGGACAGATCGATTACCTGATAGATGCTGACATTATCCTCCATCCGGGAATCTCTGAGGCGTTTGCCTTTGAGCACAAGGGACTCTTCATTTGGAACAGAAGTTCACAGTTTCGGATCAATTTCGGCTATAAGTTAGTGTACGGCGAATATCCGTTCGGGACGCAGTGGCACCTCTTTCCTCTGTTCGATCTTCAGTGGGGATGGTAAGAACTAAGGTGTGAGATGACTATTTTGCGTGACAAATTCTTTACCCTAAGTTTCCGCCAACGTTGTTAAACTCTATGGCATGGCATCAAAGAGTTTCATTTTAGCGGTCAACCCTCAAGGGGGAACCAAGCGCGGCCTCGGAATCCTCGAGCAGGTAAAACCTGTTTTTGAGACCTCACAAGTAGATCTCCACATTCGTGAAACTGAGTATGCCGGTCACGCGGGAGACATGATCAACGAGATGGATCTGTCCGGGTGCGACGGTTTCTGCCTCATCGGCGGGGACGGTACCTTGCATGAAGTTATTAATGGTCTGCTGACAAGAAGTGATAAGAAGACAGTTCCCATCGGCTGTATTCCCGGAGGTACGGGCAATTCATTCATGCATGATCTTGACTGTCTCGATCCGGTGGAGGCGGCGAATCGTATCGTAGGCGGAAAGACACGCCCAATCGATGTGGCGAAAGTGAGTATAGGGCAAGAAGTAGTGTACTGCTTTAATATTGTCGGCTGGGGGATGGTGACGGATATTAATATGTCGGCTGAAAAGGTGCGCTGGCTGGGGGAGCAGCGCTACAACATCACAACACTCATGCATGTCTTTTTCCTCAATCGGCGCAGGACAAAACTCATCCTGGACGGTGAGGAGGATGAGGATGAATTCATTTTCATTCTTGGTTGCAACACTCAATACACGGGCAAGGGGATGCGGATGGCGCCGCGTGCTAAACTTGATGACGGGCTCATTGACGTGATCGTGATTCGCGATGCCACCCGCCGAAAGTTGCTGAAGATTTTTCCTAAGGTATTCGACGGTTCCCATGTGGACGATCCTGTTGTGGAGTACCATCAGGTGAAGAAATATTCTCTCATCCCACAGGAGGATGATATCTTGAATCTCGATGGAGAGTTGAAGGGGTCAACGCCTTTTGATGTAGAAGTTTTGTCGGCCGCATTTAGGGCGTTTGCCTGAGTGTGGGGATTACTATAGGTCAGCCCGCTATAATCGTAGCTCTCAGATGAAACTAAGATTAGGTTCATGGCGGATTCTTGTGGGCAACAGAAGCGTCCGGAGATTCAGGACAATCTTTCTGCCACAACCTGCCCCGTCTCCCCCCAGTACGGAATCCACCCCTCCCGAGGAGGGGACTATGGTGAACAGACAGTTCCATCCCGTCGGTCCCTCGTGGACTTGGGGGACGGGCAGGCCAAGGAGTTCTCTCTCTGAGAGGGGTGTCCGAAACGAAGTTGAGGATGGGGTGTGTTTGGTCAGACCCAAAGCGATCAACTTGAGCGGCGGGGGAAGGATATCCGGCCTCCACAGAACATCCTCGGAACAGTGCTCATACAAATGTGCGAAGAACCTTAGATTATATTATTCTCTCCTTGTTTTGTCGCTTCATGTGCTGGCATTTGGCCAGAGTTGGCAGATAACACTCAATTCAGATGAAATACTGGAAAACCTCTCTCTGAAGGGATTACGCGGCAACTATCTTCTGGTAGTAGATCACAACTCTCCCGCTGAGAACAACACGCTCTTGCCGCTCACCGAACTCAAAGAACTTCGGCACGTGAATCTGAGAAAGGTATCTCCGCCCATCAAGAAACGGCTGCTTCCTGTTGCCATTGGAACGGTGGCGGGAGTTGGTGCCGGCTGGGTGATGTCCAATGTGGTGCTGTGGTGGATATCCAATGAAGATCGAACCGCCTTCACGCTGCGCTGGAGCTCATCCGACTACCTGACGGAAGGCGATAAACTGATTATCAAAGTGGTTATGGAAATGTCTGTCGTTATAGGACTGCTTCACGGTTTTGACTGGGGCGTAGAAGAGGTTGAAGATGTAACTGTGTATGCAATCGTCAGTATGACACTTGAAGATAAAGTGGTTCTCCTCGATGAGATTCTTAATCCGGAGCCGAAGATCTCCCTCAGAAAGTTAGTGCAGAAAGCTCGCACCGGCGCGCGCACGCTTCTTAAGAAAAAGTGATGAGCAGCTGAGGCAGTCGTTACCCCTGACTGTTCACTAGTAATTCCGGCGGAATCATATCATGGCCGAAGCTTCTCCCGCTCCCCATCTCAGGCGACAACTGGGTCTCGTTGCTGTCTTGGCTGTTGTGACGGGAGACATACTGGGTTCAGGGATTTTTTATACTCCCCAGGAATTAGCCGCCATTGCTCAACATCCGTGGCAGGTTTATTTCTTCTGGGGACTCTGTGGTGTCATTACGCCCTGACGGCGGCCGAACTGGGGACACTCTTCCCCCGCTCAGGCGCTGTTTATCGCAAGAAAAGGTCACACTGTTCTTGGGATTGATATATCAGAAACGGGAATCTCCCAAATGCTTGAGAACACAAAAAGAGATGATCTGCGAATCAACGGCATGGTTGCGGATGTATTAAACTTCGTTCCTTCCCAGAACTACGACGTAGTGATCATGGACAGAATACTTCACATGTTTAATGATGACAGCGAAAGAACGAATGTCTTAAGAAAAGTCAGCACGGCCCTAAATGCAAACGGTTATGTTCTGATTGCAGATATTCCAAAACACAAAGCGCTGATTCGAGACTATTTTGATAATTCCCAATGAACGAATGTTTTAGACAAAAAGGGCTTTACTTTTGTTAAGAATAATGAAATATCCGGTAAAAAATTGACGCCACCGGACAATAAAGGCTTACCGCTGAGTTTATAAGCACTTGAGGCTGGAAAATGTCGATGA
>DCAL01000001.1:13837-15443 GCA_002311975.1 Fidelibacterota bacterium UBA1134 | reverse complement strand
GTTGTATAGATGTGGAGAGACTCTCACCGAGTTTCCGCGGACACTGACGTAGACTTTCTCCTTCGCTAACTGATCCGGGAGATCGGGGGGAAGGCCTTCCGCAGAGCGCAGTCCCATGAGATGACCTGAGCGGTGGTGCGGCGGTGCTACGGATAGTCCCACGGCCTCGGCCCGCTTGCTTATAATTTTCGTCATGCTTGATAATGTTGTGGTGATCTCGGGCACGCCCCATTCCAAGATCTGCTCCAGCGCCGCCACCACCATGGGCATGAGGATGAAATTGCTGCGCTCGCCTACATCAAACTTTCGGGCGCCGGGCTGAAACTCATAGCGGTAGTTAACGAGCCGTGTGAAATCCTCGCTCTCGGCACGGTCGATCCAGTTGTATTCAAGGGGTGTCCCGTCGCGATACTTCGGCGCCACGTACATAAATCCCAAGCTGTAAGGACCGAGGAGCCATTTGTAACCGACGGTCACCAGAAAGTCCGGCTGAACCTCATCCACCGAAAAGGGCATAGCACCGATGGATTGCGCGCCATCTATCACCAGCGCCGCGCCAACCTGCCGGCAACGCTCGCCGATCTTCTTGACATCGATGAGACTGCCGTCTGTCCAGTGGCAGACAGGTGCGGCGACGACGGCGATGCTTTCGTTCATGTGAGAGAGGATGGCAGGGGTCCAGTCTCCATCCTCCGGCCTGGAGACAGTGATTAGGTCTGCTCCTTTCGTTTGGGCGAGCTCCGCCCAGCCGTAGTAGTTGGAAGGGAACTGTTCTTCCAGAACCAGGATGGAATCTCCCGCTTTCAATTGGAGATTGGCGGCGGCCGTGGCTATGCCATAGCTCACGGCGGGGATGAGGGCGATATCGTCCGCCGCGGCACCGATGATCTGGGCGAAGAGAGAGCGTGCCCTCTCCGACCCATCAAAGAAATCTTTGGGGACTGTTTGCCACGGATGAACCTTTCGTTCGACGCCCCGTCTGCCCGCCTCCGTCACTGAATGAAGCTGAGGAGATAGATAGGCGCAGTTGATGTAGGCCTCATCATCAGGAATCTCGAAGAGGTGGCGCTGGCAAGCAATCATGGATTAGATCCTTCTCAACTTATTCCGATCTCAAGTCTTTTGCTGCTGTGAGGTAGAGAGACCGGAGGGAGGTTGAGATTGAGGATGATGCTGTTTGGGTTTTCCCATCATGTGGACAAATCTGTTTTAGTATCCTGCCGCGTGGCCGTCCTTCCTCGATTCGGAAGCGCCGTAATAGATCTTGTTATGCCCGTCCCAAAGGATCGCCTGATAGCCGCCGTACCCGCCCGCGCCGATATGAACGGAGTGACCTCGATTCTTCAGTTCTTCAATGACATCATCGGAAAAGCCGGACTCTATATTCACCACACCGCCGGTTGCCATCACTTCTCCTGTCGGCTGTGAACTGCCGCTGTGGCGGATGCGAGGGGCGTCACCGGCTTCCTGAAGGTTCATGCCGAAATCGATGATGTTCACCAACACCTGAACATGTCCCTGAGGCTGCATGGCGCCGCCCATGACGCCGAAGCTCATGAATGGTTCTCCACCTTTTGTCACAAAGGCCGGGATGATGGTGTGGAAG
>DCAL01000001.1:13292-13684 GCA_002311975.1 Fidelibacterota bacterium UBA1134 | reverse complement strand
AATCAGCGAAACCATGTTGCCGTCTTCGTCCGCCACTGTGAGGTAGATGGTGTCGCCGCTTTCAAGCTTGCCGGAATCGTAACGGTTGGCCGCCCGGTCGCCATCGATCAGTTTTCGGCGCTCTGAAGCGTAGTCCTTGGAGATAAGTCTATTCACCGGAATCTCATTGAAGGCGGGATCGGCGTAGTACTTGGCCCTGTCCTCAAACGCAAGTTTCTTCGCCTCTACGAAGGTGTGAATATAGTCGGCGCTGCCAAAGCCCATGCCCGCAATATCGTAGGCTTCCAGCATGTTCAGAATCTGCAGAGCCGCAATGCCCTGACCGTTGGGCGGTAACTCCCAGACATCATATCCACGGTAGTTTGTTGAAACCGGTTCCACCCACTGTGAGG
>DCAL01000001.1:0-13241 GCA_002311975.1 Fidelibacterota bacterium UBA1134 | reverse complement strand
AAACCGGTTCCACCCACTGTGAGGCGTGTGAAACCATATCTTCATAAGAGAGAAAGCCGTCCTCTTCTTGGATGTATGCCGCGATGTCTCTGGCAATATCTCCTTTATAGAAAACGTCCCGGCCGCCGCGGGCAATCTTGCGGTAGGTGTTGGCCAGCCCTGGATTCTTGAAGACTTCTCCTTTTCGCGGCATCCGGCCGGCTAGCATGTAGGTCTCTTTGAAGCCGGGGAACGGCTCAAGATAGGGGGCATTCTGTTGCATATAGTAGGCGATGACCTCAGTCACCGGAAAACCGTTCTCAGCATACTGGATGGCGGGCTGAAGGATTTTTCGCATGGGCATCTTCCCGAAGCGGTCGTGAAGTTCAAACCATCCATCTACACATCCGGGAACTGAAACAGGGAGGGGGCCGCGGGCAGGAATTTTGTCGTATCCGTGTTCCTTGAAGTATTCGAGCGTCAGAGATTTCGGAGATCTCCCGCTGGCATTGAGGCCGTGGAGCGCTCTTGTGTCAGCATCCCAGACGATAGCGAAGAGGTCGCCGCCGATACCGCATCCGGTGGGCTCCACGAGGCCAAGCATGGCGTTGGCGGCGATGGCGGCATCTACAGCGTTCCCGCCGCCCTTCAGGATATCCAGCGCGACTTGTGTCGCCAGCGGCTGACTGGTGGCTGCCATACCGTGAGGCGCCATCACTTCAGAGCGGGTGGCGAAAGGGTGCCCGGTCAACCTGTTTTGTGCAGATAACGCCATGGACAAGACAGTGGCGGCAAGAAGAAGAGAATGGCTGATCATGATGATTCTTGGGTGCTGTTAGTCTGTCACCGTGAAATCAGGCTGTGGGAATCTCGCTGTGACAAGCCTAAAGATGCAATGGAAAATGTGGTTTCGCAGGGAATGTCGCGTTAATTTCGGTTGTGATGAGCTTCAGAGGAGGACGTGCAATATGAACAGATTCTTTGAAAGTGGCAGATGGTCGGCAGTTGTTTTGTACGGTCTGTTGCTCACGGTGACGATCAGCGGTGAGGACAATTACAGCCGCTCCGTCTCCACCTACTCAATCGTGGCGATGAACCCGGAAACGGGAGAACTGGGGGTAGCGGTACAAAGTCACTGGTTTTCCGTCGGCTGAGGCTGGTAAAAGCTTAACTGCTTCCTGACAATCCCAGAATAACGGGGGCCATTCTTGATGAATAGGGGAATCTCACAGATGACTCTCATCTGCACCTCTTGCGAAGAGCCACACTCCGGCAAGGAGACCGCCACCGTCTGCCGTTGCGGCCATCCCATTGAAGTGCGGCTGGACTGGCGCGAGACTGCCCCAGCCATTGGTACTGTTAACTCAAACGATCCGTCCCTCTGGCGCTATCGTTCCGTTCTGCCGCCAATCGATGATGAACACATCACCTCTCTCATCGAAGGGTGGACTCGTCTGTGCAGTGGAGGCGACCATGGAGGAGTGACTGTCTACTTTAAAGATGAAACCGTCAATCCCACCGGCTCCTTCAAGGATCGGGGAATGAGCTTGGCAGTCTCCCATCTGGATATGTCCGGCGTAAGGGAAGTTTGTCTCCCCTCGGCGGGCAATGCGGGCGTCAGCGCCGCCGCCTACTGTGAAAAGGCGGGAATCGAGTGTCACGTCTATCTGCCGGAGACGATTCCGGCGACGTTCGTGGAAGCGACAGAGAAGTATGGTGCTCATGTCCATTTGGGCGGCCAGGCCATCGCCGAGGCGGCGGCACGCATGCAAAAGGAGAAGAAAGAAGAGTGGTTCAACCTCTCCACACTGAAGGAGCCTTACCGTGTGGAAGGGAAGAAGACTCTCGGTTATGAGATAGCGGAACAGTTGGGGTGGCAATTCCCCGATGTGATCATCTACCCCACCGGCGGCGGCACGGGACTTGTGGGCATGTGGAAAGCGTTCAACGAGTTGAAAAGGATGGGCTGGGTCGAAGGCCCTCTTCCGCGCATGGTTGCTGTTCAGTCTGCGGGATGCGCACCTGTGGTGAAGGCGTTTGTGGCCGGAACTTCAGAAACAGAACCTTGGCAAGATGGGGACACCGTTGCTCTCGGGCTCAACGTTGCCAACCCTCTCGGCGGGACGTGGATGCTGAAAGTTCTGCGGCAAAGCGGTGGAATAGCCGTCATGGTGAATGAAGAAGAGGTTGCCGTTGCCAGAGAAGAAGTGGCGCATATTTCCGATACAGAATCCTCGCCGGAAGCGGGGGTGGCGTGGCTGGGATTTCAGTCTCTTGCACGCAGTGGCTGGATTCGGGAGGGAGAGACCGTCGTCATCCCCATCACCGGGAGTGCGGAGAGATATGAAGTGTAACAGAACAGGCGTCAGTGCTACATTCATTCCTGAGATTAAGTTTGCAATCACATGAGTACGCTATCAGCTGAAATTTTTGAGGAGACAATTATGACCAGTGAAGAAGTTCGTCAGAAGCACAACAGCTATCTTTTCCCAGCGACCTTGCAGTACTACAACGAACCTATTGTGGTTGCGGAAGGGAAAGGTTCCCGCGTGACAGATATGGAGGGTAACAGCTATCTGGACTTTTTCGGGGGGATACTGACAATTTCGGTAGGTCACGCCAACGACGACGTGAATCGGGAAGTAGTCGCTCAAGTGAGCCGGTTGAGCCACATCTCCACCCTTTATCCTACTGCGCCTCTGGTGGAGCTGGCCGAGAAGCTGGCCCACATAACGCCGGGCAGCCTCGACAAGTGTTGCTTCGTCGGCTCCGGCACCGAAGCTGATGAAACCGCCGTCATGATGGCGCAATTGTACACAGGCAATGCGGAGATTATTGCTCTCCGTCACGGCTATTCTGGCCGGTCTTTTCTGGCGCAGTCGCTGACGGCCCTGTCATCGTGGCGGGCGCTGCCGACGCAAGTCTCGGCCGTCAAGCACGCCCTCTCGCCCTATTGCTACCGGTGTCCGCTGAAACTTACCTATCCAGACTGCGGCGTAGCCTGCGCCGAAGATGTGGAGGAGCTGATCAGGACAACCACCACGGGAAAGGTCGCCGGGATACTGGTGGAGCCGATCCAGGGGGTGGGCGGTTTCATAACGCCGCCAAAGGAATATTTCGAGATTGTGGCTGAGATAGTGCGCAAGTACGGTGGTGTTTTCATTTCTGATGAAGTTCAGACGGGCTTTGGCCGCACCGGAAAGATGTGGGGAATCGATCACTATAATGTGGAACCGGACATGATGACTATGGCGAAAGGAATTGCTAACGGTCTGCCACTGGCGGCCGTTATTACGACGGGACCCATCGCCGAATCTCTCACCAAGAATACCATCTCCACCTTCGGCGGCAATCCGGTGAGCTGCGCTGCCGCTAACGCCACCATCGGCGTCATCGAGCGGGACAACCTTGTGCAGAATGCCGGTGCTATGGGAGAGATACTCAGGGAAGGACTTGAGGCGCTCAAGAAGAAGTATCCAAAGATTCTCGGGGACGTTCGCGGCATGGGCCTCATGCAGGGACTCGAACTGGTGGCGGATGAGACGATTCAGGACCGGACACCCAACTCTCAGGCGGCGGGGCAACTGATGGAGGAGACGAAGAAGAGAGGACTCCTCATCGGCCGGGGAGGTCTCTACGGCAATGCCATGCGCATTGCGCCGGCGCTTAACATCGGTGTGGACGAAATCGAGGAAGCACTCGCGATCTTAGACGAATCGATGAAGGCTGTCGCGCAGTAAATTGTAACGTCAATCGGTTTGTGACTCTTTGCGGAATTAAGACTAAATTCCCGGCTGACTTTTGTGAGGTTGTTATGAAGAGAAGATTGGTAATAGCGATTGGCGTGGCGTCACTGCTGGTGGCATGTACTGTTCAGACTGAACAGACGCCGTCCTCGATCAGAGCTTACAACAATATCTCAGTAGTTGATCTAAAGACACAGCTCGATGCTGGCGAGAAGCCCCTGCTCTTGGACGTTCGCACGGAGCGGGAGTTCACAGGAGCCCTGGGACACCTGGGCGGCGCCGTGTTGATTCCCGTACAAGAACTGGAAGCAAGGATTGGGGAGTTGAAGAGCCACAAAGCCGGGAGAATCATGGTCTATTGCCGCAGCGGAAACAGAAGCAAAACTGCAGCGGACATTCTTGCGAAGCACGGATTCAGGGCGACAAATGTGGTGGGCGGCATGAAAGCCTGGAACACAATGATGACGGCTGATAACAAAAAGAAATAGGATTGATCATGAGCTATGGATACGAAAGAGTAGTAGAGGACGCCTTCCATGAGGTCGATGGCAAAATCCGGGACGATCTTGAGGAACTGGCGCAGAACGGTAAAGGTTTGCTGAAGCAGGCGGTGGACGCGGTATGACGGACATCTTCTGGCTCTTGGCGATTATAGCTGTCTGGTTTGTGCTCAACAACATCATTCTGCCGAAGCTTGGCGTCCCTACGTGAGCGGTCCCCAATCCTCCTCAGTCTGAGGAGAGAGGCTCTGAACAGTTAACAGCACAGGAGAACTGATATCATGCCCATGTACGATTACCGCTGTTCCCAGTGCGGCCATAAATTTGAGGAGCTCATCTTCAGTTGGGAAGAAAAAGAGATCGTCTGTCCCGAATGCAAGACGCTGCAAGTTGAACGCCTCATGGGCGCTCCCGCCACCATAAGCGGCTCAGCCCCGGCCTGCGAAAGAGAGGGGTGTCCTACTCCCGCCGGAAGCGGCTTTTCATGAGCTTAGCGTTTAGGCGCCGGTCGGCGTTTTTTCGCTTGATCTTAATCGTAGAGTCCCATCGCTCACCAGATTTCTGATTAATGGATAACTACGGCATCTGGTCCCTCCTGCCGCCGGTAGGCGCTCTCGGTCTCGCCCTGTGGCGCAAGCAGATCTATCCCGCTCTGCTCTTTGGCGTCTGGCTCGGGTGGTGGGTGCTGGACGGTTGGAACCCCTTCATAGCTTTGTGGTCCACGGTAGAATCGCTGGTAGCGGTTTTCGGTGATGCGGGCAACACACGGGTTATATTCTACAGTCTGATGGTGGGCGCTACTTTGACGCTCATCAGTGCGACGGGCGGTGTTGAAGGATTCATCCGCTGGCTCGATAGGCGGCAGTGGGTTGAGAACAGAAGGCAGGCACAGATTGTCCCCTTTTTAGTGGGAGTTCTCATCACCGTGGAGAGCTCCATTACGGCGCTGGTGGCGGGAACGGTGGGACGGCCGCTTACAGACAGACATGGCGTCAGCCGGGAGAAGCTGGCGTACATCTGCGATTCCACCTCCGCCCCCATCTGTATACTTGTTCCCTTCAACGGCTGGGGAGCTTACATCATTGGACTGCTGGCGGTGCAGGGGGTAGAAAGTCCCGTGGCAACGTTGCTTCAGAGTGTGCTGATGAACTTCTATCCCATGGTGGCCATTCTCATTGTATTCATTTCGGTGATGAAGAGGTGGGAAATCGGTCCCATGAGGAGAGCTGAAGCGCGGGCGGAAATGGAGGGCAAACCGTATGCCGATGATGCGCACCCCATGGTGGCGGACGATGTCTTGGGAGTGAAGACGCTTTCTACCATAAAACCGCGCGCTGTCAATCTGATCCTTCCCGTTGTGACGATGGTATTGAGCATTGTTGCCGGTATCTACCTTACCGGAAAGTCTGCTTCAGCCCCCGGCGCCAGTTTCTGGGATATCATTCAGGCGAGTTCCGGATCCTCCGCCGTCTTCGGAGCCGTTCTCATGAGTCTTGTGGTGTTGGCGGTTCTCAATCTTCGCCCCGGTAAACTGGGATTGGGCAAATTCATCGATCTCAGCTTTCGCGGCATGGGCGGTATGATCCCTGTGGTGAGCCTTTTAGTGCTCGCGTTCGCCTTGGGGGATGTGGTGCGGCAACTGGGAACGGGTTATTATGTGGCGGGCATCATCGCTGAGGTTGCCAGTGTAAAGTTGGCTGTGGTGGGAGTTTTTCTCATCGCCTGTTTGGTAGCCTTTGCCACCGGCACATCCTGGGGAACGTTTGCCGTTATGGTTCCCATTGCCGTTCCGCTGGCGGCGGCTCTTGGCGGGAGCGTGCCCATGTTTCTGGCGGCGGTGCTGGGCGGCGGCGTCTTCGGCGATCACTGCTCTCCCATCTCGGACACAACAATTATCTCCTCCATGGCAGCAGCATCGGATCACATCGATCATGTCCGGACACAGATTCCTTATGCGGTTATAGGTGCTGGCGCGGCCGTTGTATTGTATCTGCTGGTGGCGTAGTCTCTGTCACCTTCCCACAAGACGTCCTGTCTTGTGGGAAGGTCTCCGATTCTCACGTTTTCCCAACAGGACGCACCGTCCTGTTGGAGGGTCAAAGAGGAATGTGAATCACACTTCTTCGAGGCGTTAACTGTTACACCGATGAGTGTAGTCTCTTACACCGGTTTTGTCATGCGACGCGTCTCGTTCAGGGAGAGTCAAAGAAGGCAGGTGGTAGAGCTTCTGTCTGCAGCGGCAAGTCCAGCAGTCGCGCAATAAGTGCCGCCGTCTGCGTCGTGTGACTGCTGTCTAGGACAGTACCCACCTCAATACTGCGTCCCATGGCGAAAAGGGTCGTCCTCAAAGAGGCAATGCGGGGATCTCCGCCATGTCCGCCACCGGAATGAGGAACTTTAAAGGGAGGGTCGAGATCACCGGGAAAGTTGTAGCCGTCCTCAGCCAATAAGATGAAGTCAGCGCGGTCATAGCCATGTAAGTCCGGCGGCAGATCGGAAGGCTCCAGCAGGCGGCACCACGCCTTCGATGTCAGAATGTTCCGTACGCGCGCCCTTATATAATCATCGGAAGGATCACGGAGCCTGATGAAAGCTGCCCCGCCGGCGGCGTGAGACACAGCATCCCATCCGTTGATGCGTCCATTTTCGATAGTAACCAAACCTGAGTCGCTGAGAAGTACGTTGAGGCGGATGTCGGTATGGTGGTCAACATGGCCGTGATCTCCCGTAACAATGAGTGTCGTGTAAGGCCACTGATCGAGCTTCGTGATCAGATCAATAACCGAGCCGATAAGTGAGTCGGCGAAGATGTAGGATTTTCGCACCTCAGGATGATTCCGCCCATACTCATGCTGGGCGTCATCGGGATAGAGAATGTGGTAGCCCGTCAAATGCGGCAGCCGCCGGCTGAAAACTGTCTTGAAAATGCGGTGCAGATTCACATCTCGCTGAAAACCGTGAACCGCCTCTTCATTTGATTTCAGTCCGCCAAAAAGGGCGAAGTATTCGATGAGATATGGAGGCTTATCGTGTTGGCGTACGAGGTCGAGAGTTGACAGGCTGTCCCCTGACGCCGGTTCAATTTCCGGCACAAGATAATCAAACGGTCCATTCACTGAAACGGGCCACGGTGTGGCTGCCGTGACTAACCCCTTCGATTGGGCCAGATGGAACAGAGTCGGGACCTTAAGACTGTCTGCCCACCAGTACCATTGGTCGAAACTCCGGTCTGGCAGGAACGGACGATTATGAATGATCCCGTGTTCGGAAGGCAGCTCGCCCGTTACCATTGAGGTGTGGGCTGGAAATGTATGGGAGGGGAAGACGGTGGTAACTTCCTTTACATAAGCCCCCTCGTGTCTCAGGCGGCGGAAGTTTGGAAGATCGTTTTCACCAAAGCCGTGCGCCTGAGGATTGAGAAAAACTTCAGCCCGCAGGCCGTCTACTGAAATGAGAACAACTCTGGGATCTTCTGGTCCTCCGCGCGGCAGATTACAACCTGCATGAAATAGCAATAAAGATGAGAATAGAAAATGACTGGCACTATTAAAGTGAAATTTCATACCAAAGAGCTCTGAAACAGGCCTATCCTTCGTAGAAAAAAAGATCCCTGTTTTCTCTGAAAGCGTCGTGAAGGGAAGAGAAAGATTCGATGACGTAGTACCGGTCTTGGATTTCACTGTAGTCAAAACGTGTTATGACTACTTCTTCCATATCAAAGGGGAGCATTTCTGATGCATTTGATCTCTTCTTGCTACATGCCGCCTCGTTCCTCAATTCATCATATGAAGAGAGAATCCCTGAACCGTACACCTCGTGATCAATGTCATTGGGAGACTGACGCACACTATCCGAACCACTTTGCTTTTTCATAATACCGAACTCATAGGTCCACCACGCGAAATTCTGTAAGTGCTTAACATTATGTGCAACAAGTTGGAGATCAAAGCCCCGTTCATTGCAAACGAGTTCGTATCCCACTTCCCCTACGTCGAACAGAAAATCTCCGTAGTCTCTATTCATGAGATATGACGCATGACCGCGGATGTCATGAAAGATATCCGGTTCCGGCGTGTACTCATTCCTGTTTGAGATGGTAACACCTTCGTATTTTGCTTCGAAATGCTTCGACTGGCGGACAATATTGGTGATGGGAAACTTTCGTTCTGCAGAGAGTTCAAAGAAGAGAAATTCGTCAAGAAATCCGGCTACCGAAACCAATTTCCAGCCGCTGGCGGCTTTCACCTTGGGAGAAAGTTCAGCAAAGTTCGGCCAGAGATCCATGCTTAGACCCATAGCCTCCACCCCCTGCAGGTATATCTTTGGTGCGTATTGATCGAGCGCATCGATCAATCTGCGGAAAAGTCGCTGCCAGATATCTTGCTCCTCCCCAGTGATAGCATTGTAGTCCTGTTCTATAGGATATGTATCATCCCTTCCGTATATCTTGATGCCGCTTATAACATTCGGTCTGACATTGAAGAAAAGGTGATCGAATTTCGTATAGGCATAAATCATGTCAGCCTAAATTTATAGTTTGTACGACTTTTTAACACTTGCTTTAGCACCAAATTACTGGTGAAATCGCTCCCCGCCTTTTTTCTTGATATTCTGAAACAATCATTATACACTTGCTAGGTCTGATTGGATTCTCGAATCCGGGGTAAACTAAATCCGAGGTACTGGTGTGAGAAGAATAACAGCGATACTATTTCTGTCTCTTGTTGTGCCCATCTTCACCGGGGCGCTCCTTGCAAAAACGTATAGTATTTCAGGCATTGTCGTCGATCTTGAAGGCGAAAAGCTTGGAAATGTCGAGGTGGTGCTTCTGGATGCGGATGGAGAAGAGGTAGATAAAGCTTCCACTGCAAAGAGGTTTGGTAAAGGCAAGTTTGAGTTTAAGAAGCTTGAGTCGGGGAGATATACCGTCGAGGCGAACAAGGAGGATGTTGGTTCTGCCAGCCAGGATGTCACAATCGATGAGGATGACGTTGAGATCGAACTGACTTTAGGTGCGAAGCCGGAGAAGAGAGAGAAAGTGGCTGCTGCGGAGGAAGGCGAAGCCGAAAGAGGTCCCCAAGAAGAATATGTGATGACTGAGGTCGCCTTCGAGATCAAGAAAATGACGGCTGAACTTGATCATCTGGGCAGTCAAGTAAGGGATCTTCAGGCCAGGAGTGAAATGTGGACCAATCCCCTCTCGATCTATGCTAAGGAGATCATACTTGAGAACGGCAGCACTGTCTTTGGCAAGGTGGTTTATCAGGATGAAGAGATTCTGAAGGTAGAAACACTGGTTGGCTATCTGGTGATAGACAGGAGTCAGGTAGTGCGGATCATTGAGAATGTGTCCGCGGAAGATGAACCTGAATACGTGCCTGAACAGATTCGGGAGAGCTACAGTCCGCCGCCGATGCCAAAGCTTGCCGAGCCGCGCTACGTTTCAGCTGAGTCTTCTGAGCGAAGGGCCAGTAAAGTACGGAGTGCCAATATTGTTCTTGTAGGCAATATTTCTGAAAAGAAGGACCGATCAAACAATATCACCTTCGCTGGGCAAACAAAGAATATCGGCGGCCGGCGTGCCGATTTCGTTAAAGTTAACTTTGTTTTCCGTAAGGATTGGAGCGGTACTACGAAAACGCTCACCACCTTTATATCGGGCGCCTACCACACTTTTGACTCAGGGATTACAACAGATTCATCGCTTCTCCCGGGCGCCTCCGGTAATTTTGAGATGATCATTTCCGCTGACTTCGGTTCGTTTATCGGCTATTCATATACCATCGATTGGGAAGAATACGAGTGAGCGCCATCGTTTGTCAAAGAGTAGTGCGTCGTATTCTCTGTAGTGTGTCTGCTTTTTCGGTGCTGCTTGTGGGACAGGCGCCCCCGCCATCTACCAGCGACGCCTTCTTTCTCGATCTGGGAATAGTCATCGAAGCGATCAAAGGGACTGAGGAAGTCAATCGTCTGGTCAAAGCACCTCCCGAGAAGGTGTCATTTTTGCTGGATAAAGTTCCCAGCGGCGCCCTGTTCATGGCTTCAACAAAAGAGATGCATCAGACGCTGGAGCGCATCAATCAGCGCCTTGCAACCCTGGAGACAGCATTTAATGACGGGATGTCTGGTCTGGAAAAAGAGAACAGAGAGCTTAGAGAAATGGTGTCTGACCTCTTGGCGAGGGAACCGATTATTCAGATTCAAACTGTTTCCGCCGTCTCTGTTGTGGAAGAGAAGCCGGCGGCAGAGCCCGCACCTGTCCCCGGGACGGAAAGATCCGAAAGTGTATTACCTGAAGCAGCTGAAGCAATCATACAGGTCGTTCCTGTGGCGCCTGAAATGGAGAAAATACCGTTCAACAGGATGCTGTATATGAATGCCGTGTTTGCTTATCAGCGAGAAGATTATGTTTCTGCGTTAGCGCATTTTTCAAGATTAGCTCTTACTGAAGCTGATCAGGTTACAGCGGGAAATATTCTCTATTGGATGGCGGATTGCCACTATCAGTTGAAAGATTACGAGACATCGTTGGACATCCTGAAGCGTGTTTCTTCTCTGTTCAATTCAGATAAACAGGATGACGCCATGATACTGACGGGTCTCGTCTACCGCCTGAAGGGAGAAGAGACGAGGGCCCTGCAGGCGTTTGGTGAAATCATTGACGCATTCCCGGACAGTGAATATTTCAATCTGGCACAAATGGAATTGAGAAGATCGGAGAGATAGGGATGTTGATCGGCAAAATAAGAGTGCTCCTCGTAGGTATGTTATTACTGGTGATGCCTCTTCAAGCGGTGACGCGTGTCGCCTACACCCATCCGGGAAACATGATGAAGATTCCCACAACATTTGTCAAACGATCCCCCTACCTTTTCACTGCCGGCTTCAGCTCAGAGATTCACAGATTTTCGCCCTTTAATACGGCCCGCGGTGTCTACTTCGCCATGGATATGACTGATAAATTCACACTTGGGTTTTCTTCAGGCCAGGGGGCGGACACAACGTCGGTGGATAATATTCTTAACTCTACCTATTTGCCCCCCGTGGAATTCGGATTTCACTTTCAGCAGAAAATATATGTACGTAGCGATATTTCTTTTTCCATAGGACTTCACGATATTGTTTTTCAGAATGCACCGGACGGACTCAGCCTTGATCCTAAACAGCTGACCTTCTTTAGCGTAATCGGCAGTGAAAAATCCTTCGGGGAGTACCACCTCAGTACTTACATGGGATTTGGTACTGGTGGGTTTTCTCCGGTGGTCAGTACAACGACAACTTCAACAACACAGACCGCTGACACAGCGAGTACCGGCACAGGCGCCGGTGTGTTCGCGGGAATATTATTGAGAACTCCTTTTATGCCCAAATGGGGCGGACTTGATTTTGTGGGTGAATTCGACGGCACAGGCATCAATGTGGGACTCCGCATCCCCCTTACCTCGGATTATCGCTTGAGCCTAGGATTCACCCACATAGAAAATTTGCCTGCATTTTCAGCTGAAGCGTACAGTTTTGATCATCCCGGTATTACGCTCGGTTTCACCATGGCCATTCCCAGGGGTGCGCCCGGCGTTCCATTGCGAGGTGTCGCAGTGGGGCCAGCGCCGATCCTTGAGGCCGGCGTCATGGACTCCACGCTGATGTTTGCGGATGTTGCTGTAGCGACACTGCGGGATTCTCTTCGTGTGACTCGTCATCAGTCACGCAATCTTGCTTCGCAGGTTGCATTGCTGAGGCAGAGATCGGTATCCCTCGAGAATTCCGTGAAGTCTCTGAAGCTGGAGAAAAGTGTTTCCCGGAAAAACGTCAACCGGGCTATGCGGCATCTGTCACGCTCATTGCGCTATTTTTACTCCGGTGATTACCGTGAAGCTCTGCAGGAAGTGGAGACGGCTCTGGAGATGAATCCAAACCTGGCCCTGGCCTACGCCAGACGAGGGTCAATCTACTATAAGTTGGGTGATCCGCAACGGGCGACCATCAACTGGAACCTTGCGTTGCAGATGGATCCTGAATATGATGACGTAAGGAATATACTTAAGGCGTTACACGAAAACAGATTGAAAACTACAAGTTTTAGCAGGGAGTAAAAAGGCATATGGATATAGCAACGCTGGTGGGGATTCTTCTCGGGTTAGTGGCAACTGTGGGTGGAATTGCGCTGGCGGCAGGTGCGGCGGGGGCCAGTCCTATAGTATTTGTTTCGGGATCCAGTTTTGCTATTGTTTTTGGAGGCATGATTGCTTCCGTATCGGTGGCATTCCCTCTGTCAGACGTCCTGAAACTGGGCGCCGCAATGGGTGCTGTTTTTAAGGGCGGAGGCGTTAAACTGGGGAGCTTGGTTGACGATGCCGTGGATGTTGCTGAAGTTGGCCGAAAAGGCGCTGCCGATCTTGAGAAAGCTATTGATGGAATAAAGAATTATTTTTTCCGTGATGGCGTCCAGATGGTCGTAGACGGATACTCGGAAGAGGAACTGGTGGAAATCATGAACACGCGCATCGACTACCGTGAAATTCGCGAAAAATCACAGTCGGACCTGTTCAAAACCATGGGGAACATGTCTCCAGCCTGGGGAATGATAGGAACTCTGATCGGTCTGGTTATCATGCTTTCCGGATTTGGCGGTGAAGGGGGAGGTACCGATGCCTTGGGCGTTGGAATGTCAGCAGCCCTCATCACCACTTTCTACGGCTCTGTCATGGCCAACCTCTTCTTTCTCCCCATGGCTGCTAAACTTGCTTCCCGTATTAGTGCAACCAGTACCATGCAGTCGATGCTCGTAGAAGCGGCACGGCTAATCCACCAGAGGAAGCACCCGCTGATCGTGCGTGAGAAACTTAACTCATTTATCCCGCCTAAGGAGTGGAAGAAAACAGAGTAGAAGGTGGCTACGCCCAGTGAAATTAAGAAGTGGAAACAGAAGGGAAGAGATGAAGTTGAAGAAGGCCTGCCCGGCTGGTTCGGCACTTTTGCTGACATGATGACACTGCTTTTCGCCTTTTTTGTTCTG
>DCAL01000098.1:17638-20779 GCA_002311975.1 Fidelibacterota bacterium UBA1134 | reverse complement strand
ACTATCTAAAGTGGTTAGGTAAGACATTCTTAGGAGTTAAGGATTTGGTTTAACAATCTAAGGGTTCCCTTTAATGAATGTCCAAATGTGGATAGAATGTTGATAATTGACCAAGCCGGCGGCTTGGTCAATTATCACTGTTCTACAGCCATGTTGAGCCGAAATGTGAAACTGCCATAACGGCCCAGCTCTTCACCTTCCGGGCTCACTCTCACCACCTCCCGATTCAATTCGTCATAGAGCATAAGACCCGAATGATCCAGTCCGGGATTGACTCTGATCTTTGAGAGGTAGTCAGAGAAAGGCGTTGCGACGGTCTCTGATTTCCATTCACCGGCACTTTCGTAGATCTTGAAGACAGTCCAACTGCGGGAGTCTGAATCGTATGCCACCGCCCAAACCGATTCCTGCGCCTGATTGACGTCCAAATCAACTATGTAGTAACCGGAGAGGTGGGTAACAATCGTGTTGTCGTCATCGATTGATATAAGGCCTGAATCTGTAGCTATCCATATCATCCGTTTCGCCTGCAGGGGAGAAACCTGCCGCGGATTCTGGATGTCGGTGAACAGACCGTAGTCCCCGGAATCCGTTGCACCCATCCTTAGAACAGCAGAAGAGTCGGGCAGCGCGATCCAGAGAGTCTCTGTCTGCTGGATGATAGCGATTTGTGCTCCGGCGCTGGGTACAAGGGGAATGGTGATAGGTTCGGCTTCGACGCCATCACGGTCGAAATGCAGAAGAACAGGCGTCCCGGCAAGAATCAGGTAGATATCGCCTGTGTCTGTATTGAGCGTAATATCAACCGGTGGCGCATCCAGTTCAATTTCGAGCTCTGCCTCGCCTGAGTCATTCAGTCTTTCCAATCGGTGGGGGTAGTGGCTTGCCAGCCAGAGATGGGAGCTGACAGGATCGTATTCCAGCGATACGGGAAAATAGTCGTAGCTCTGAAAAAGGAGGTGACCGCCATCGTAGGAGAGGCGCGTCAAGGTAGTTCCCCAGTAGTCCGCGATCCAGTAGTTGAAAGGGCCGGGCGTGATGGACTCAGGGTCGGAGAGGGGACTTTCCCAGCCGTCCGTCTCAGCCGAAAGCCGGTAGCTCAGTTTAACATCATAGTCCGGCGCCGTATCGACAAGTTCCGTAACTTCCGGCGCTACCTCGATCAGAACGGAGTCAGTGATATCAGAACCGTCTTTGCGCCACAGGTTGAACCGCTGTATACCGTCAAGTCCGATATCGCTCCAGCTGAGAAAAATTGACTTCTCATCGGAGGAGAGTTTGACGGCAGGAGGCTTGCCCTTCGTCACCGGATTGAGCGGATCAAGAGGATTGAGCCGTTCTCTCTCTGAGCACGTGGTGATGAGCAGAGTGACGAGGGAGAAGAGTAGTGTCGGTCGTTTCACGGCTGGGCAAGGGAGAAGAAGAAAGTGAGGATGGATGTCACCAGAGCGGCTTCCAACAGGATAAAACAGTAGCCGGCATTTCTGTCCAGCGTGGTACTCCGATTGAAATAGCGGTTCATATCAGTGGGATTCCCAGCGGTGAGGTAGCGATCATACTGTCTGTCGGCCTGCTGAATGTACTGCTGCCCGGCTATGTTTGCCGCTACGGCGACAGCCAGTGAGACTCCCGAGACTATCCTCAAACTATGCCTCTTGATGTCGGCCGCAGTGACTGAATCCATAGGAGTAGCGATGAGTGCCGATTCGTTATCTGGTTTTCCATGTTGCGATGCGGTGAGTCGGGGTGACAAGCAACAGATCAAAGCTGCTGCGAGAAGGCTTAGATGATTTCGTCTGTTCACCGGTCATTCCCTTCGCCGGCGCACGTATAGAGATAGATTGTCTTTTTATCGTCAGCTACCACCAATTGAGATCCGATGATAACCGGCGCCGCGGTGATACGTCCCCGTAGTCTATCTGACCACAGTTCTTGGCCGGTTAATCTGTCAAGTAGAATAATATCTCCCCTGTTTGCGGTAACGACGAGACGCGTCCCAGCGATGACCGGGGCAGTGCTGATGACACTTCCGACATGGTAGCTCCAGACGAGCGTGCCCGCTTCTGCATTGAGGCAGTAGACCGTTCCCGATGACGCCGTCGCGAATACGAGGGAACCGTCAGAAGACGGTGGTGCATAGATGGGTGAACCGCAGTCGTAGCTCCATAGGATATTTCCGTGTTCGGAGCCGTAAGCCAGCAGTTGGCCCGAGAGCGTGGTGACAAATATCTGATCTTCTGTGGCGGCGGGAGAGGTGTAGCTCTTCTGGGGCGACGCGCGGAGATTGGAAGGCAGGGTGACAGTCCAGTTTAGCGCACCCGTATCCATCCGGCGTGAAGTGAGATTACCGTTCTGAAGGAGATATACGAGATTCCCGGCGGCGGCTATGGGAGCGTTCCGGATGGTGGATCCGTCTTTGCTCTGCCACAGAACAAATCCGTCTTTCCGCTTCAGGCAGGTGAGTCTGCGCGACCGGTCTGCAACGTAAATATGTTCACCTTCCACCACTGGCGCCGATTCGACGGCAGCCAGTTTCAGGGTCCAGTCGTAGCGCCCTTTGCGGATATCGTAGGCCCTGAACGACTTTTTCGTCTGACCCACACCGAAGTAGATGGTGGAGTCGGCCAGAGTGAGGCCGAAGATGGGACCCCGGGATAGTTTCTTTCTGGCAATTCTCTTGCCGTCTTTCGTGCGCAGGACAACCAACTCTCCGTTGAGGAGCGGCAGGAAGAGACGATCGTCTGTTAGAAGGGGGGAACCGGAGACGCCGGCCATGAACTTTTCCTTCCAGACAAGGGTGAGGGGCGGCGTGAGATCGGCATCGGGTACATGATACAGGCGGGTGAAATTGTTGCCCTCCGTCATCCAGGCACCTGATTCGCCGGCGACAGTCTCAAGTGAAATTCGCCCGGCGCATGAGATGACGGCCGCAGTAACAAAGATGAGAGCGACGTTTGACAGTATGTCAGTGCGCCACGTCTTCATCAGTAGTTCCAGCCAAAGAAGAACTGGGTAAAGAGCCCCTTTGAGACGGAATGAAAATCGGTTGTCTTGCCTATATCGAGGCGCAGCACCATGAAGCGCAGGAAGTTGCCTCTGAGTCCCATGCCGAAGCTGCCGATCAGCCCGTCAAAGCTGTCG
>DCAL01000098.1:16406-17592 GCA_002311975.1 Fidelibacterota bacterium UBA1134 | reverse complement strand
TCCAGGCGTTGCCCACATCGAAGAAGAGAGCGCCCCGCAGCGGCGCCAGACCGAAGTCCACTGATGGGAAGCGGAGGACGAGTTGGCTGGCAAACGGAAAACGGAATTCATTGTTGATCATAAAGAAGCTCTTCCCCGAAACCGCTGTCCGCTCGTATCCCCTGAGGCCCCAGCTGCCGCCGATGAAGAAGCGGAACAGGTCGCGCCCTTCATTCAGCCACGTCATGATGCGCAAGGCGTAGAGGGTCTGAAGCGAGGTGCGGAAATACTTCCTGTAGTCGGCAAGGAGACCGGTGTAGTAAATGCGGGAACGGGAAAAGTCGATGGTCTGCCCAAGCGTGAAGCGGAAACTGGCGCCGTCCATGGGTCCCACCGGTCCCCAAATGGAGTTATCGAAAACGTATGAGGCCGAGTTGGAAATGAGGAGTGCATTGAATGTATCGCTGAAGCCGTAGTAGTCCCGCGATGTCTGCCACAGGCTCGATGTGACCTCCATCCGTTTGAAGACCGAGAAGGGATAGCTGAGTGCAAATTGAACTCCGTAGCGTCGTTCGAAGAAGAACCCGCTGTGATAGGTGAAATAATCGTTGGCGAAATGGAACAGTCCGTAGCTCATGTTGATCCTGCGAGAGAGATCAACTCTTGTGACGGCCACGTTAAACCGGCTTGAAAATTCAGAGGATGACTGGGCGGAATTGAAGAGTAGGAAGTGGTAGTAGTCGTTGCCGAGGAGATCGGAGACGCTCACCTGAGCGCCGCCGAGAAAGCCGAAAATGGGATCGTAGGCGATGGCCGTCTGTGCAATATCGAAGCTGAATTGCTTCCTGTAGGGGAGAGCGCTGCGCTTTGTTTCGGCGGCGAGCTCCTCTCTGCGCCATGAGAGAGAAGAAGCCGGCGTTTGGGTGACAGCGGCGTGGTGGCCGTCTTCACGCAGTGCGGCGACGTTGGGAAGCAACTGAATCTGGAACCTGAATTTCTCAAAGGCGGTGAAAAGGACGTCCTCATCATTTTCGCCGGACCAGCGCGGATCGAAGGCACCGGTGGTGAAATGTGTCAGCGGGACGAGGGTCGATTGCTGAAATGGAAGGGGATTATCTGCCGTGCCGTTGTCTTGCAGAAGCCACAGATTGTAGACGCCGTCCCTGTCGGATGAGAATAGGATGCGGCGGGGATCGGCGCGGGACCA
>DCAL01000098.1:12857-16345 GCA_002311975.1 Fidelibacterota bacterium UBA1134 | reverse complement strand
CAGGCAAACAAATTGAAGTATCCATCGGCGCCGTACTGTCCGCGATCGGAGCTGAAGGCGACGGTACCGCCGTCGGGAGAGAAGGAAGGCGACCGGTCGCCGTAAAAATCGTCAGTCAGGCGGATAAACTTCGTGATCTGTCTGTTGAGGAGGTAGAGGTCTTCGTAGCCGCGCCGGTCGACGCCGGTGAAGACCACTCTTGTGCCGTCCTTTGACCATTCGGGCGAGGTGATAGAAATGAGATCTGAATGACCAAAGGTGTCGATAATCCTGGCGGAATCAAGATGGAAAAAATTGAGGACATCGGTGGCGCCGGACTTGGATGAGAAGATGAGAATGCCATCGCCGCTTACATCCATATCAGTCTGCAGCAGATGGAGGGATTCGAGTCCGGCCGTCCGTTCGCCCTCGATGATAACTTCAGCGTCGGCGTCCGATTCATCAGAGTTGAGCGACTGAAGCACGATTTCCGAATAGCCTGTTCGGTTGGAGAGGTAGAGCACCTTGTCGTCATCGCCATGGTAATAGGCGGGGGCCGAATTGATACCGACGGCAGTAATCTGCTGCGACTGTTTCCCCGGCGTGTCGCTGGATTCAAGCAGCGGATATATCTCTTTCTTGTAAAAGTAGCGCCACTCGTCACTGATCTCGTGAAAATCTTTCTCCAGCACCGATTCAATCACGGTGTAGAAATTGCCGTCGCGCCAGATGTTCTCCATCATTTCGAGAATCTTCTCGGGACCGTAAGATTTGTCAATAAAACGCAGGAATGATTGACCTTCCTTATAAAGGAGGAAACCGGAACTGGCGAGGCCGAGCCGGTCGAGAGGGACAAGGTAATCGTTGATGAAGGCGTCCCTGATGACCATCTCAGTCTTGGAGTCCCACTCGTTGGCCCAGAACTCGGCCAGCCCTTCGGTGAACCAGAGGGGCGGTGTGCGGTAGGTCTGGATGTTGTGCATCCTGAGGATGTGGCCGATCTTGTTGTGCATGAAAACGTGCACCAGCTCATGGCGGATGACCCGTTTGAACTGGAAGGTTGACCCCATATAAGGAATCACGACGCGCTCCTTGACGAATTCAAAAAATCCGCCGACTCCCTCTGGAATCATATACGGAAGAGTGTTGGTCTGCTGGAAGTGGAGGTGCGAACTGTAGAAGATGAGGGGTACTTTCCTGATGAGGGTAAAGTTGAATTTCTTCTCCATCTCGCTGAAAGCTTCCTCGGCGAAGAAGGCACCCGCCGATGCCAGTTCCTCTTCTTCCTCATAGTAATAGATGTTGAAATGGGGTGTGCTGAGGACATGCCAGTCGAAGGGGTGGTACTGGATCTTATTGCGGCCGAAATAGAACTGGGCCGAAGCGGCGGAACAGAGCACCAGTGCGATGGCGACGATTCGTGTGGACGTCCTCACGTCTAAAGATAGGGAGGGATTGGAGAGGTGTCAATGGTTCTCTCGGGACCGGAGGGATCTTATTCTCTTGACTATTGACTGTAGGGTTGTCGCTTACCGTTCCTTGAATGGCTTACAAAATGCGGTGATGAATGAAAATAAGTTAGTATGTTATAGTAGGAGACAATTGAGCAGAAAAAATGAAAAACAAGCGTTTCTCAATCGTTACTGCCTTCATTCTGGCTCCGTTCATCAGCATACCCGCCCAGGTTGTCGATTCCGGAGACCTGACCCAGCATATCTATGATATCCTTGCTTCCATGACGTCCTCGTACGGCGGGGAAGATGGTGGTGCTACGCTAATTAGATTCTCCTCGTTTTCCGAGTCACACTCAGAGGTCATCTTGGCTAATATCTGCTAGTTTCATCAAATGCCTTTGTAGGCCTTTCTTCAAATCCTTGTTCCCATGGATCGGGAGGGATATGCGGGCTTTCTTTGTAAATACGTGCGAACTTGTGATTCGTTTTAGAATCCACCCTTTATTTCGCAAAAGTTTTACAAACTGTTTCCCAGTAAGGGTCTTCAAACCGTCAGTTCGACTACTGCATCATTCTTGGACAACTCCATTGTGCTCAGGTCAACTGATAAACATCCCTCCACGGCATCTTCAAGATTAGTCATCAGTTCGTCCATTGTGTCGCCTTGGGTGGCACAGCCTTCGATGGCGGGGACTTCCGCCCAACAGCCACCTTCTTCCGGCTCGTGAATAATCACTTTGATCTTCATGATTCTATCTCCTTATCGCTTAGTGCCGGGAGGGGGAATCGAACCCCCACGATCTTGCGATCATTGGTTTTTGAGACCAACGCGTCTACCTGTTCCGCCATCCCGGCTTCGGAGTGCTTGAAAAAGGCACCGAAAAGTATAGACTTCATCTGAGAAATGTCAATATATTTCGCCTCAGCTTAATACTATTCTACAGAGGAGGCCATGATGATAGATTTAACCGCTATTACCACCATTCCGGAAATGTTCCTCGCTGTCTGCGGCGAATATGCTGACAGGGAAGCCTATTTTTCCAAAGAGAAAGGAGAGTGGAAAGGGATCAATTTTCGCCAGGTTCGGCTGACTGTGGAAAATATCGCCTACGGACTTGCTTCCCTCGGCTGTAAAAAAGGTGACAAGGTAGCCATCCTGTCCAATAACAATCCCAAGTGGGCCATGTCAGATTACGCTGTCATTTGCATGGGCAGCGCCACAGCTTCCGTCTATCCCACGCTCACCTCCCCCCAGATTAAATTCATCCTCGATGATTCTGAATCTAAGGTTGTCATTGCGGAGAACAGGGAACAGGCCGACAAAGTTCTGGCGTTCCTCGATGAAAGTGAGTTCGTCAAGACTGTTGTTGTGATGAATGATGATAGTTACGACAGGGAGAATGTGATCACCTTCAGCGAACTGCTTCAGTTGGGCGAGAGCCACAAATCGTCTGCGGACTTCGATTTCGAAGACAGGGCCCGGTTGGCGAAACCTGACGATCTCCTTACTCTGATTTACACCAGCGGAACCACCGGCGCCCCGAAAGGGGTCATGTTGACCCACAACAATATTGTGACCAATATCAAGGGGACTTATGAGGTTGTATCTGTGGACAGCAGCGACATCTATCTTTCTTTCCTTCCATTGAGCCACAGCTACGAGCGGACGGTGGGGCATTTCGGCATGTTCAGTGTGGGCGCTACGGTTTATTATGCCGAAAGCATCGAAAAGGTGTCCGAAAATATTCCCGAAGTGCGCCCATCGGTCATGGCCAGCGTACCGCGGCTGTACGAAAAAATGTACACCCGCATCCTTGACAAAGTCGCGGGGGATCCCGCCTTACGCCAGAAGATTTTCTGGTGGGCCATCGGCGTTGGACGAGAGGCGCTCAAATACCGACAGAAGCACGAACCCATGCCAGCGGGACTGAAGATGAAACACGGTCTTGCCGAAAAGCTGGTCTTCTCAAAGCTGAAGGACCGCCTCGGCGGGCGACTGAAATTCTTCTCTTCCGGAGCGGCGCCTCTCTCCGGCGAGATCGGTGAATTCTTCGG
>DCAL01000098.1:9465-12799 GCA_002311975.1 Fidelibacterota bacterium UBA1134 | reverse complement strand
AATTCTTCGGTGCGGCAGGACTTATCATTCTTGAGGGATACGGTCTCACTGAAACCAGCCCTGTCATGACGCTCAACAGTCTCGATTCCTTCAAGTTTGGGACCGTCGGGCACCCCATCAAAGATGTGGAAGTTAAGATCGATGAGGACGGTGAAATCCTCAACCGCGGGCCCAACACCATGAAGGGATATTTCAAGAATGAGGGAGCGACGCGGGAGTCAATCGATGCTGACGGCTGGTTCCACACTGGCGATATCGGTGAGTTTGACGAAGACGGTTTTCTCAAAATCACCGATCGCAAGAAGAACCTGATTGTCACCAGCGGTGGTAAAAACGTTGCTCCGGCAGCGCTTGAGAACGCACTCATCACATCAAAGTATATCGAACAGCTTCTGGTGATTGGCGACAACAGAAATTTCATCAGCGCACTCATCGTGCCGTCCTTCGAAGCACTGGAGGAATTCGCCGTTGAAAAGGGAATCACTGAGACCAGTCCCGACGAACTGTGCCGTAACAGCGATGTGCAAGCGTTATTTGATGAAGAAATTGCCGCCGCTATGGAGAACTTCGCCCGTTATGAAAGGGTACGTAAGTGCGAGCTTCTTGCCAAAGAGTGGACCATCGCCGATAACGAACTGACGCCGACACTGAAGGTTAAAAGGAAGGTGGTGGTGGAGCGGTACAAGTACGTCATCGATGCCATGTATGCGGCGCCCCCGGAAGAGTAGTCAACCAGAAGTGAATTGAAGTGAAGGATATCTCCCGACGGGATTTTTTGAAGAAGGCCGGTGGAGTTGCGTCGGCAGCAGCGCTTTCTCCCATGGTGCTGGCGCGGGCTTTCTCATCTGCGCCTGGATCAGACCGCCGCGTTATTGTCATCGGCGCCGGACTGGCGGGCCTCACTTGTGCCTATGAGCTCAATCGCGCCGGATTTGACGTGACTGTACTGGAGGCGCGCGCAAGACCCGGAGGCAGGGTCAATACCTATCGTGATCCGTTTGCGGACGGTCTGTCTGCAGAGATGGGTGCGGAGTATGTAGATTCTGAAGACAGATATGCACGCAGGTATGCCAAGAAATTTGGGCTCAAGATTCTCACCGCAAAGCTGTACGACGGTATTTTTGTCCGTGACCGCCGCTACAGAATAGCCGATTTCCAGAAGCACCGCTATAAGTTGCCGTTCGAAGGCGTGGAAGGGGGCAAACTGTTCGGGCAGGAAGCCCCATGGGTGGAGCGATGGGTGGAGAAGATTCAGGAATCGGCACAACAGTTCAATACCGGATGCTCGAGCTGTCATGAATTCCGCGGCGCCAGACCTGAAAAACCTTTGGCAGCACTGGGGCATCTGCCCGAAAATGTTCTCGCACTCGATAGGATGTCCGTGGCGGATCTTCTGCGCAAGGAGGGGGCGCCGCAGGATATCATCAATCTTTATACCTATACCAATGCAACGGAGAGTACCGGTCGGCCGGAGACCATCTCGGCGCTGGCTCTCGTCATGAGCCACTACATGGCGGGCGCTTTCAGCGAGGAGACGGATGAAGGCAGAATTGTCGGCGGCAATGACCAGCTGCCGAAAAGCTTTGCCAAAGCTATCGCTTCCACAATCAAGTACCGCCGGCCGGTGCGGCGCATCGAGCACAGCGGTGGAAGCGTTGATGTGTGGTTTGAGGAAAAGGGAAGACTTCGATCCATGACGGCGTCACGTCTCGTCATTGCCATGCCGTTCAAGGTGTTGCGCGACACAGTTATCGAGCCGGAGTTCTCGGCGGGTAAAATGAAGTGCATCCGCGAGCTGTCCTACGGCCACGTCATGAAAATCGCCATGCAGTTCAGCCGGCGCTTCTGGGATGAGCCGGGAAGTCTGGGTCAGCGGATCTTTACCGATACACCCCTGAGGCGTGTCTATCACCACTCCATAGATCAGCCGGGGCCGCGGGGAATCGTGCTGTCGTTCACATCCGGCGCAGATGCTGAGGAATTAGGAAACCTGTCCCCGTCAGGGCGGATGGAGGCGGCGCACGATTCTGTCAAGCGTGTCTGGGCCGAGGCACCTCAATACTGGGAAGGGGGCGTTGCCAAGTACTGGAACGAAGATCCGTGGATCAAGGGAAGTTACTCTTTCCCCGGTGTGGGGCAAGCAAAAGATTTCCTGAAGCTTGCCATGGCTCAGGAGGGCGTAGTTCACTTTGCCGGTGAGCACACGTCTATCCACCGTGCATCCATGAACGGCGCCATTGAATCGGGAGTACGGGCGAACAAGGAAGTCAGACGGGTGACAGGATAGTCTGATTCTTCCATTGAACTCAACCTGATGGATTATAAAACGATAGCTGTCCTCGGAGCCGGTTCCTGGGGCGCCACCGTTGCGCAGCATCTTTCTACTCTCGGTCACGAAGTGATTGTGTGGCACCGAAACCGCGGTGAACTGGACGTTATGCGAAATGAGCGGCGCCACCCCTTCCTGCCGCAGCTTGAGTTTGACAACAGGATTCGTTTCATAGATGATGTCACCCTCTTCGAATCGTCAGATATTGTGGTGTTCGGCGTCCCGTCCCACGGCGTCAGGGATGTGGCGGCGAAGATGGCAGGCCAGATCGGTGATGCTGTGGTTGTCAACCTTGCTAAAGGGATCGAGAACGATACGCTCATGCGGATGAGTGAAGTGATAGGTGAAGTAGGAAGAATCGGCGACAAGAGAATTGTGACACTGACGGGACCGAGTCATGCTGAGGAAGTGGCGGAGGGCGTACCCACTACGGTGGTGGCGGCCGGAATTGACGGCGCAACTACCGAGCTGGTTCAGAAGGCCTTTTCTTCAGATACGCTCAGGGTTTATGCTAATGTAGACATCATGGGCGCTGAATTGGGCGGATCAGTGAAAAATGTGATCGCCCTTGCCGCCGGAACGTGCGACGGAATCGGTTTCGGCGATAATGCCAAAGCGGCCCTCATTACCAGAGGGATCGTGGAGATCACAAGGCTTGGCGTGGCTATGGGCGCCAAGGTTCAAACGTTCTCCGGTCTCAGCGGAATCGGTGATCTGATAGCTACCTGTCTCAGTCGTCACAGCCGCAACCGGGCCGTGGGTGAACAAATCGGCAAAGGGAGGAAGCTGGAGGAAATCCTCAGCGAAATGAAAATGGTGGCAGAAGGGGTGCGCACGGCAAAATCCGTACATGCATTGCGGGAGCGAAACGGCATAGAAATGCCGATCTGCGAAGCGACTTTTGCAGTTCTCTTCGAAGATGTGGATCCTAAAGAGGCCGTCAGAAATCTCATGACGCGTGACCTGATATATGAGCACGATTGAGGGAAGAGTAGAAGTCCACGA
>DCAL01000098.1:9089-9375 GCA_002311975.1 Fidelibacterota bacterium UBA1134 | reverse complement strand
TCCACGACCCAGAAATACTCAAGAAAGCGCGGGATGTAATCGACGCCTGCGCAGGCTTTGAAGAGGTGGGCGCGGAAGTAATTGCCGCAGTGTGACGTAATGCTGTGTGGCGCGGAAAAGAGTGCATCAATCTATTGGCTCCGAAAGCGCCTACCAGTCCCGGCGTGCGGGTGCTCCTTTCGGCTGAGATCGGAACAATGGCGGCAGAGAGACACACCGGCAAGGAGAACCGATGGTTTGGCGGTGCCCATCAGCTTGGTCTTGTGGCGGCGGGACTTTATCAGGT
>DCAL01000098.1:4743-9031 GCA_002311975.1 Fidelibacterota bacterium UBA1134 | reverse complement strand
AAGGAAGGCGCGGATATCATAACCGGCTCAGCCGGGAAGATTTTCAGCGGACCCCAGAGCGGCATTATTCTGTGGGATGACCCTTCAATCGCGAAGGTTGTGACAGATGCGGTATTCCCCGTCTGGGCGGCAACACATCAGGTGAACCGTGTGGCGGCACTGTCGCTCTCGGTTGCCGAAATGCTGGAGTATGGGAATGCCTATATGTCCCAGATTGTGAAGAATGCTCAAGCCCCGGAGAAGCGCTTTTCGAGAAGGGGATTCCCATGCTGGCATCTCATAAGGAGTTCACCAGGACTCATCAGATCATCGCCGATGTGCGCCAGTTTGGAGGAGGGCTTTGGGGTAACCAGTTCATTGCCAAAGAGTTCAAGCTGTTCCTTCAAGAGGCTGGCTTGCAGCATGTACGCACGGCGGTGCGCCATCCTCAGAGTAACGGCAAGATTGAGCGTTTTCATCGTACCATCAAACAGGAGTGTCTTTCCCGGCAAAGTCTTCTTGATCTAAAAGATGCACGTCAGCAAATAGCACGTTATATTCATGGGTACAATACGAAGCGACTCCATAACGTTTTGTATTATCTGACCCCTGAAAATTTTCTACTTGACCGGATTGAACAACGGTTAGCAGAACGCAACAGAAGGTTGGAAGATGCCCGAGTAAACCGAATAAGCACCAGCGCCAGAATCGCAAATTCCACCTTAATTGAGCTACCCGATTAGTCATGTTTCCGCTGAACCAATACAGCTCTACAAAAAGACCTTGATATAGAGTAAACGGACCGTGAGTTAACATGAGGAAGCCCCATCAAATTTCAACTAACTCTGGGATTGCACCTTTCAGAGCTCAGTTTTTGAGTCCACATTTCAATTATCTACTCTAAATTACGCGGTCTGAGAATGATATGAACAGTGGTGTAAGGTAAATGAAATGCTGAAGCCGAAGCGAAAGATCACGAAGAAGGAAATCCGGCGCGATCCGCTTCTGGAGACAATCCACCGGGGTGAACAGTTCTATACGGCGAATCGGAAGGTTATCACCTACGCAGGGGGAGGATTGGCGGCAATGGTGGTAATCGGCTTACTCATTCTATCCTCGGGCCGTTCCTCACGCACTGCGGCGGACGCCGTAATGTCACGGGCTCTCGTGAGTTATCGAGGTGAAGACTTTTCCGCTGCCGTAGCTGATTTTGATATTCTGATCAATGAATATCCTCGTACACCGGCCGGCAATGAAGCACAATACTATCTCGGACAGACACTCCTGCATCAGGGTAGTGAAGAGGAGGCGAAAACTCGCCTCGAGGGTTACGTGGCATCCGTGGGTAACACATTCCTTGCAGTGGGCGCCTTGCAGACTCTCGCTGAACTTGCTTTCAAGGATGGCGAGTACAGTGAAGCCGCCAGCTACTTTGAAAAGGCGGCCCACGTTTCAGATGTGCCGACCGTCAGTAACCAGAATTTCATCAACGCCGCTCTTGCTGCTGTAAAGGCGGACAATTATGAGGAAGCGAAAAGATTGCTCGATGTCATCCCTCAGGATGAGGCGAGGTTTTCGTTTCAGACTCGTATTGATGAAGTAACCGCCATGGTCAATATCCTCTCCTCCCACAGCAATAACTGATCGTTCATCCTGTACCGCTTTACACTCCTTGCGCTTTCCTATGGATGCGCAAGGCGATGCCGTTGGGAAATTGACTCTAATTTGCTTGCGAATGGGGGTGGCGTCAGCTAAATTTCCATGTTCTTTTGGTGGGCTAAGACCCACTTTTTTGTAACAGCGGTTTTTTGAAACGTGAATGACAGCATGGAAATAGAAGAAGTTTTTTCGCAAATCGTCACCGATGAGGGACTGATGTTGATCGATCAACAGGTCTCCGCGGCAGGTTCTCAGCATCGTATCAGATTGATCGTTGACACTGAGGCAGGGGTGACGCTCGATGAGATTGCGGCAGTTTCCAGGGAAATTCAGGACTCGGAACGATTGGTAGTTCTTCTGCATGAAGGATTCGAACTTGAGGTTACATCCCCCGGGCTCGATTATCCGCTGAAGGAACCGTATCAGTTCATGAGGAATCTTAATCGGCGCGTCAGGATTCACCATGATGCCGTCGCAATTTTGAGCCCCGTAGAAGGACTAATATCTTCTGTGGATGACGAATCGGTGGTTGTTGAGAATAGGAAAGGATCATTTAATGTCCCTTTGGAAGAGATCGGCAAGGCGATGCTTGTTATCGAAATGAATTAGGAGGATGCGCAGTTGGACAATCAGGAATTAATCCAATGTTTCGCCGACATAGTTAAAGAAAAACAGATCGACAGAACAGAGATCAGCTCGATCATAGAAGAGCTTTTTAAGACGCTGTTCGAGAAGGAATACGGGTTTAGCGATAATTGTGAAGTCATCGTCAATATAGACCGGGGCGAAATTGAGGTGTACCAGGAAAAAACCATTGTTAAACAGGTGGATGATCCTTTCACCGAGATATCTCTTGAGAAGGCTCAAAAGATCGAATCTGATCTCCAGATTGGAGAAACATTCATCGAAGTGGTTCAACCGCAGCTTTTTGGCAGGCGGCTTATTGCTACCGCCAAACAGTTTCTCGGCCAGAAAATCAAAGATATTGAGAAGAGAAATACGTTCGACGACTATATCGGTCGGGTGGGAGAAATCATCATCGGCGAATTGAGACAGGCGCACAGAGATAACCTCTATGTACACATCGACCAACGCGAATTGAGGATGCCGAGAGCAGAGCAGATTGTGAACGAGCGTTTCCGGCGTGGTGATACGGTCCGCGCCATTATCAAGTCTGTGGAGATGACGGCAAAGGGTCCTGACATCATTATTTCAAGGAGCGATGAGAAATTCCTGGCTAAGCTGTTTGAGATGGAAGTACCGGAAATTGAAGACGGTATCATCGAAATCCTCGCAATTTCCCGGGCTCCCGGAGAGAGAGCAAAGATCATCGTTCAGTCTCACGACAGGCGGATTGACGCCGTAGGCGCTTGTGTCGGTATGAGGGGAAGCCGCATACAGGCCGTTGTACGTGAACTGAATGGCGAAAAAATTGATGTAATCAACTACAGCATCCAGCCGGAAGTTCTCATATCGCGGGCGCTGTCCCCAGCCAAACCGGTCAACCTTTATATCGATGATGAGCGCAAATACTGTGTGGCCGTCTTCGATGACGACGAGATGGAGTCGGGCGTTGGGAAAAGCTATCAGAACATCAGACTGGCCTCGAATGTTACCGGTTATTCCATCGAAGCTTTCAGACAGTCAGAATACGAAGGAGCCAAATCGGAAGAGACATTCTTCCTGGGGCAGATCGAAACGCTTACGGAACGAATGGTGGATTTCATGAGGAGTGCCGGAGTAGAAACGGTAAGTGATTTTCGGTCCGCATCCCGGGAGGATATGCTGGAGGTGAAGGGTGTCGGCGAAAAGATGATTGATACTATAGGTGCAAAGATCGATGCATATCTGGAATCTCTTAAGACGCCTGAAGAAGAAGAGACGCTGGAAGAGGAAGACGAAATGATCACCCTTGAAGGAGTTAGGGAGAATGATCTGCCCGCAAGTGACACTGAGAAGAGACTGCTAATGCTGCCGTGAGTGAAGCTGAGGCAATATAGTATCGGGAAGAAGAAGTGGCTGAATTAGCAAACCCGCGACGTCGCATAGTTCATATCGCCAAGGAACTGAATATCTCCCATAGTGATATCATGGATCTGCTTAACAGGCATGGGATAGAAGTCAAGAGCCATATGAGCCCCATCGATGAACAGACTTATCAGCTTATCGTCGAGGAATTCGAAAAAGATCTTCACTCTGTAGAGCGCTACAGGAAGGAGAAGGTTCGTAAAGAGATTCATTTCCGCAAACTGGAGCAAAAGCTTCGTCCTGCCGGCGAGTTCGAAATTATGATGCCTCAGGAGCAGCGGAAGTTAGAGAAGGAAGAAGAAAAGAAGGCTCTCGAAGCACAGGCGGCCGCAGAGAAAGAATCGGAACAGGAAGCTGTTGAACTTGCGGCAGATAAAGCTGCGGAGGATGTAAGTGTAGATGGCAAGCCTGAAGCGGAAGTTGTAGAAGAAGAGAAGGCTCCGCGCAGCAGGAAACCAAAATTCCGCAAGGTGGAGTTGGCCGATATCCAAGCCCAGATCGATTCGGGAAGAAGGCGCCCTCCCGTGAAGCCGGTCAAGACCGAAAAAGAACAACAGAAGGAAGACCAGCCTGTGTCAGTAAGCGCCACAGTTCGCCAGACACTGGCCAGAATGGATACGAA
>DCAL01000098.1:0-4686 GCA_002311975.1 Fidelibacterota bacterium UBA1134 | reverse complement strand
ACAAAGAAGAAGAAATACAAGAGAGAAAGGGTGGATCAAGGTGAGGAAGAGACCATAGAAATATTACCGACAGTCAAAGCCAAAGAATTTATGAGTGTGCAGGAAGTTGCGGGCGTTCTCGATTTGAGTCCGGCTGACATCATCACCAAGTGTCTGGAACTGGGTATCCCCGCCACCATGAATCAACGGCTTGAGATGGATACCATTACTCTTCTGGTCGAAGATGCGGGCTATCAGGTTGAGATGGTGGAAGAGGAGATCGAAGACGTATTCAGACTGGAAATAAGTGAGGAAGAGCTTAAAGGTGCGCTGCCGCGTGCGCCCGTTGTAACGATCATGGGGCATGTTGATCANNTAGCAAATAGAATGGCCGAACAATCCAGCAATATAATTAAACACTTATTTGGAATGGGTGTTACAGCTACAATTAATCATACAATAGATTTGGATACAGCAGAATATCTTGTTAAGGAGTTTGGTCACATTCCGATTAAAGAAAAAGATATAGATGTGGCAATTACCAAAACTTCTTCATCTGAAAATAAAAATTTAAAAAAAAGACCTCCGATAGTAACTGTTATGGGACATGTTGATCATGGTAAAACTTCTCTGCTGGACTATATCCGTAGTGCGAACGTGGTTGCGGGAGAGGCCGGCGGTATTACTCAGCATATCGGCGCTTACGCGGTCATCTTGGAGGACGGAAGGGCTGTAACGTTTCTCGATACGCCCGGTCATGAAGCTTTTACCGCCATGCGATCACGCGGTGCTCAGGTGACAGACGTAGTGATTCTGATAGTTGCCGCGGACGACGGCGTAAAACCGCAGACAGTGGAGGCCATCAACCATGCCAAAGCCGCTGATGTTCCACTTGTGGTTGCCATTAATAAGATTGACAAAAACGATGCCAACCCGGACAGGGTCAAACAGGAACTGTCCGAGCATGGCGTTTTGGTGGAAGATTGGGGTGGCAAGGTTCAGTGTATTCCCCTATCGGCAAAATCGGGTGAAGGTATCGATCAATTGCTAAATCTTCTGGCGCTGGAAACGGAGGTGCTTGAACTGAAGGCAAATCCGGATGTTGACGCCATCGGGGCTGTCATTGAATCACGTCTTGACCGGGCTCACGGCGCCATCGGAACTGTTCTGATCCACAAAGGGACGCTGAAAGTGGGCGACGTTTTTGTTTGCGGCAACGGCTACGGCAAGGTGAGAGCCCTGATGAATGAAAGAAACGTCCGTATCGATTCCGCCGGTCCTGCGACCCCAGTTCAGGTGCTTGGCTTCCAGGCGCCGCCGCAGGCTGGCGATAGACTGGCGGTAGTGAATGATGAAAAGACAGCCAAAAAGCACGCTTCCGAGAAGGATCGGCTGCAGCGCGAAATTGACCGGCAGAGAGTCAGGACGATGTCGCTCGATCGACTTTCGAAGGACATCCGGGCGGGTATTGCAAAGACGTTGCAGCTCGTCGTAAAGGCTGATGTTGATGGATCCATCGAAGCACTCGTCGACGCTCTCGCCGAAATTCCCAGTGATGAAATCAAGGTTGATGTCGTTCACAAAGGGGTCGGCACTGTTTCTGAATCCGATGTCCTTCTGGCGACAGCCTCAAATGCTGTTATTGTCGGATTCAACGTAGGCGTCAATTCGAACGCTACTCTCCTGGCCAACAACAGCGGCGTTGATATCCGGCTGTATGATGTGATCTACGAAGCGCTTGATGAGATCAGGCTTGCCGTTGAAGGGATGCTTGAGCCCGAGATTGTTGAGAAGGCTCTCGGCACGGCTGAAGTGCGCCAGGTATTTAAGATTTCACGCAGGGGCTCTATCGCCGGTTGTGCCGTTGTTGACGGAGTTATCAATCGCAATGACCTCGCAAGGCTCAGACGGGATGGTGAAGTTATTTTCGAGGGTAAGATAACATCGCTGAAGCACTTTCAGGAAGACGTGAAGACTGTGGAATCCGAAAAGGAGTGCGGCATCGGGATTCGGGGAATGGATAGCTTTGAGGAAGGGGATCTCATTGAAGCTTATACAACTGAGGAGATCAAGCGAACCCTTCAGTGAACTTTACGCTTCGCTGGTAGAAACTAAAACGTTCTTCTCATTTCTGTATCACCGGCGGAAAATACTCAATGATCATGAGATGGACCGAGGAGCTCCTCACAGACGATGGCTGTAGGAATACTCCGTCTGGAACTGCGCCTGATGAGCCCCCATTCTCTCAAGGAAAAAAGAGCTATTATCAATCCGCTGAAGAACTATCTGCGAAAAAAGAAAAATGTGTCTGTGGCGGAGATTGATTACCACGATATATGGCAGTCAGCTGTGCTGGAAGTCGCCATGGCGGGCAATCACAGAGCAAAGCTGAAGTCTAATCTGGACTCCATCCAGCAGATCATCGAGAATCGGTTTCCCGTGGAAGTGTCATCTGAATCTATAGAGATTGTATGAATATCAAACCCTACTTCAGGTCAGAACGCTATGGACGTGAACTGAAGAAGATTCTCAGCGAATTAATACAGCGGGAGGTGGATACAACTGCTGTGGGGCTGGTGACTGTGACTAATGTGATCGCATCACGAGATCTGAAGCATGCCAAAGTGTACGTGAGCGCCTTGAGCGATGCGGTTGATGGGGAAAGCGTTGAGCAGTTTTTCAAGCGCAGGAAGAGTTACATTCGCGGACTTCTCGGTCGAGAGATAACTTCCAAATCTGTGCCCGAACTGGCTTTTCATTATGATGAGACCAGTGAGGTGGTCGACCGGATGGAGCGTATTTTCTCACAGATTCATGAATCTGAAACGTCGTCAGAATGATCGTCGCTCTTAACAAATCGGTAGATTGGACTTCTTTTGATGTGGTGAAGAAAGTGAGAACACTTACGGGGGAGAGAAAAGTCGGTCACGCCGGTACGCTTGATCCTTTTGCCGAGGGTGTTCTTGTGATCGGCATTGGGAGGGAATCGACGCGCAAACTGGGTCAGATCTCCGCTGCATCCAAAGACTATATGGCGAAGCTGAAACTAGGAGCGGAGACTGATACATTGGATTTAACGGGGGAAGTGATCAAACGCCGGCGGATTCCTCATCTGACAGAGGGGCAAATCGAGTCTGTTTTCGCTCAGTTCAGTGGCGAGATCGAGCAGACGCCGCCCATGTATTCAGCCAAAAAGATTAACGGAACGCGACTCTACAAGCTTGCCCGCCGCGGCGAGAAGATTGACCGGGATCCGGTAACGATTCAGATTCACTCTCTTGATCTGATTGATCTGTCCCATGACGCCATTACTTTCAGCGTCACATGCGGCAAGGGGACATACATAAGACAGCTCGCCTGCGACATGGCCAATGCACTTGGCACTGCAGGTCATCTTACGGCCCTCAGAAGAACGAGAGTGGCTAACTATCGCTTGGATGACTGTCTCACATTCGATCTGTTGGAACGGCAATGGATGTCTACCGTCGTATAGAGGATGTTCAACCCATGAAGAACACCGTATTGACGATCGGGTCTTTCGATGGACTGCACCGAGGACATCAGGAAGTTATTCATGAGGTGGTAACCACTGCCAGAGCGCTGGAGAAGAAATCAGTTGTGGTGACGTTTGATCCGCATCCAAAGCATGTCCTGATGCCGCAAGATAGTTTCGAAGTTTTGATGCATGTAGAGAAGAAACTGGAGCTGCTTGAGTTCATAGGCGTCGATACGGTTTTGGTGATTCCATTCGATTATAAGTTTTCGCAGACTTCGGCCGAGAATTTTCTGCAAGACGTTCTGATAAAGTATTTCAACCCTTCTCATATTATTGTGGGTTACGATCATAGGTTTGGTCATAATCGTGAAGGAGACAGTGAATTCCTCTCGATGCACAGAGAGAAGGGCAGGTATGAGGTAGAAGTGGTGGCCGGAGTAGGAGATCAGGATGTAATTCTCAGCAGCACCCGTATTCGAAACCTGATCCGCGATGGTCACGTGCGGCGGGCTTCCTTCGAGCTTGGGTGGCAGTTTGGCTTTGAGGTTATCGTGGTACGGGGCGCCGGCAGGGGGCATTCGCTGAACTTTCCTACCGCCAACTTTGTGCCTGAGAATGAAGCGCAGCTATTACCAAAAACGGGAGTATATTTCGCCCGCGCTTTGATAGAGGATGACATCTATTACGGAATGTGTAATATCGGCTTCAGGCCAACATTTGGGGAGAATGATTTTGTCATGGAGATACACATGTTTGACTGTCATCTTGATGACCTGTACGGTGAAACCATGGAAGTCCAATTCCTGGAGAGGATCCGTGATGAGCGGAAATTTGACAGCACGGATGATTTGAAAGAGCAGCTTGAAAGAGATAGAAGATTCTGTGCGAGCAGAATCAATCTGTACAAAGAGGAGGAGTAATGCCATTATCAACAGAGCAGAAGAGAGAAATCGTGACCACCTTCGGCAAGGATGAAAATGACGTCGGCTCTGCCGAGGTTCAGATTGGAATGCTGACCAAAAGAATACGGGATCTTAACCAACATTTCAAGACCCACAAGAAAGACCATCATTCCCGGCGGGGTTTGATAATAATGGTGAGTAAACGCAGAAAACTACTTAAATACCTTAAGAGAACAAATTACGAAAACTTCAAAAAAGTAACCAGTGATCTGAAGATTAGAAACTAAGAGAGGGAAAATGAGATAATGG
>DCAL01000037.1:6118-14114 GCA_002311975.1 Fidelibacterota bacterium UBA1134 | reverse complement strand
TTCCATGAGTAATCAATTGTTGCACTTGCTACTTGAATCCAGCCTATTTAATTCGTGGTGGGGTCTTTATTATTGTTACGAGAGTTGGGAATCGGACTATTACTACTACCGTTATTAATTTCTATTAGAGTATTATTACTACCAAGATGAAAATCCAGATTTCTCGGAACACGAATTCAGCATATGGATACGCTGAGAGGGTGGTCGTATCACGCCCCAAGCACCCACGCTATACCATATTCGATCCCATGAACATTTCTTGGCTTTATACTTTTCAAACCAAAAACTCAACCGCGACCTCGCGCTGAGTGGTACTTGATATTCCTTGAAGGCAGTCTTCAAGCCACAGCACACAGAGTAATTTAGACGTCCTTCGAGAAAGGTTATGTTCAACACGCAAACTCCAGCTAATTATCAAGCCAATATCATTGATTTTCTTTACATCGATGCCTATTTTTCTAAGCGGAGGCTTTATGAAGGGTAGTGAACTTAGATTTGGTGATGCTATCCATCCCCGTGCGGCGGGTCTTCTTCTCTAAATCGGCCTCCTTTCGGACGCTTTTTTGTTTATGGATGTTTAATACGTAGATTAAAGCAATGTCCGCAGACCAGGTTGCCATATCTTTAATCATCATTCTCACATTTGGACTATTTATTTGGGGTCGCTGGCGATATGATGTCATTGCTATTGTAGCACTTTTTGTCTTGGTAATGGCTGATAGCATTCTTGGAGGGAAAAGTTCAGACCTGATTGCAGACCCGGGCCGGATTTTTATAGGGTTTGGGCACCCGGCTGTAATTACAGTGGCCGCAGTGTTGATTATCAGCCGTGCATTGCGTAATTCTGGTGTGGTAGATCTGATTGCCCGCCAAGTAAATCCTTTCACCAAAAAACAGGCTATGCATATCACGAGTCTGAGTGGTGTTATAGCTATTCTATCAGCCTTTATGAACAACGTGGGAGCGCTGGCCCTGATGTTACCAGTCACGCTCAAAACAGCTTGGGCTCAAAAGCGTTCTCCGAGTATCTTATTAATGCCAATTGCTTTTGCCAGTATACTGGGTGGGATGATCACCATGATTGGTACACCGCCTAACATCATCATTGCCACATTCAGGCAAACCCATCAGATGGAAATGCAGGCTCAAGCCCTGGCGGATTCTTCATCTCAGGCGGCAGCCTATTTTAGGCGCCAGAATATTTCTCCAGAAACATTTGAGCCCGCACCATTTGGTCTGTTCGACTTTAGCCCGGTGGGGGGCGCTATCGCGATCATGGGTGTCCTGTTTGTCGCTTTGGTGGGCTGGCGACTGATACCTAAGGATACGCAAAAAATACCCGTTTCACAGTCGCTATTCTCAATCGATGAGTATGTCACCGAAATACGGATTCCAGAGGGATGCATCTTTATCGGCAAGACTTCAGATAACATCGAAAGACTTACAGGCGACAAACTTAACCTGTTTCGACGGATTAATGAAGATGGACCCGTGAAACCTCTGGATCCAGACCGGGAAATAGAGGAGGGAGATCAATTTCTTGCCAAAGCAGATCCGGCCGACCTGAAGGACATCATGGATGAATACGGCATCCGCCTAACTGAAGAAATGCGCTATCGTATCGATTCCTTAAAGGATGATGATACGGCTTTTATGGAAGTGGTGGTTACCCCGGAATCACCCCTGGTGGGCCGGGGTCGCACCTATTTTCGGCGGCGCTCTTCAAACCGTCTGATCCTTATGGCGGTGGCGAGGCAAGATAAACCCATTCATAAGCGCTTGGGTAAAGTGCAATTTCATGTAGGTGATGTTCTTTTAGTCCAGGGAAATGAAGAAGATTTAAGCAACAACATCCATTCCCTGGAGCTTTTGCCGTTGGAGAACCGAGAAATAGAGTTAGGTGTGTTTTCGAGAATAACCTATGCGCTGCTGATTTTCGTTGGTGCGATCCTTCTAAGCATGTGGGGCATTTTACCAACAACTGTTTCATTTACAGGTGCAATCCTGGTTTATATTTTTTCGGGTATTTTACCCGTGCGAGATTTGTATAAGAGCATCGACTGGCCGGTGATTGTATTGCTGGGTGCCATGATTCCTCTGAGCAACGCACTGCAAACTACAGGCGCCACGGCATTAATCGCCGATCGTGTGGTCAGTATGACTCAATCGCTGCCGACCTGGTCAATCCTGGCCCTTATAATGGTGATTACAATGTGCCTGTCAGATGTGATCAATAATGCGGCCACGGCACTCATTATGGCGCCCATCAGCGTAGGTATTGCAGTCACAATGGGGGTGAATATGGATCCTTTTTTGATGGCTGTCGCGGTGGGTGCTTCCTGTGCTTTCCTGACGCCCATTGGTCATCAATGTAATGCACTCATTTTGGGTCCCGGAGGATACCGCTTCAGTGACTACTGGCGCATGGGTCTGCCCTTAGAGATTATTATTGCAGCTGCAGGTACGCCACTGATCTTGCATTTTTGGCCGTTATGAAACAAATCAAGAAAACAATTTAATTCCAATTCAAGAATAGAATGTCTTGTCAGGTGGATCTTTCCAAGTCGGGGGATCGTTGATAACTGAATACTCTCTCTTTTAGCCGATAGCACGCGGCCTCCAATCCTATATCGGCCTGTGCTGAGATGTGCCGCCCTTTTTCGATTTGTCATCAAGTCTCCCCGCCTAGCGGACGGGTGAGGCAGACAAAAAGAACAGAACATCCAGCAGACTAAATTGCCTTAGCGATTCTTCGTGTTCTTAGCAGAGCTTAGTGACTTATGTTGCAACCCCGAGCTTTTTTCGGGGGACAGATGAGGTTAGTTTTTCTCAATCACAATCGCAGGGATTTCCAGTTCTCTGTAAAGTTTATTGAATGTTTCCACTTCATCGGTAACGATTCTCTCAAACTCATCCTGCCGCTCATCCCACTCGGCCATGAGATCGCCATAGCGGTCACGGGCACCATCGGTCACCGGCGGGTCTGAGGAATCGATAGTGGACAGCAGAGCGAGGATATGAGCATTTAGTTTACTGGAGAAGTTGACTACATCCTGCCGCGTCTCCTGTTTTGTCTGTACCACCTCTGCCTCCCAAACGTCAATCGCTTCAACGATCGCTTGTCCCGATTCCTGAAGGGTATCAGTGTCTGGAATCGATTCCGTTACTTTCAGAATCCCATTGATTTGATCTTTCACTGACCGTGCCCTCTTCACTGACTTGTGGATATCGTTGGCGGCGTGATGGAGTTCGGCGGCAATCTGCTGCTGTCTGCGATACGACTGTTCGCTGGCATACCGTCTGGGATCATTGATTACCTCGAAGGTGACGGACATTGATTTGTCACCCAAGCTCAGCGTGGCGGTGAATTCACCGGGTGCTACGCGGTAGCCGAGAGGGGGGCCTTCCATCCTGAGACCGGGAACTGTTTCGATGGACTCATGACGCAAGTCCCATATAACCTTGTTCAGACCTTTCTCAGTTGTCAGAACGGGAGGCTTGAGTCTTCCACGCCAAGTTTCGAACGCCGGACCGCTTTCAGTAGAAATGGTGCGTATCAGTTCACCGTCAGAATCGCTGATCTCCAGTTTCAGTGTCGCACCGGAATCCGGCTCGCTTGTCAGCGTATAATAAATCAGAAGACCGTTAGGAGGATTCTTCCCTGCCGTAGCTGAATTTCCACTACCCCCGTCCATTCTGTATGCGGATCGCGGGGAGAGGAGCCATATGTCGGCTGACAGAACTTCGTCAGACATTTGATGAAGAGGCGTCAGATCGTCAAGGATCCAGAACGCTCTCCCCTGAGTGGCGGCGATGAGATCATTGTTGTGTATGATGAGGTCAGTAATTGGGGTCACCGGAAGATTGCGCTGGAATGACTGCCAGTGCTTCCCGTCGTCAAGAGAGATGTAAAGACCGGTCTCGGTGCCGGCGTAGAGCAGTCCTCTTCTGCCAGGGTCTTCGCGAACCACGCGGACGAAAGCTTCTTCGGGGATGCCTCTGGAGATCCGATTCCATGTCTTGCCGTAGTTGAATGTTTTGTAGATATGCGGTGTAAAGTCACCGAACTTGTAGCGCGTGAACGCAATGTACGCCGTGGCGGGATCGTGGGGCGAGATATCTATAGAATTCACCATGCCTTCCTTCAGGGCGCCGGGGGTGACATCTTGCCAGTTCTCCCCTTCGTCTTTTGTGACATGAATAAGACCGTCGTCAGATCCAACCCAGATGACGCCTTCCTCGTGCGGTGACACTTCCACATACATGATCGTGTGATAAATCTCACCGCCGGCCGCCTCGTTGGTGATAGGTCCACCGCCTTTCCCTAGATTTTCCTTCTTATTGCGTGTCAGATCAGGACTGATGACCTGCCACGTCTCGCCGCGATCTTCTGTCTTCAGGAGGACGTTGCCGGCGTGATAGATAGTTGTTGGATCGCGGGGCGATGCGATGATGGGAGCGTTCCAGTTGAAGCGATACTTCTGATCTATCGGGTCTGATCCGAGACCGAAAAATTCATAAGCCATGACGCTTCGGCCGTGATCAGCTTCTATGTTCAACTCCTCAATAATTCCCTGATAGCATCCTCCGTAGATAAGCGTTGGATTGTCGCGATTGAAAGCGAGATAGGCGCTTTCACATCCGGCAACGGAGTACCAGTCCTTCCAGCCGATGTTCCAGCCAGAGGTTCTGCTGGCTATGGCCAGTGAACTGTTATCCTGCTGACCGCCGTAAATATAATAGGGAAACCGGTTATCCGTAGTGACGCGGTAAAACTGAGCCGTGGGCTGATTCCGCTGCGTTGACCATGTTATACCTCCGTTATAGGAGACATTCGCGCCGCCGTCATTGCCGTTGATCATTATCCTGCTGTTGTCCGGATTGATCCAGAGTGCATGGTTATCGCCGTGAGGCGTGGAGACACGTTGAAACGTCTTGCCGCCATCGGTGGATTTCATCATGGGAGCGTTCAGGACGTACACGACATTTTCATCCTGTGGATCGGCAAATACATGGATGTAGTACCACGATCTCGCCCTCAGCACACGTTCACGATTCACGAGCTTGAAAGTTTTGCCGCCGTCGTCGGAGCGATAGAGCCCGCCTTCCTCCGCTTCCGCCAATACCCAGACGCGTTTCGGACTGGCTGGCGATACGGTAACGGCTGTTTTTCCCATGAGATCGGGAAGGCCTGCCTCAAGTTTTTTCCACGTATCGCCGCCATCAGTAGATTTCCATATCCCGCTGCCGGGGCCGCCACTGCGGATTTTCCACGGCGTCCGCTGATGATCCCAGAAAGCGGCATACAGGATTCGCGGATTAGTCCTGTCCATGCTGAGATTGCTGGCGCCGGAGTTTCTGTCAACGTGTAGCACAAGGTCCCAATTTTTGCCGCCATCGACGGAACGGTAGATGCCGCGCTCCCCGGTTGGAATCCACGGATTTCCCTGCGCGGCAACATAGACAAGCTGGGGATTCTTCGGGTGGACTACGACTGTGGATATCTGTCTCGTCATCTCAAGTCCCAGATGGATCCACGTATCACCGCCGTCATAGGATTTGTAAACCCCATCTCCGTGAGAACTCATGACGCCGCGGAAGCACGCCTCGCCCATTCCGACGTAGACCACATTGGGATCGGACTCAGCCACCGCAATTGCGCCCACGGAGCCTGTGTTGAAGAATCCGTCAGATACGTTGCGCCAGATGATGCCGCCGTCGTCTGTGCGCCAGACTCCGCCGCCAGTGGAGCCAAAATAGTAGGTGGAATGGCTCGATGGAATTCCTGCCACGGCGGTAGATCTCCCGCCACGAAAAGGTCCGATGTTGCGCCACTCCATGGCCTGAAAGAGTGATGTGTCCAGAGGGACGGAAGTTGAGCCGAGAGATCGGTCCGCGGCTCCGACGGCGGTGACAGTCGTTATGTAAACGATGAGACAGAGGATGGCTCTTTTGGTGTTTCTCATGGTTTTCCCTCTCGAATTGATTCTCACTGAAAGGTGTCGAGCGACGCCGATGAATATAAGGTGCATGATGAATTGATGAAACATCCGTTATTGCCCGTGCCGCATACGGTATCTCATGGCTGGGGGGTGCGGCGCATCTTCCATTACAATGCATTGTCCCGTGATGACAGTACTTGTTAAGTTTGAGCCGTCCCGATGAATAAAAAAATCTCCAGAGAGGACTTCTCAGAATTCACCGAACTCGCCACGCGCTGGAGTGATATGGACTCCGTGGGGCATGTCAATAATGCCACATTTCTCTCATATTTCGAGAGCGATCGTATCGGGTCCCTTCCCAGCAGTGGCTTCACTGCGAACAAGTTCATTCTCGCTTCCCTAAAGATTGATTACTTCAAACAGCTCGATCATCCCGCCAAACTCACCATTGGACAGAAAATCGCCCGCGTCGGCAACAAAACTATGTGCTGGAAGCCGCATTCAGAGGGGATGAGACCGATCCTGTCGCCGCCGCGGTCACGACCATCGTCTGCTTTGATTCTCAGAAGCAGGAAACGATCCCCGTTCTCGACATCATTAGAAAGGAGGTGGACGCATGATTGTTGAGACGTATCATCTGTCGGATAGTCACGTGAGGGCAGTCATCGGTCTTCACGGCTGGAGGGGAAACGAATTCTCCATGCAGCCGGTAGCGAAGATGCTCAAGATGGAGAAGAGTAAGTGGTTCATGCCTAGGGCGCCGTACGACGCCGATACGGGGAACGGATACACATGGTTCAGCGGGTCGGATGAAGAGGGGTGGCGCTATCAGCGGACTATGGATATGATGCCCCGCCTGTTTTCAGAAGCAGCTGATGAAGGATTCACTGCTCAAGAGACATTTCTTGTGGGATTTTCTATGGGAGCCGGTCTCGCTCTGCTGGCGGCGGCCGCACTGCCGTATGCCATCGGTGGGGTCATTGCTATTTCTGGCTTCGTTAAGAATCCGGACCTTCTGACTTCGCTTATGACTGATGAAAGCAAAGGAACGCCTATCATGATAATCCAGGGATCGGGGGACAGTATCGTGACCCCGAAGAAGTCAAGGACTACATTTGAATTGCTCCAGTCTTTAGGCTATAGCGTCCAGTACCAAACCTACGACGCCGGACACAAGGTCCCCAATGACGCTATGCCTCTGATGAAATCATTTATTGAAAAGGGAGAGCATACCGCCAACAATATTTCGTCGGATGAAATGCCCTCAACCGTCTGATCAATTCATTGTCTGCGATCAATGCTATCCATGGCTGAGATATGGAAATAATAAAGACAGATGAGAACCGATTCGACGATTTGCAGGACTATCCTTTCGAACCCAAGTATGTGTCGTGTGATGGCTTTCAAATGCATACCGTGGATGAAGGCGTGAATGAGAACGAAGTTGTCCTGATGCTCCACGGGGAGCCCACCTGGTCGTTCCTTTACCGAAAGATACTTCCTATTGTGAGAGACGCTGGTTTCAGGGTCGTGGCGCCTGATTTCATCGGTTTCGCAAAATCGGACAAACCGGTGGATAAGAGTGTCTACACCTACCAGCAGCATATGGACTGGATGGCTGCTTTTCTGCGCAAAATGAACCTCAAAAATATTACCCTTTTTTGTCAGGACTGGGGAGGTCTTATCGGACTGCGGCTTGCGGCTGAGCATGAGCACCGCTTCAAGAGGATTGTGGCAGCCAATACATTCCTGTTAACCGGCGATTTCAAAATGCCCAAGGCGTTTTTTGCCTGGCGGCTCTATTAAGAAAAGGTGAAATCGTTCACCGCCAGTAAAATTGTCCAGAGGGGTACTGTAAACAGAATTTACGCGTGCGCGAAAAAGGGGTATGACGCACCCTTCCCATCAGAGAAATACAAGCCGGGCGCCCGTGTTTTTCCTAGACTGGTGCCTACAATACCGACAGATGCCGCCACAGTACCAAACCGTGCGGTATGGGAAGTACTCAAAAGGTGGGAAAAACCGTTCCTGACCGCTTTCAGCGATTCCGATCC
>DCAL01000037.1:5071-5991 GCA_002311975.1 Fidelibacterota bacterium UBA1134 | reverse complement strand
GGTTGACTTCATTTCCAGAAATTAACAATATGCGGCAGACTCACCGAAAACCTGCGCAGTCTCTGACTAAGTTCTGGTTTTCCTGTCTCCTGCTTACGATATTCAACCAACCATGCGCCACGGTTCCCATTACCCATCAAGCATATTTGCATTTTGCTGACCGGGATGGTCTCATATGCAACTTTATTGATAACGGGGTACTTTCTGCCGAATGAAATAAAAGACAGCGCGATGAGTTAGAGTTTTGAATTTTGTTATATGCTGTTCTAATATCCGAGTAAACTGACGGAGGAGTAGAGGATGAGTACGAAAGCAAAAGAAATCGGCGTCGTTTCGACCTATTTCCGTAAGATCTCCGTGGCGGGTATCGAAATCACGAAAGGGAGCCTCGAGGTAGGCGATACCATCCACATAAAGGGGAAAACTTCGGACTTCACTGAAACCATAAAATCAATGCAGGTTGAGCACGACACGGTGGAAAAGGTAAAGAAGGGCGACAGCATTGGGATCAAAGTGTCGAACAGGGTCCGCCAGCACGACAAGGTATTCAAGGTTACAGAAGGGTAGTCCCCTTTTTTTGTTCCAATCTTGGAGGAATTATGAAACGACTGGATGGTAAGACTGCCGTTGTTACCGGTAATTCGCGCGGAATCGGGCCGTATATCTCGAAGACTCTGGCGCGGGAAGGGGCGACTATCGTAGGTGTGGCGCGCTCGGAAGACGGGCTGACTGCAACACAGCGGGAGATAGAGGCAGAGGGAGGGAAGTGTTACTCAATTACCGAAGATTTGTCGAAGACCGCCTCCATTTCCCGGGTGATAGCGAGGGCGGTGGATCTGACCGGCGAGATTGATATTCTGATCAACAATGCTGGACGAGAGAAGTACCAGTATTTTCACAGGAATGATGAAGGTGATGTT
>DCAL01000037.1:4665-4965 GCA_002311975.1 Fidelibacterota bacterium UBA1134 | reverse complement strand
AGCCATCCTTGACTTGAATCTCTACGCACCCATGGAGTTGACCCGCCTTCTCCTGCCGACCATGCTGGAACGGGGAGGACATATCGTCAACATTGCGTCGCTTGGCGGCAAGAAGGGAGTGATCTACAATTCCATCTATTCCGCCAGCAAGGCGGGGATGATCATGTGGACCGATAGTTTGCGGCAGGAGCTGCGTGGAACCAAGGTCGGTATTTCTGTCATCTGTCCCGGCTACATCAGTGATGACGGAATGTTCGCCGATGGTGGTGTAGATGCGCCGGCGCTGCTTGGGACTTCTTC
>DCAL01000037.1:3426-4484 GCA_002311975.1 Fidelibacterota bacterium UBA1134 | reverse complement strand
GGAAGAGGATTGAGGCTGAGTAGACCTGTTAGGTCATTCAAGTCCTGACAGGTCTGTATTACGAATCAGTCTTCAGCTTCTCCCGTTGTGCTCTCAGCTTCCTGTTAATTTCGATGATCTTCTCATTCCCCTCGCACCACGGCGGCAGGTTATCCCAGTCCGGGATGCCGTCATCGATGAGAGAGCTTGATTTCGGATTCTTGGGATAGTTCTCCGTAACGGGAGCGCCAGCAATGATCACAAGCAAATCTGATTCATCGGATGCCTTCAGAGCGCGCTTTGCCTGTGGCGCGACCCTCACAAAGTCACCGGGACGCAGATCGATGTCCTCATCCTCAATACGAATGATCCCGGAGCCGCTGAGAACAATATAAACTTCCTCCTGCTCTCCATGGCTGTGCATGAAGGTGTAGCCTTTTCCCCGGGGGACATTGGCAAGTCCCAGGCCGACTCCCTGAAGGTTTAGGTCGTTCCGCAGCATGTTCAGCCATGGCGGCGGGTCATTGAAGTCGATATTCGTTCTGCTATACATAATCTCCTCCCATTTCCTGAATAAGGGATAATATGCAGAAAGTTGTTCGTTCGCTACTTTTTTGTTTCCCCTCGTTTGCGATTTATCGCATGAGGGTGTACATTGCTGGCATGCCGGGGAAGGTGATCGCACGAATCACTTCCATGCCCATTGCAGCGGAAAAGAGTGAGGTGAGCATGGCTCATCGACTGACCATTACAGACGATGCCTGACTTAGAGAGAATCATGACCGGACATTCCCAGGGGAAGAAGGGCGTAAACATTGAAAAGTCCAAGTACACTGCCGTGCGCGATGAAATCATCAACTGCCTGAAGGGAGACAATCTAAGCTACACCGAACTGGCCCGCTGCCGTTCATGGCAAGTTTGAACACTCTTTTTCAGGCTCTGTGTGGTGGTACACCGAGGTCGTGAAACTGGACCTCGAGGCAAGGAGGATCATTGAACGGACCAATGATAAACCGCAGAAGTACAGTTTCATTGAATGATCAATATTGGAGGGAGCCAGCAATGAGCACTACGATGAC
>DCAL01000037.1:2703-3364 GCA_002311975.1 Fidelibacterota bacterium UBA1134 | reverse complement strand
GCCAGTTATTACGGGAACTGGAGTATCAAAATCTTCCGCAACGGCGAGGTCATCGCTCAGCAAGATGTTACCTATGTCGATAACGATAATCAGCTGCCGGTGGCACAGGACGCAACTTGATCTTCCTAGAATGATGCGCTCACTGCATTTACGCCAGATTCCACGTAACGCACTGCTCGCGATTGCTTTGCTTATGATGTCATCCTTGACTATGTCACAGGTACAGATTGAAATTGCATTCCCCAATCTGAAGTTTCAGAAACCCGTTGACCTTCAGCATCCATCCGATGGATCGGACAGACTCTTTGTGGTAGAGAAACAGGGTACGATCTATCTGTTTGAAAACGATCCTGAGGTGTTAGAGAAGAGGTTATTCCTGAACATCACGGACCGCGTTTCTGATGACGCACCCGAGACGGGCCTCCTCGGTTTTGCCTTTCACCCAGATTATATCAATAATGGGTATTTCTATGTGAACTATACGCATAAGGCTTCACCCACAGACGTACTTACAACCGTCATTTCTCGTTTCGAAGTGAGCAGTACCGATTCCAACGCCGCCGAAGTAGAAAGCGAGTTTATCATCATGCAGATCGAACAGCCCCATGAGCACCATAATGGAGGCCAGATTGTTTTCGGTCCTGATGGCTATCTCTATATT
>DCAL01000037.1:1913-2567 GCA_002311975.1 Fidelibacterota bacterium UBA1134 | reverse complement strand
TTGACAATCCTCAGCCGGGATTAGCTTACGGGATCCCCGAAGACAACCCATTTTTTGACGGTACGGCTGCGAAAGAGGTTTTTGCATACGGATTCAGGAATCCGTGGAGATTCAGCTTTGATGCCATCACGGGTTCGCTCTGGCTGGGAGATGTGGGACATGTAAGGTATGAAGAGATCGATATTGTCCTGGCCGGGCACAATTACGGCTGGCATATCATGGAAGGAGCCCACTGTTATAACCAGAACAGTCCCTCGGCCCCCTACTCAGGGTGCGACACCACTGGACTAGCCATGCCCATCTGGGAATACGGTAGAACTTCGGGCGAGGCTGTCGTAGGGGGATTTGTCTACCGTGGCGCTCTGGTTCCCTCACTCTACGGCAAATATGTTTACGGTGATTTTGAATTCGGGACCATATGGGTGTTGGATTATGGCGTCGATTCCCCCACAAATCGTGAGCTATTCGATCTTGGTGACTGGACAGTCACATCCTTTGGCGTGGACAGGGATAACGAACTTTACATCTGTTCTTTCGCTGGGGACATCTATCGCATGAAGGAACTGAGTTTCACTGTCAGTGTGGAAGAACGTTCACCGCTTCCTGAACAATTCAATTTGTACCAGAATCACCCCAACCCCTTCAATCCCGCCA
>DCAL01000037.1:1502-1854 GCA_002311975.1 Fidelibacterota bacterium UBA1134 | reverse complement strand
CCCCAACCCCTTCAATCCCGCCACGACTATCCGGTACGATCTGCCCGAAGCAGGCGATGTTTCACTGATCATCTACGATATCATGGGCCGGGAAGTGTCAGTGTCAGTTGACAGCTGGCGGGAAGCGGGGCGCCGAGAAGTTCTGTGGGATGGCACCGATGATGCGGGCCAGCCGGTGAGTGCTGGAGTCTACTTGTACCAGATTCAGGCTGGAAAGTTCACTCAGACTNNACCTTGAAAATGACGGGGGGACGGGGGGGATGAAAGAGGGCGACACATTTTCGGGTAATCTTTGAAGTCCAAAACAATGATTTTATCCAAACTATTCTTTGGGAGGGATTTATGAGGAAGC
>DCAL01000037.1:1102-1243 GCA_002311975.1 Fidelibacterota bacterium UBA1134 | reverse complement strand
TAAAAAAGTCACCTTGTATATGCCTCCACGAAACGAACGATTGGAACGGAGTGAGGGACAAATCTTAAACGCAGATGATGAATTATTGATCAAAAAACTGGTGGGTGTAGATGCAGTCTATTCTACTGATGATATGCGTGA
>DCAL01000037.1:0-1060 GCA_002311975.1 Fidelibacterota bacterium UBA1134 | reverse complement strand
AACAGTTATATATACCATGTTCACCCCAGCGGAAGGGCAAGGGCAAAGTCGGTATGAACTGGAAGTTGCTAATGCATCGATTGCGGCAGATCCATGGGATGGCCGAATAAGCCGGGAAAGTCGTCTGGTACAATTATTGCGCACGCGAAACCGTCGGAATGAACTAAAAGACTTGACGCCGATTATTGATAGACTGCGAAGTGTAAAAAGTCCCAATGAAATTGCCTTAATACGCAGAGCCTCTCAATTGGCAGGATTGGGAATGATTGAGGCGATTAAAAGTACCGAGCCTGGCGTTTGGGAATATCAGTTGGATGGAATTGCCCGTTATGTGTTTTTGATCAATGATGCCCGGTTAGAGGCATACCGATCAATTACCGCTTCTGGTACAGAAAATATCAGTAATGGACATTATTATCGAAACGATAGCCAATTGAAAAGCGGAGATATGGTACTGATGGATTACGCTCCGGACTTCAGGTACTATGTCAGTGATATTGGCCGTATGTGGCCAGTAAATGGCACTTTTGAACCGTGGCAAAGAGAGTTACTCCAGATCATTCTGGAGTATCGAAATGTTGTATTGGAAATTATTCGGCCTGGAATCATGACCGAACAAGTTTTGGAAGAGGCGAGAAAAAAAATGAAGCCGATCATAAAACGGTATACGTTTTCAAAGAAAATATACCAGAATGCAGCTGAAAAAATGGTTCGAACAGGTGGTGGTGTTTTATCTCACCCAGTTGGTTTGGCCGTCCATGATGACGGACCGTACCGCCATGGACCATTAAAAGTGGGCCATGTATTTTCCATAGATCCTCAAATGTGGGTGCCGGAAGAAAATCTATATTTGCGTTATGAAGACACCATTGTGGTGACTGAAGACGGCAATGAGAATTTTACTGAATTTTTGCCGTCCGAATTAGACGAACTGGAAAAGTTGGTCCGAGAAAAGGGGATGCTTCAATCTTTCCCGGGAGATCCCATGAAATGGAACTATTGATAGAATGGAGGCAACACTTTGACATCAGCTTTTTTCAACCTAATTCCCAATCTCAAC
>DCAL01000019.1:13554-13727 GCA_002311975.1 Fidelibacterota bacterium UBA1134 | reverse complement strand
TTTCTACAACCAGTCTTTGAGGTGTACTTAAGAATTGAATTCAAGAAATAATATTGGCCATTATGACTTGATTTTATAGAGGAAGGCGATATGATATGTGAGAATATTCTGGGCGCGGTGGGAAATACTCCCATCGTAAAGCTCAATCGAATCGGAGCAGATCTCGATGGTGA
>DCAL01000019.1:0-13549 GCA_002311975.1 Fidelibacterota bacterium UBA1134 | reverse complement strand
GGACAGGATCGGTGTGAGGATGGTAGAGGAGGCGGAGAAGTCGGGACGCATCAAACCGGGCGATACTCTCATCGAGCCTACTTCCGGCAACACGGGAATCGGAATGGCGCTGACGGCCGCCGTAAAGGGGTACCGGATGATCATTACCATGCCGGAGAAGATGAGCAAGGAGAAGCAGGTGGTCCTGGAGGCACTGGGAGCCGAAATTGTCCGCACGCCTACCGAAGCGGCTTGGGATGCACCGGAGAGCCACATCGGGATTGCGAAGAAGCTCAACGAAGAAACCCCCAATTCCCACATTCTCGACCAGTACAGCAATGTCGGTAATCCTGACGCCCACTACCACGATACCGCCGGAGAGATTCTTGAGGAGATGGGTGATGATCTCAGTATGGTGGTCATGGGTGTGGGGACAGGGGGAACCATCACGGGCGTGGCGAAGCGCCTGAAAGAGGAGCTGCCGGACGTCACAATCATCGGCGCTGATCCCTTCGGTTCCATTCTGGGCGGGGGAACAGACGTCTATCCCTATATGGTAGAAGGGATTGGCTACGACTTCTTTCCTGACGTTCTGGATAACTCCTTGGTGGACGAATACGTCAAGGTCAATGACAAAGACTCGTTCCTCACGGCGCGGCGTCTCATTCGGGAGGAGGGTCTGCTTGTGGGAGGTTCATCGGGCTCGGTGGTGTGGGCGGCCTTGCAGGTTGCGCCAAAACTCAAGGAAGGTGAGCGATGTCTCGTGATACTACCCGACTCCATCAGGAACTACCTCACCAAATTCGTCGATGATGACTGGATGAAGGAGCAAGGATTTCTCGATTGAACCATCTGATAAATAGAAGAATGGAATAATGGAGTATTGGAGAAGTGGAGAAATGAATATGCCTATTCCTCCATTTATCCAGTTTTCAGCTATCTATCACTCTCTTGTGATATTACAAAGTGGAGGGAAGAATGAAGTTTGATACCAAAATCGTAAGAGCCGGGATCGAGCCGGATCCCACAACCGGCGCCATCGTACCGCCCATCTACCAGACAGCAACCTACGTCCTGCCGGAAGTCGGGCGCGACCTCGGATATGACTACACCCGCTCCGCCAATCCGACGCGTCAGATGCTGGAGGAGCAGCTCGCCGCCATCGAAGGGGGCAAGTACGGCATCTGCTTTGCCAGCGGCATGGCCACCGTTGACAGTTGCATGAAGCTGTTGAAAGCGGGCGATCATGTGGTCTGCTCAGATGATGTGTATGGCGGCGTCTTGCGCTATTTCAATCAGATCCTCGTCAACTACGATCTGCATTTTACCTACGTGGATTCCTCTGATCCTGTCAAGGTGCAAGACGCCGTCCGCCCGGAGACGAAAATGCTCTGGGTGGAGACGCCCACCAATCCCCTGCTGAAGGTGACCGATCTGGCAGCCATGGCACAGATTGCGAAGGAGCACGATCTCCTTTACGGCGTCGATTCGACATTTGCCACGCCAGTCTTTCTCCGGCCGCTGGAGTTCGGCGCCGATATGGTTGTCCACAGCACGACTAAGTATCTGAGCGGCCACAACCAGCTCATCGGCGGAATTGTCATTACCAACCGGGAAGATATCTCCGAGGAGATGAAGTTCGTTCAGAAGACTATCGGTGCCGTGCCGAGCCCTTTCGACTGCTGGCTCACTTCTCTTGGGGTCAAGACGCTTCACCTCAGGATGGAGCGGCACACCGCCAACGGACAGATCGTAGCTGAATTCCTGGAGGCCCACCCCAAAGTAGCAAAAGTGACCTATCCCGGCCTGCCTTCCCACCCCCAGCACGAGGTTGCGAAAGCGCAGATGGACGGTTTCAGCGGAATGATCTCGTTTGAGTTGGAAGGCGGTATAGCGGCCGGAAAGATACTGATGAATAGAGTGAAGCTATGCGCCTTGGCGGAAAGTCTCGGAGCGGTTGAGACTATGATCACCCATCCCGCCACCATGACTCACGTGGATGTGCCGGCGGAGGAGCGCCTCGCCAGGGGTCTCACCGATGGACTGGTGCGCATTTCTGTGGGCATAGAGGATCCGGACGACATTGTGGCCGACTTGGAGCAGGCGCTAGAGAAGGTGTAGCGCCGCCTTCTGGCTGCTCGTTCGCAAACTGTCTTCGGAACTTCTCAGAGCTGGAGATTTTCAGACGGATATTCTCTTCTTTGTGCACCGTGCGACAGAACGCCCATCGATATTACACGCAAGACGGTTGCGGCGTTCGATTGTCTAATCATCTCTAGAAGCATCCCATTTCACCAGATGACCCGCAAACTTGCCTTCGTTGTTGACGTGCTCTAGTAATCCTTCGATATGGAGACCGTCGGGGTCGTAAACCGTTCCAAATCGGGTGTCGCTCACCGCCACAACGTCAGAATCGTGATCCTACTTTTCGCACGGGTCTGGCCGCTTCTCATTCAGGATTTCGCATGATGCATGTTTTACCGTACCGAACCCGACTACGGCTAACCAATGTTTCATGATTTATCTCTTAAGTGTTGAGTGAAAGGTTCGGAAGTCGTGGGCAAATGAAATCATGCTGCTGCCGACTCTACCGGTAATGCTGTTTCTGTCTTAGTGGTGGAGAGAACAACCGTGGTCTTCAGATTCTGAACACCCGGCAGCTTCGTCAATGTGTGCAGAACAAGATCTTCATACGCGGGAATATCACGTACCGCAATCTTGAGCAAGAAATCGGCTTCACCGGTGACATGATAGCAATCGAGGATTTCTTCTACATCATTCACCGCATCAATGAATTTCATGACAGCTTCGCTGCCGTGGCGAGCGAGGATCACCCCTACAAAAGTAAAGGTTTCGATGCCGACTTTTTCAGGATTGAGGAGACAGACATAACCGTTGATGATTCCGTTGCGCTCCAGCTTTCGCACGCGTTCAAGCGTCGGTGGTGGTGAAATGCCGATCTTCTTCGCCAGCTCCGTATTGGTGATGCGTCCGTTGTGTTGCAGGATATCTAAGATTTCTTTGTCAATTTCGTCCATGGTACGCCCTTTAATTTTTGAAATCCTCTAATTCTAATAATAATATGCTGCCTGTATTGGTTGTATCAAAATATTATTATAGTAATAAGGGTAATCTTATTTGTTGATTTTTCACGCTTCTCACCGCAATAAGGATTGATGATTTCTGCGCGGCAGTGTTAAACTCAAATCTGTAACTTCGGGAACTGAGAGAACTGTTGTTGCATTTGAGGTATAAGAGCGAGCGTACATAAAGTAGAAAGGAGAAGAGGGAAGTGACCAAGAATTTCGATAGTATTGAGACCAAACTTATTCATGCAGGGGAGCCCGATCCCAGAATCGGCGGGGCGGTGTCTATGCCCGTATTTCAGTCAGCGATGTTCGAAACGGCAGGCGAAGAGAGCTACCACAATGTGAAATACATCAGGCTTAACAATACGCCCAATCATATAGCTCTGCATGCAAAACTGGCAGCCCTTGAGAATGCTGAAGACGCTCTTGTCACCTCCAGTGGCATGTCCGCCATTACCACGACCCTGCTCACGTTTCTTTCCTCTGGCGACCATTTCCTTATCCAAGACACGCTGTACGGCGGCACGCACACATTCGTCAATCACGATGTGGTGAAGTGGGGCATCAGCTTCGACTTTGTTGATGGCGCCGATCCAGACTCGTGGCAAGAGAAGCTTAAGCCCGAGACAAAGCTGATCTACGTCGAGACCATGTCCAATCCGCTGCTTCAGATAGGCGATCTGGAAGCCGTGACAGCGTTTGCCGGGGAACACGGGGTCCTTTCTGTCATTGATAACACCTTCGCCTCGCCTGTCAATTTCCGGCCCGCGGAATGGGGATTTGACGTTTCATGCCACAGTTGCACTAAGTATCTGAACGGTCACTCAGATATTGTGGCGGGCGCCGTCATCGCTAGCGCCCGTCTTATTGAAGAAATCACGCACAAACTCAACCATCTGGGCGGCACGCTCGATCCGCACGCCTGTTTTCTCCTCCATCGGGGTATCAAGACGCTGGCGCTGCGGATGAAACAGCACAACGAGAGCGCACAGAAGATTGCTCAATTTCTGGAGAGTCATGAAAGGGTAGAAGAGGTGAACTATCCCGGGCTTGCTTCCCACCCGGATCACGACCGCGGGCTGAAACTGTTCGATGGATTCAGTGGCATGCTCAGCTTTGAACTGAAAGGTGGATTGGAGGCAGCGGAACGATTCTTGAATCATTTAACACTGCCAATCCTTGCCCCCAGTCTCGGTGGCGTCGAAACACTCATCACCCGCCCGGCTACGACTTCCCATGCGGGCATGTCGCCAGCGGAGCGCGAAGCCATTGGTATCACGGACAGCCTTATTCGACTCTCGGTTGGGATAGAAGATGCGGGAGATTTGATTGACGATTTTGACTGGGCACTGGCTGAGAGTTAATGAATGAAAACTGGTGGTTCCCTCACCGATGCCACTTTTGTACGGAGGCCTAACCGCTTCTTAACAATCGTCCGCATCAACGGCCGGGAAGAGGAAAGTCATCTGCCTGATCCGGGGAGGCTGAAGGAACTGCTAGTTCACGGCGTCAGATTAAAAGTGCGGCGGGTTGCGGAGGAAAAACGGGAAAACCGGAGGACAGGGTGGACGACAGTTCTGGTAAGCAAAGGTACAGAGTGGGTCTCCGTTGACGCAACGCTCCCTAATCGGTTCGTCCGTTCACTGCTTGAGAATCATCAATTGAGTATGTTCAAGGAATATGGTTTGGTCCGGAGCGAGGTGAAGCTGGACAATCACCGTTTGGATTTTCTTCTGAAAAAGAACGGCACGCTCCTCTATCTGGAAGTGAAATCGGTAACTCTCGTGGAAGACGGCGTGGCCATGTTTCCTGATGCTGTTACACAACGGGGACGGCGCCACATGAATACACTGGCCGCTCTTTCCAGGAGTGGGATCGGAGCTGCGGTACTGTTTGTCTGCCAGCGCTCTGATGTCCACTGCTTTCGGCCGCAGTGGGACAGAGATCCGAAATTCGCACATGCGTTGGTGGAGGCTGAACAGGCCGGCGTGAGCATCAGCGTCATCGCGGCCGCCGTCTCGCCCGATGCGATTGAATACGAGAAAACCATTCCGTACGATCTTACGCCCTTCTAAACGATTGATGCGCCGGAACAACAACCTTTCAAGATCATCACTTTTCGGCATGCTGCTCGTGCTGATTGGCTGTGCAGCCATCGCCCCGCCGCCGGGAGGACCGAAGGATGAGACAGCGCCGGAACTGGCCAGCGTCGAACCGCCGTCTGGCACCACCCGAATCGTCGCTGGGCTGACGATCATTCTCACCTTTTCTGAAAGACTGCAGGAGACACTTCCGGAAAAAGCCGTAAGGATTGAGCCGGTCTTGCGCGATCCTCCCGAGGTTGTGGTGAATAAGGATAAGATCACCGTCAAACTGCCTGATGCTCTAGCAGATGAGCAAACCTATATACTGACTGTCACCCGGGCGATAGAGGATGAACACAACAACAGGCTGGATAAGACCTATCAGTTCGCGTACAGCACGGGATCGTCTGTTTCACTGGGTGCCATCAGCGGCACAGTCTACGATATGGAAGGCAATTCTAGCCTTGTCTATCTTTACAAAGCTGAAGCAAGCATAGACAGCCTCTTTCTGGAACAGCCAGACTACTACACAGAAACAGACGATTCAGGGCACTATTCCTTCGCATATCTGGATGAGAGGCAATATCAACTTCTGGCCTTCGAAGGGGGCTCGCCGCCGGCCCCGCTATCGCCTTCAAGAATGCCGTACGGAGTTCACTGGAAGGCCCCTTTGTACCTGACTCAGAAGCAGAATGTACTTGCCGATATAGATGTCAGGGTCTCGAGAGAACCGAAGCCGTTCAAGGTGCTTGCCGTCTCCATGGAGAGTTCGCGGCAGGGCGTTCTGCGATTCTCAAATTCGTTCGAATTGAAAAGCGGGAATTCGCCCACAGTAGAATTTAGTGACACGCTTCGTACTGTGAGCGTTACCTCTCAAAACCTGTTTCGTCCTAAACAGGAAGACGAAGTGTTCTTCTACACCGACAGTCTTACAGCGGGTAACAGTTATACCATCTCCGTCTCGTCTCTGGAAGATAAATTTGAGCAGCCGCTGGAACCATTTGACCGGATAGTTCAGAGCCCGATGGCTGATTCACTCCAGCCCGAAATTGTAGTGCCCGAATCCGGAAAGACAATAGAGATGGATCCCGGTGATTCTCATCTTGCGATTCGATTCTCCACTTTCATGCAGACGGAAGGTGACAGTCAGTTTGTCTCACTGGAGGACGGGTCCGGAGATACAATTGCGGTTGATGTGGAATGGCGTCACCCGACGATCCTGTCAGCCAGGCCTGTCACAGGGTGGCAAGCAGAAAAAAACTACATGATGACCCTCCAGGGAGAAAAGTTGCGCTCCGTAGAGGGTATCGCACTGAAGGACTCCATCGTGGCATTCAAAATCAGGACAAGCAGGAAAATCGGCAAAGGCGGTCTTTCCGGCAAAGTCGCTGGAAAGTATACTCAAGCGACGATAGTAGTAGCTGAAATGGCAGAAAAGCGCCGAAAGTCTTCCTCAATTTCAGTAAATTCAGACGGCTATTTCGAGTTTCCAGAGTTGTTAGAAGGAATGTGGCTCCTGAGTTCTTTTCAGGATAGAGACGGCAACGGTCGCTATACGACTGGAAGGGCCGTTCCGTTTGAACCGGCTGAGCCGTTCCTGATATCACCTGATACCATCGAAGTGAGGGCCAATTGGGACACAGAAGGAATTCAGCTATACTATCCGGACAGATGAACCGGTATTCGTTTAGAATGGAAGAGTGGGCTGAGTGAAGACGCCGAAACTATACGCTGTCATAATGGCTGGCGGGAGAGGAACACGGTTCTGGCCTCTGAGCCGGAACTCACGCCCAAAACAACTCCTTAAGATCATTGGTGACACAACCATGCTACAGATGACAGTCGATCGTCTGCGCAAAGTGAAATTCGTTGAAGATATCTATGTGGTGAGCGGGCCGGATTTGGCGCAAATAATCGGTTCAGAAATCGACGGCATTTCGGAAGAAAACATTATCATCGAACCGTCGGGCAAGAACACAGCGCCGTGTATCGGACTTGCGGCACAACATCTTCTCAAGAGGGATCCCGAACCAGTCATGGGAGTCTTTCCCTCAGATCACCTGATCGTCGGCCACAGGCCGTTTTCAGGTGCTCTCAGGATAGCGAGAGATCTTGCCGTTTCAGATCATCATTTGGTGACTTTTGGGGTCGTTCCATCTTCCCCGCATACAGGATACGGTTACATACAGTTTGACAAGCAGATCGAACTGTCGGAAGGAAAGGCATTCAGAGTAAAAACGTTTGCTGAAAAGCCGACTCCGAGAGTAGCTCAACGATTCCTGAAGAGCGGAGATTTTTTGTGGAACAGCGGTATGTTTGTCTGGCGGGCGGTCAGCTTCATGGACGCTATGGAGCATCTGATGCCAGAGCATTTTAGGGTCCTGGTGGAGATTGGCGATACCATAGGGAAGAGAAACTATCTGTCGACCCTTAACGATAAGTGGTCATTTCTTTCTCCCGAATCTCTCGATTACGGTATCTTGGAGCACGCCGAGAACATCTGTGTGGTGCAAGCGGAATTTGAATGGAGTGATGTCGCCTCATGGAATTCGTATTATGATGTCTTGTCGCGCAATGGGGATGGAAACGTCGTGCGGGGAGACGGAATTATTGTTGAAGGCAAAGGTAATCTAATCTACTCTACTGACAAACTTACGGCGGTTGTCGGCCTGGATAATGTGGCAGTGGTGAACACCCCGGACGCCACACTTGTCGTCTCGAGAGATCGTGCCGAAGAAATCAAAAAAGTCGTTGATCTACTGAAAAAAGAAGGCAGGGATGAACTCTTATGATGAAATCAGAAGAACTGCTGGATCATTTTGAGCAACTTGCCGAACAGATGGGAATCAATCTCATCAAGGGTAAGGGTGATTTTGAAGGAGGATTCTGTATGGTCAATGATGATCAGTTCGTTGTACTGAATAAGAGTCGGCCCCTTTCTCAGCGGTTGAGAATATTGGGCGACTCCTTCAGTAAACTGGACATTGGAGATAGGTACATCTTACCTGCTTTGCGAGAGTTTATCGAGATTGAGGAGGTGGTGGAGTAGCATATTTTCGCATCTGAAAACGTTTGTTTGACCATATCGATTTGGCTATACTCATCGTCCCTTGTGAATTGAATAATCGTTCTTGACCACTCTACACTAATCGTTAGAATGAAGCTATAATGAGTACTTTCAAGTCATCAGATATCCGCAACTTCGCCATCGTAGGGCACGGTACTTCAGGTAAAACCGTCCTTTCGGAGGCGATGCTCTACAACGGCGGTGAAACCAATCGAATCGGAAAGATTGAAGACGGCACCACCATCTCTGACTACCATCTGAGCGAAACCAGTCGTCAGATTTCTATCAGTACCACCCTCCTCCACTGCGGGTGGGAGGGAAAGAAATTCAATATCCTCGACGCACCCGGCTTTCTCGATTTCATCGGAGAAGCGAGGAGCGCTCTTCACGTTGTCGATTTTGCCCTTGTTGCCGTGCCGGGAGTTTCAGCCCCGGAGGCGGGAACAGATCTGGTCTGGAAATATGCGGGGGAGCGCGGAATCCCGAAGTTGATAGTCGTGACCATGCTCAATAAGGAGCACTCCAAGTTTGATACCGTTATGAAGGAACTGATGGATCATTTTTCTAAGCGCATATTCCCATTTCTGCTACCCATGAATGCGGGTCCGGGTTTTAACCAGATTGCCGATGTGCTGCGGCGGAAGATGTTGACTTATAGAACTGACGGGAGCGGCAAATACGAAGAAGGCGATCTGCCCGATGAATGGCAAGATAAAGTTGACCAGTTACACGAAGAGTTAATCGAGTATATTGCTGAGTCCGATGATTCTCTCTTGAAGAAGTTTTTTGATCAAGGCAGCCTCTCAGAAGATGAGCTTCGTGATGGTCTCCACGACGCCATCCAGAATGGTACCGTCATCCCACTCGTATGCAGTGCGGCTGATGCTAATGTGGGTGTGACACGAATTATGGATCTTCTCGCGAAATACTATCCTTCGCCGGCGGACAGAACCTCCGTGGAAGCTCGCCAGCCCGGAATAGAAGAGGCGGTGGAAATATCTACGACTGATAGTGATCCGGCCAGTATTCTGGTTTTCAAAACGGTCAGCGAGCCCCATGTGGGGGAATTGTCATTCTTTCGCGTCTATTCGGGAAGTGTCAGGAACGGTATGGATCTGAAGAATACAACCCGTCAATCATCAGAGCGATTGGGGCAGATTTTCGTGATGAACGGTAAGAACCGCAAAGATGTGGGGCAGCTTTGCGCGGGTGATATCGGCGCCGTCGTGAAGCTGAAGAATACGCATACGGGTGACACCCTCTGTGACAGCAGACTGAATGTAGAACTCCGTAAGGTCGAATTCCCCACTCCATCCATCCATGAGGCTGTTGTCACAAAATCCAAGGGCGATGAGGAGAAGATAGCAACCGGACTGGCTACACTGCACGAAGAAGACCCCACTTTTGTGTACAGGGTTGATCCTGAACTGAAACAGACAATTATTTCCGGCCAAGGCGGGCTGCAGCTCGAAATCGTTGTAGAGCGTCTGAAAAGAAAGTTCAATGTTGAAGTTAGCCTTGTTGAACCGAGAGTTCCGTTCCGCGAGACGATCAAGTCGCAAGGGAGCTCAAAGTACAGACATAAGAAACAATCCGGCGGCGCGGGACAATTTGCTGAAGTGTGGATGAGGGTTGAGTATCTGGAAAGAGGTCGTGGTGTTGAATTCAAAAACAGTCTGACTGGTCAGAATGTTGATAGAGTCTTCGTTCCGTCGGTCGAGAAAGGGGTGAATGCCGCTTGTGAGGAAGGTATTCTGGCCGGCTACTTGGTCGTTGATCTGGAAGCCAATTTTTACGATGGCAAGCAGCATCCGGTTGACTCAAAAGATATCGCATTTCAGATAGCGGGAAAGGGTGCATTCCGGGAAGCTTTCATGGCGGCCAAACCATGTCTTCTTGAGCCAATCAGCGAGGTAGAAGTGAAGGTGCCGGAGCAATTCATGGGAGATGTCATGGGTGATATCTCGGGGCGTCGCGGCAAGATCTTGGGGATGGACTCCGAGAGCGGTTTTCAGGTGATCCGGGCGCAAATACCTCAGGCGAATCTCTATCGATATTCAACGTCCCTGCGCTCATTGACCGGCGGACGGGGAATGCATTCGGAGAATTTCAGCCACTACGAGGAGATGGCGAAAGATCTTGAAAAGAAGGTCGTTGCCGCATCGAAGAAGGGGGATGATGGATGATGGGTAAGGTCTAAAGGAGATCGTCAGAGTGAAGGAAGAGACCCAGAAGATGTTAGATCGTACGTTTGGGTTCGGAGTTGATTGCCTATTGTTCCTTTCGTTACTGCCAAGAGAAGAAGCAGTATCGCGTCCCAAGATATCAACTTGCCAAATCATCCACGTCTATCGGATCGAATTATGAGGAAGCCCAAGCCGCGGAATCCAAGAAGGACTTCATCCACAAGATTGGGGTAGTTTCAAAAGAATCCCGGGAAAGCCACTACTGGCTGAGAATCATTAAACCGATCGCGGATAGCAAGGTTGAGTCCGAGAAACTTGAGTACTTGTTGTCTGAAGCCACGGAGTTCAAGAAGATATTCGTTTCAATCAGATTATCGGCTCAGCAAAATGAAAACTAACCGAATGTATTTAAGGCCAACTGTCCATCAACCGTCATTCATCTTACATTAACCATGAAAAAGCTCTGGGCTCCCTGGCGAATTGAATATATAAGAGAGTCGAAAGGTGATGGCTGTATCTTCTGCGACAAGCCGGCCAATGGCGACGATCGGGCAATGCTGATTCTATACCGTGGCGAGTTGAGCTATGTAATGATGAACCTCTTCCCGTATAATAATGCTCATCTGATGATCGCGCCGTATGAACACGTGGCAGATCCGCTGGATCTTTCTCCGGAGGCCAAACCGGAAATCATGGCGCTTACCGATAAATCCATGGAGATAATCAGAAAGCTTATGAATCCCGAGGGGTTCAATTTCGGAGCCAACTTTGGCGTTTCCGCGGGCGCCGGGATCGAAGAACACATTCACTATCACCTTGTTCCTCGCTGGCAGGGTGATACAAACTACATGCCCGTAGTGGGGCACACGAAGGTGCAAGTTCAGGGTCTCAGGGAGACTTACGACGAGTTGAGGCCGGAGTTCGACCGGATCTGATCGTGCTCGACTTCACTAAAACGTGGCTGCCTTACCTCTACCTGTACGGAGCAGGTGGAATCTTGTTTTTGATCGGGATCGTTCTGACGGTCCGACATAAGGCTCTGGATTTATCCCTGCGGCGGCACCGCCACTGGTTTAAGATTCTGATATTCGGTTTCTTCTGGTATGCCTTTATTCATGCCGCTGTTATTTTGGCGGCTCTCAAAGGATAGCGTCATGACCCAGCCAATCGTTGGCACCGGTTTGGATCAGGCTATTATAATTATCTATTTTATTGCTGTCCTGTTGTTTGGCAGTTACTTCGGCCGCTACGCGAAAACAACATCAGATTTCTTCTTTGGTGGGCGGCGCTACGCCTGGTGGCTGATCACAATTTCCATTGTAGCTACCGGCGTCGGTTCCCACAGCTTCATAAAGTATTCTTCCAAGGCGTTCCAGTACGGATTTTCATCTACCATGACCTATATGAACGACTGGTTTTTCGTGCCATTCTTCATGTTTGGCTGGTTGCCGATCATCATCTATTCACGGGTCCGTTCTATTCCCGAATATTTCGAACGGCGATTCAACCCTACAGCCCGTTTTCTGGCGACAATCATGATTCTGCTCTATATGATAGGCTACATTGCCATCGGTTTTCTCACGCTGGCTACGGCTCTCTACAAAATTATGGGTCTGCCGCTGATGGGTACTGTTATTGTCATCGCGGTGTTAACCGCTGTATACATGCATTTTGGAGGTCAGACATCGGTCATTTTCACCGATCTTCTCCAAGGATTGATTCTGTTGTTTGCGGGACTATTATTGTTTGTGCTGGGCATCGACTACTTAGGGGGATTTGACATATTCTGGGGCGCGCTGTCATCCGAACAGAAGCTGCCGTTGGCGCCCTTCAATTACCCGCCGGATTTCAATTTTGTAGGAATCTTCTGGCAGGACGGGATTGCCGGCTCCATCGGTTTCCTATTTATGAATCAGGGGTTGATCATGCGCTTTATGGCCTGCAAAAGCGTGAATGAAGGCCGGAAAGCGGCGACTATCAATATTCTGGTAGTACTGCCTATTTCGGCTATTGTTGTCTCCAATGCTGGCTGGATTGGTCGCGCAATTGTGAGTGTGTTTCCGGGGCAGATCGATCCCAACATAAATCCCAATGATGTTTTTGTGGTTGTCACGAATCTGGTGGCAAGACCGGGTATTTTTGGATTCATAATTGCCGCATTGAGTGCCGCGCTCATGTCCACCGTGGATACGCTGGTTAATGCTTCGGCTAATGTATTTGTGAATGATCTTTACCGGCCTTTCGTGAAGAAGGAACACAGCGACAAGCATTACCTTGAAATAGCCCGCTGGGCATCTGTAGGGGTAACTGCATTGAGTGTTATTCTGGTGCCTGTTTTCAACTCCTTCGGCACGATCTACGAAGCCCACGGCTGGTTCCATTCCATATTTACCCCTCCGCTCATTGTGGCTATCTTCCTGGGTATTTTCTGGAGACGGTTCACATCGGCCGCCGTGATCTCTACGTTCACCGTTGGCGCGGCACTCATGATCTTGGGGCAGATCTTTCCGCAGCTGATCGCACCTTTTGATCACGGTATAGAAATGATGCCGGGCAAACCGTACATTTACATAGGCGCTCTTTACAACATAGCGGTGTGCGCCTTGGTCGGTGTGACGGTGAGCCTGATGACGAAACCGAAGAAACCTGAAGATATCAAAGGTCTGTCGATATTTGATGTGGCGAACGCCAGGGAATATTTCAAGGGCAGTAAACCGAACGATCGCGATGGTGATAAGGTTCTGGTGCATTATAGAACTGTGGAGGATCAGGAAGATGTGATCCGCTTCTCTAGGAACGACATGGAAAAGATGGCTGCCGATCCGGGTGATCTGGTATATATCACGGATAATAGAAAGTGGATGGGCGGATTGAAGTCTATCCATTCAGTTTACGGTACGCCACACGATAACGAGGGTATCGTTTATGTCACCGATGTACAGCAAAAGAGCGGGATGTTTGTGGAAGGCAGGATTTTGGAAGCCGAGAAGGAAATGTAGCGTTTGACCGGCCATGTAATCTGTCTAAATTTTCGTTGTTTCTTGAGAAGGTTTTCCTGAAGTTAGAAGATTCCGGAGTAGCTCAATGGGTAGAGCGGGTGGCTGTTAACCACTAGGCTGGGGGTTCGAGTCCCTCCTCCGGAGC
>DCAL01000110.1:10543-11680 GCA_002311975.1 Fidelibacterota bacterium UBA1134 | reverse complement strand
ACCGGAATCCCAGACGATCCACGATGTGGATACGTCCCGCAGTGAAATGCCAACCGTATTGTTTGGCATGAAACTCTTGTATGCCCCCACATCAAAACCGACGCCGTAACCGGTATGGTCACCCAGCTGATGCATCAAAAGCTTGGCCGCGCCTCCCACATTCCACTGCCATCGCGTTGTGGCAAATCCGACAGCACCGGCCCACTGCACCTGATTGAAATAGGTGACATCAGAAGCGACAATCCTCTCACTGGGATCATCGAGAGATCCTGTACTGTACAGCAGTGCGTCCAACGTGTTCGGGATGTCCTGAACCGCATCGCGAATAAGTACAAGCGACCATCTTGACTCCAGGTCTTGCTTTAAGTCAACCGCTATAACATCAAAAATAACTGAACCTGAGAACCTTTCCTGATGGGCATAGACAAGGGCATTCTCGTGTTCGGCAAAGAGTCTTGCCGGATTCCACAAGATTGAGAGCGGGCCCGTGGCGGAGGCGACCTCCGAGCCGCTGAGCCCAATGGATTTTGCATCTCCCGCACCCTGATAGACTTGATTGCCGTACTTGATCCAGACCGATTCCGCCGTGAGGCTGCCACTGTGAAGCATCAGGCAAATGGCGCTGATAAACAGGAGTTTCCCCCGTTTGATTCTGATGCTAAAGTCCATACTCTGATTTCAGTTCATCGAGTTTCTTCAGCGCTTCCAGAGGAGTCATCTGATTCACATCCAGCCGCGAGAGGGTCTTGCGAAATCTTGATTCTTTCTCCGAGAAAAGATTCAACTGATCCATTGAGTCTGCGTCGTGCATTGCTTCCGGCTTCTCCGGTGCCCGGTGCTGGATTAGTCCAGACAGAATCTCGGAAGCTCTGCCTATCACCTCTTGCGGCAGTCCCGCCATCCGGGCAACGTGGATGCCGTAACTCTTATCACACGGGCCGGGCACGATCTTGCGCAAGAATACGATGTGATCACCAAACTCTTTTACGGCTACATTGTAGTTGATTACCCTTTTGAGAATCTCTTGTAGCTCGGTCAGTTCGTGGTAGTGCGTTGCAAAAATGGTTCTCGCCGCTGTTTCAGGCGTGTTGTGGAGATATTCCGTGATGGCCCACGCCAGAGAGAGACCGTCGTAGG
>DCAL01000110.1:0-10496 GCA_002311975.1 Fidelibacterota bacterium UBA1134 | reverse complement strand
GACCGTCGTAGGTGGCTGTCCCTCTTCCGATTTCGTCAAGCAGGATCAGGCTTCTCGGCGTGGCGTTATTGAGGATATTGGCTGCTTCCATCATCTCCACCATGAAAGTTGATTCACCACCGGCAAGATTGTCACTGGCGCCGACACGAGTAAAGAGACGATCGACAATGCCGATTCTTGCCTCTCGCGCCGGTACGAAACTCCCGCACTGAGCCAGAAGAACGGTAAGTCCTATCTGCCGCAGATAAGTCGATTTGCCCGCCATATTGGGTCCCGTTATCAGTAGAATCTGAGCAGAGCCGGCATCGAGCTCAAGATCATTAGGAATGAACTTTTCTCCTACCGGCAGCAGCGACTCCACCACGGGATGTCGAGAGTCAGAAAGTGCTATAGTTGTCTCCTCGACCAGCTCCGGCTTCGTCCAACGGTGGGACAGTGCCACTTCCGCCAGGGCGGCATAGAGATCGACCCGGCTCAGCAGATGAGCATTGTGCTGTATTGATGACGAAAAGGTCAGAATTGCCAGCCTCAGTTCATCAAAAATACGCGCCTCGATTCCCTGAATTCTCTCTTCAGCATTCAGTATCTTTTCTTCATACTCCTTCAGTTCAGGCGTCACGAACCGTTCCGCATTCACAAGTGTCTGCTTACGGATATAGCTCTCAGGAATTTTAGCCAGATGTGTCTTTGTGATTTCGAGATAGTAGCCGAACACTTTATTATAGCCGATTTTGAGAGATGGGATACCGGTGGACTCCTTTTCTGTTTTCTCAAGACGGGCTATCCAGCTTTTACCGCCACTGGAAATTGACCTTAATTCATCGAGTTTTTTATCCACACCCTTTCTGATGACGCCCCCGTGAGACAGAAGCACCGGAGGAGCTTCCTCCAGGATGACATCGATTTTCGCCACAGCACCACTCAGATCTTTGAAGCTCTCGGCAATTCGCTTCAGCGAGGAGTTCTCAGATGCCATCAGGTGATCTTTGATTCCGGGTACCAGTTTCAGGGTCGATTTCAATCCGGACAGATCCCTCGGTGTGGCACGCGCCCTGCTGAGCTTACCTGTGAGGCGCTCAAGATCGGAGCAATTGCCAAGAATCCGCCTGATCTCACTGCGTAACGATTCATCATTGAAGAACCCTTCCACACCGTTCAGCCGCCTCTCGATTCTCTTTAGATCCGCAGCAGGATTCGCCAGTCTTCGTCGCAAAAGTCTGCTGCCTCCGCCAGTGATTGTTTCGTCCAGAATGCTGATGAGCGTCCCGTGAGTTCCCTGTGTTGACAGGGAAGTAAACACCTCCAGATTCCTTACAGTAAAATCGTCGAGACCCATCCTGTCGCTGTCACGCAGCGGCGAAAGTTTGGTGATATGACCCAGGCTGCTCTGAATGTTCTGTTCAACGTAACGCAGGATAACACCGGCGGCTGAAATGCCCGCAGTCATATCATCACAGCCGAACCCCTTGAGAGATTTTACCTTAAAATGAGCCTGGAGAGCATCACGGCAGACCTTTTCATCAAATGCCCACTCATCCATCTGTGAGAGAAATGGTTTCGTCTTCTGAAACCAATCGGATTGGGTAATGCTGTCACTATCGGAGACTATGATCTCTCGCGGCGAAAAACGGATGAGACTCTCAGCCACACTCTCCTCGGTGGATTCTCCCACGAAGTATTCTCCCGTGGAGTGATCGAGCATGGCGAAGCCGACGCTGTCGGAACCGTATTTCACCGCTCCCAGAAAAGTGTTCGATTTATGTCCTTCCTTCTCGCCCAGGATAGCGGTGCCGGGCGTCACCACTTCGATCACCTCGCGCTTTACAATCCCTTTGGCTGTTTTCGGATCTTCAACCTGTTCGCAGATGGCTACCCTGAGACCAGAATCGACCAGCCGCGCCAGATAGGTATCGAGGGCGTGGTGAGGAAAGCCGGCGAGGGGAACTTCTTTCGCGGCCCCGTTAGCCCTCTTGGTCAGTGTAATTCCCAAAACCTTCGAAGTCACCCTGGCATCATCATCGAAAGTTTCATAAAAGTCCCCCATCCTGAAAAGAATCAAGCTTTCCGGATGCTGCCGTTTGACATCGTAATACTGGCGCATAAGAGGCGTCATGCCGTCAGCTGAAGATTTTCCTCTCTTTTTGGCTGCCGCACTCACGCGTTTAATATTCTGTGATCACCTTCTCTGCGCGTGATTTCGTGTTCATCTAAGTATTCCAGCAGAGGAATGGCGTGCTTGCGGGTTGTATGCGTAATGGATTTGAAATCATTCACAGGAAGGAGCGACTGCGAGCGGAAGAAATCGCGAACCTTCTGCTCAAGTTGGTCCAGACTCTCCCTGTGATACCAGAGATTCTCGTTTACCTCTACCACTTGATCCTGATCCTTCAGGACGTGCAGAATGGACAGAAGATCACTAGAGGAAACTCCCAGAAAGGAAGCAAGATCGGCCAAGCTCGGCGGTGTGAGATCTGACTGGCGAAGCTGCCCCTCCACCCTTTCGGCCAGTTCCTTGTCCCTACTGCTCAGTTCAGCGTGAAAGCCTTCCAGTAAGACTAGCCCTTTTGCCAGTCCAATCTCTCCCTGAGAAACAAGTTTCTCAGTTGTAAAATCGAAAACGGGGCGGCTCAATTTCAACTGTTGCCGCAGCTCCTCTTTCGGAATTCCCTTGCGGTACAGACGCTGTTTATGTGACTCCTGCATGACGCGTCTGTATTCCTCAGTTAGCGATTCGCCATCTGATCGGAGCTGAATAAACGGATGGTCAGGCACTCCAAATTTGTCCACCTCCAAATTCGAGAGCAATGCCTCGAAATTTTCACGCGAAATTTGCCATTTTGCCGCCCACTGTTTCAAGCTTAACGGTTTTTTCTTGGAAGCCTTGAGGAAGAGCACCAATCTCTGCTGCTCATTCTCACCCATGAGAAGCGCGAGCCACTGCCTGGATTCCTTCCATTTTTTCGGTGGCGCAGGATCAATGACAGCGCCGCCGCCTATGGTCTCCGCCGGTGAGTAAAATCTGATAACGACAGGATCACCCATAGCTGCACCTACGCTTTTTTCCAATCTTATGAGCGCCGCGGACTCCGCCCCGGGCTGCAACTTTTTCTTACCGGCGCCGTCAGCCAGATAAACACGCCCCATCACTTCGTCAGTCCCCACATGAACACGAACCCGCTGTTCATGCTTGACGCTCCTTCCACTCCTATCGAGTATCTTCAGCATCACGCCGATCTCGCTGGAAGGGTGCATGAATCCTTTCGCCACAACCTGCGAACCGCGGTAGATCCTCTCTTTGTCACCTCCACTCAGATTGAGCGACGCCCGGTCTCCCAGCGAAACGCCGGCAACTTCCTTACCGTGGGACTGGAGTCCCCGAACCTTCACCTTCATCTGCGCCGGCAGTATCTCCAGTTCATCTCCTGTGGCGGCTGATCCGCTCACCACTGTTCCGGTGACAACTGTTCCGAACCCTTTCATGGCAAATGACCTATCCACAAACAGACGAAAGAACCCCCGGTCCGATTTTTCAACCGCATCGCTCGAAAGATCCAGAAGAACCTGCCTGAGATATTCAATGCCGTCGCCAGTTACCGCGGAGACTCTGACAATAGGCGCCGCCTCCAAAAAGGAGCCTTTAACGTAGTCGCGTATATCCTCCTCAAGAAGATCGAGCCAGTCAGGATCCTCAGCCAAATCGAGTTTTGTGATAGCAATACAGCCGGACTTTACGCTGAGAAGCTCGAGGATGTCCAGATGTTCCTTCGTCTGAGGCATGATGCCGTCATCAGCCGCGATGGCCACCAAGGCAATGTCAACCGTCGTGACGCCCGCCATCATGTTGCGGATGAACCGCTCGTGTCCCGGAACATCAATGATCGTAATGTCATCGGTCAGGAAGGCAAAGCCGAGATCAATCGTCATGCCCCGTTCCTGCTCCGCCGGCAGGCGATCCGTATTCGTACCTGTCAGCGCCTCCACCAAAGCGGTTTTGCCGTGATCAATGTGGCCTGCAGTGCCGATTACAATCTGGGACATTGTTATTCCGTAACGAGTTCGCTAGGCTTCTTGGCAACGGTCGGAAAAAGCTCGAGCAGCCGCCTGTCATAGGTTACCAAATGAGTGTCGTACCTTCGCGCCAGCGCAACGAAGAGCGTATCATACGGAGGATGATTCACTTCAAAGGCAAGATGAAATGCGTCAGCCCACAAGTTATGACTTTGGATTGTCTGCGAGACAATGTTTTCAGCCAAGGGTAGAAATCGATAGACTTGATCTGTTGTAACTCGCCCTGTTCTGCCGCAAACCCACAGAGCGTTGATAAACTCGGGACGCCAGACATCAGGCGCCGCCAATTCGTCACCTCGTTCGAGAAAGTTGCGAGCTTCTTCCGAAAAGGGATCCGTCCTGAGAAGCGAGTAAACAAGGACGTTTGTATCAACAACAAAGGTCAAGGACGATGTTTCCACGTATCGTCGATCCACTCGTCAATCTCTTCTTTCGTTGGCGGGTTCTCTATCTTCGGCCAAAGTTCTTTCTCGATATAGCGGAAGATTTCCTGCCGATCCATCGCATTCGCCTCGAGAATCTCCCTGACCTGCTGCTCCATGGATTTCCCATTCCGTTTGGCTCTCGCCTTAAGGGAATCCACTACCCTTGCAGGAAGGTTCCTTACCGTGATAGTAGCCATTCTTCTTCTCCTTTTGACCTTAATCTACATCGGGCCAAGAGACGATGCAATCATTATGACAGCATTTTGCAAGCACCAGAATCTCATTTGATAAAAAGCCTGACTTTCTTCGGAATTTTTTGGTCTTTTTCTACAGAAGGATCTCGGCCACTTTGGAGACGGCAGCAGCAAGAATGCTGTCTTGTGATGGCAACACCGCCTTCAGATCAATGAATAATCTGTTCCCCGAAATGTAGCCCAGAACAGGCGAATCGGATTGGCGGAAACGGCGGGCAAGTTCGGATGCCTTCACTCCCGTGGTGTTGAACTTGAGCGCAACACTTTCGAGCGTTTCAGTGGGCAGTGATCCGCTTCCGGCCTCCACTTCGGTGTCCACCAGTTCGATACCTAACCGACAGATAGTCTTCCGGTTAAGACTTGTAAGCAGCTTATTGCCGCGCCGCCTTAACGTCTTGCGCGGAGTCGTCAGCAGGGAAAAAGTTAGATTATCTTTCGTGACCGACATATCGCGGAATGTTCGCAATGTCTGCGCAAGCAGAAGCAGGGTCATCTTGTCACACCGCAGTGCGCGGTAGAGCGGATTCCTGTGGAGCTTTGAAATCAGGCGTTTCCTCCCGACGATGAGACCGGCTTGCGGACCTCCCAGAAGCTTGTCACCGGAGAATGTGATCAGATCAGCACCCTGTTTCACCATCTGGGATGCCACCGGTTCAGCAGGCAGTCCCGCCTCCTGAAGATCAAAAAGGGCGCCGCTACCGAGGTCCACGATGAGCGGCACGCGTTTCTTGCGGGCAAGTACCGATAGTTCAGCTATGGCCACCTTCTTGGTGAATCCACGGACGCGGTAATTACTCGTATGAACAACAAGGATTGCGCCGGTCTCTTTAGAAACAGCTTTCTCATAATCACGAAAATGGGTGCGGTTAGTGCTACCGATCTCCACCAGACTGGCGCCGCTCTTGGCGATAACTTCAGGAATCCGGAAGGAGCCGCCGATTTCCACCATCTGCCCTCTCGATATGATCACTTCCTTACCTTCGGCAAGACTGTTCAAAACCAGGAGAACAGCGGCTGCGTTGTTGTTCACCACGAGGGCCGACTCCGTTCCTGTAAGAGAGGAGAGGAGTGGTGTTACGTGATCGAGCCGCTCTCCCCGCTTGCCGGTGGCGAGGTCGATTTCCAGAGCAGTGTACCCGGCTGTATCGCGGACAACTGTTGTAAGAACTTTCTTTGACAGCGGAGCCCGCCCCAAGCCGGTGTGGAGGACGATTCCCGTCCCGTTGATGACTTGGCTGAAACCTGATGCGGACGCCTCCGTTACGGCATTTCTTACGAGCCCGAGCACAGCCTGCTTATCAGGGAGCCGTTTACCATTCTTGGCCATTTTTCTCAGGAACGTCAGTTCCTTTCTGATAATATCGGATACATAGCTTCGAGGAAGATGGACCTCTTCCCATGAAAGTGATTCAAGAATCGAGTTTACGGAAGGGATGTCACGCAGCTTCATCTCAGATTCCTCACTTTTCGAAGATAAAGGGTAACATTTTGAAATGCAAGGGAATCTCCGCTGATTTTATTGAATTGCTCGTCTCAGAAAGAGGGCCACGAAGAATACCATCAACATCAGTATCGCTACAAAAGGGAATACCATTGAAACACCGTATTTCACGGCGAGGTTCCCGCCAAATCCAGACGCCAGTGATCCGATTCCGAAACTAAGGAAGAATGATATCCCGTAACCCAGCCCGCGGGAGGTATCGGAAGTGAGCTTGGCAATGAGAGCGTTTCCGATAGGCTGAACCATAAAATGAACGACGCCCAGCAAAACACCGCTCAAAATCATGATTTCACTCCTGTTCACTCCAAACGCAATAAGCAGCGGTATGTGAGCGATGGCGATCATCTGCAAGAGACGTACCTTATCAAATTTTTCGCCCCATCTTCCCCCGAGGAGTTGACCCGGGATTCCTGCAACGAGCACAAGGGTAGCGAAGAAGCCCCCTCTCACAACGCCGTCAAGACTTTCAAGTACCCCTTCCAGATTCTCGCTGAAGTGGATAGGCATGTAGGTGGAGAAGCCGTAAAAGGTGAGCCCGATGAGCACGGCGATGACGTAATACATGAGAAGTGGGAATATCCTGGTGGGGCCGGACTGAACGGCATCTTCTTCGCAAACGGCCACCTTTCTCGTTGGGATCACGATTGCAGTTACAGCTGCGAGAACCAGACAAAATATGGCAAGGGAGCCGTAGGCCCAGCGCCACGAAATACTGGATGCCAGCCACGCCGCCAGCAGTGGACCTGCGGCAAGACCCGAACTGCCGGCCATTCCGTGATACCCCATGGCCCTGCTCGTCTGACTTATTCTGCGCGAAATGAGGGTAAGTCCGGCGGGATGATAGATAGAGCAGAACAGTCCCAGCATCATGAGGGCAGCCGTCAGTGTCTTCAGATCTCTCGAAAGGACAACCATGATTCCCGATGCGGCGGCGCCCAGAAGGTAGATGAGAAGAAGTGTGCGGCCGCCGATCTTCCGCTCTATCCAACCGGCGGGGATAGCTCCGAGTCCAAACATGAAGTTCGAAATCATATAGACCCACCCCAGTGTACTGAGATTGACCTCAAACTCCTTCATCAGAATTCCCATGATAGCAGGAAAGATGAGCATGCCGCTGTGGACGTTGAAGTGGCTCAATCCAGTCAGGATGAGGATGATCTTGGAATCCCGTGAAAACATATGCTTGCCGCTATAATGCGATAGCCGATGGGGACGGCATGGCGCTGCAAAGTGGCGGGAGAATCACCAAACCTGTGGTCGTTTCGATCAGTTGGGGGCGATTTAGACGAATCTGCTAGCGCCGCTCTTTGATCCTTGCGGCTTTACCTCTGAGCTTTCTCAGATAGTAGAGCTTGGCCCGTCTGACCTTCCCGCGGCGAACGACATCAATGCTTTCGATGTTTGGCGAGTGGAGCGGAAAGATTGTCTCAACGCCCACATTAGACGCGATTTTTCTAACGGTAAAAGTAGCATTTGAGCCGCTCCCCTTCCTTGAAAGGACAACACCCTCAAAACGCTGAATCCTTTCTCTTCCGCCTTCAATGATTTTCACGTTTACAGCGACAGTATCGCCGGCGCGAAACCGGGGAATATCGCTTCTTTCCTGATCTTTCGATAATTCGTGTGCCTGAACCATTTTTCTACCTCACTCGATACTATTGATCTCTCTTTCCTCTTGGCGAACCGTGTGCGCCGATTAAATCAACGTCGGGATATTTCTTCTTTATGTTCTTCAGGTCTCTTGCGTACATCTTCTTTTTTCGTCGGCTCGCGTCTCCAAAATCTCTTCCTGATATCGTTTCCAGAGTTCAGGGCGACGCTCCTTCGTTATTGCCTCTCTTTTGGCATTGCGCCACTCTTCAATCCTAGCGTGGTGACCGCTCAACAGAACATCCGGCACCTTCACGCCTCTTATCTCTTCCGGCCGGGTGTAATGGGGATGATCCAGAAACTCGTGGCTGAATGAATCACTAGTGGCGGAATCGTGATCTCCCAGAACTCCCGGGATCAGCCTTACCACAGAATCGAGTATCACCATGGCGGGGAGTTCACCGCCGGTGACTACATAATCACCGATTGAGATCTCATCAGTGACTTCCATTTCCCTGATGCGTTCATCTATCCCTTTATAATGTCCGCTGATGAATACCAGTGCTTCTTCTTTGGAGAGATCCCAAGATTTTTCTTGGGTCAGGATTTCACCTTGGGGTGTTGGAAAGACTACCCGAAGATCATCATCGCTTTTATGGACAGAGCGCACATGATCCATCGCCTTCAGTATCGGTTCCGCCATCATCACCATACCCGTTCCACCACCGAAAGGATAATCATCGATCTTCCGGTACTTTCCTTCCGTGAAATCCCTCATATCGACAAGATGGTACGCCACAAGGCTCTTTTCAGCAGCACGTCGTAGGATACTCTCCCCGATGACGGCTTCTGCCATCTTGGGAAAGGGCGTCAGAATATAAACATGCTTCATTTATCAGATACCTTCCGCTAAGACTTCTACTCCACTATCTCCAGCAGTGCGCGCTTGCCGATTACCTTACCAAGATCGCCATCGCCAACGTGCAATTCATAGATGATGGTTCGCTCGCTCTCCACCAGTGTTACAGTAACTTCATCAGGCTTATCCACTAATTCCTTCACAATCTGTTCTATGAGATTCTCCATACCAAGCTCCTTCCTCAGTCACTTGATTCCGACTGGTCAGCCTCAACCGTCTTCCTTCTTTTTAGGTTTTTTCTTCTTCTCTTTCTCCTTTTCCTCTTCGGGCTCACCCTCTTCTTCCGCCGATGCCTCTACTGCAGCCTCTTCCTCAACTTCAGCTACCGCTTCCGGCTCTGTCTCTTCTTCCTCTACTTCAGCCTCTTCCTCAACTGGCTCTTCTTCCTCAGTCTTTACCTCAGTTTCTTTTTCATCTGCTTCAGCTTCCTCTTCCGGTTCTTCTTCTGTCTTTTCTTCTTTTTTGACCTCGGCCTCTTCATCAGCCTTAGTTTCAACCTCAGCTGTCTCTTCCAACTCTGTGTCTTCTTCCTTTACTTCAGCTTCAGCCTCCTCAGCCTTTTCTTCCGTCTTTGCTTCACCTTCAGTTTCTACCGGCTCTTCCACCTCGGCCTCTTCCTGAGTCTCGTCTTCCACTTCTGCTTCTTCCTTTACCTTCGCTTCAGCCTCCGCCTTTTCCTTTGCCTCCGCTTCAGTCTCAGCCTTATCTTCAGTTTTCTTCTTGAGTCTCTCATCCCTGTCCAGTGACCATCTCTGTATTTCGTGATCAATGGTTTTCTCATCTAACCCCTGTTTCATAAGGTGCCAGCGATAGGACAATCCGGACTTTTTCATCAGATTCTTCACAGTATCGGAAGGCTGAGCCCCCTGTTTCAGCCAATGAATCAGGCGGTCATCTTTCAGGGAGAAATTATCTTCGGTCTTGATGGGATCGTACCACCCCACTTCCTCGATGGCGGCACCGTCCCTCTGCCTGCGGGAGTCTATCACGACTACCCTGAAAAAAGGTCTGTTCCGTCTTCCCATCCGTTTCATTCTGATCCGTGTAGCCACTGGTCACTCCTTCAGTTTAACATTCCGGCAAACTCGTTTATCATCTGCTGGTTTGGTTGCTTTTTCGATAGATTCTTCATCATTTTCTTCATCTGTTGAAATTCTTTCAGCAGGCGATTAACCTCCTGCACAGGTCTTCCGCTACCCACGGCAATCCGCTTGCGACGACTTCCATTGATGATTTCAGGACGTTGCCGTTCCTCCGGCGTCATTGAATTGATGATGGCATCAGTCCAGATTAGCTGCCGCTCATCCCATGCTGCACCTTTCATCATTTTATCCACGCCCGGGATCATACCAACTAGTTCGCTGATAGAACCCATCTTTCTCATCTGAGCCATCTGAGATTGGAAGTCCTCAAAGGTAAAACTGGCCTTGCGAAATTTTTCGGCCATCCTTGCCGCTTCATCTTGGTCCACAGCCTCTTCAGCTTTTTCCACAAGGGTCACCACATCTCCCATACCGAGAATCCTATCAGCCATCCGCAGCGGATGGAACGGCTCCAGCCCACTCATCTTCTCACTCGTGCCGATGAACTTAATGGGGACCTTCGTCATGGCAGTAATGGAAACGGCAGCCCCGCCCCTGGCGTCGCCGTCCATTTTGGTAAGCACCAGCCCCGTGACTCCGATGCGTTCGTGGAACTCCTCTGCGACACGGACTGCGTCCTGGCCGGTCATCGAGTCG
>DCAL01000105.1:3203-3477 GCA_002311975.1 Fidelibacterota bacterium UBA1134 | reverse complement strand
CAAATGTCGCAACTCTCCCTGAGTCACTCCATTTGGGCCAATACCTGCTAGGAGAAAGACAACCCCATGCCTGATACGAGAAGTCTTCGTACGAGGTGATGAGTTGCTAGAGTAGAGGCTACGGGATATCATTGCCTATCTACCATTGTCTATCCAAGACCTCTTGGCCAAGGTAGTACCCGAGACTAAGGACGAAAGAAAGATTGCTAGATTAAGCGTAATCCGGCGTATTCTGGATAAATGGGAAGGGTGGATATGAGAAAAAGCCAGAGGC
>DCAL01000105.1:0-3064 GCA_002311975.1 Fidelibacterota bacterium UBA1134 | reverse complement strand
CATCGTTCTTATCGCGTTCATAGTAGTCGCGGCTGTCTTCGCGTTTGCTGTGTTGACCACAGGACTCTTCACCACCGAAAGAGCCCGGGAGACTACCATGAGTGGTGTCGGCGAAGCGCAGTCCACTCTCGCTACGAAAGGTACGGTCGTTGGCGCGGCAGCAGCGACCACCGTGGATACGATCAAGTTCAAGCTGGCCAATGCGACTGGCGCATTAGGTGTGGATCTAGCCAGCGGTACGACCCTGCTGACATACAGGGACGATAACCAGAGCGTCAACGGTGCGTTTCTCGCTACCGCCGGTGATGCCGGTGCGTGCGCTGGCGTTAGCAAAGAAGTGTGCTGGAAAACCACCTGGATACTTGGCACAGGGGAGACAATCGATAGTGGGGAGGTTGTTGAGTTCACCGTCGACCTGACAAATTTGACAAGCAAATTATCCTCAAATTCAAGGTTCATGATCGAAGTGGTTCCCCAAAAGGGCGCTGTGGTGCCTATATCTCGAACGACCCCTCTTGAGATCAGACCCGTGATGAGCCTTGACTAGCACGTCAGACCGAGACTCGCTTCATTGCAGATCGCACATTTCGATCCCGAAATGGGATTTACGGTACCAGGGTAGATCAACAGCCAGACTCACCAGCCGCATCGTTAACAGTGAAGAGTGTTCAGGAGGAGAGTGTCATGGAAGAGCGATCGCTCGAGACAAGGCTCGAGACCCTCGAGATCCAACGAGAAGAGATCGATCTTCTGAAAACTGAGATCAAGCAAACCCTTGTGGACCTCAAAGAGATGCTCATCATAGATGGTGCGAATTTCCTTGCGCGAACACAGGAATCGCAAAGTGCGACTCCGCAATCAGCGGCTAACGGTGGGTTATCATCTGTCTCGCATGAACAGCCGGGAGATCGACATTCGCTTGCGCCCTCTCCGTCTGTGTCTCCTTTAGCAGAGGAAAACGAAGAAGCACCTGCCCTTCAAGTTCCCCTTCCAGATTATCAGAATGGACCGCACCCGAGTGCAAACCTTGATACTGCAATGATGGGCAACGTCATCTGGTGGCTAGGCACTGCAAAACGTAGGGGGCTGACGCTGCAACTCTTAACACCTATCCTGGAAGTTTACGAAATGTCCGGATACATCTCCCACGCCATGAGTAAAATGATTCTCAGATCCATGGCGGATCTGGACAGCTTGGTTAGCAGCGTGTCTGGGGACCAGTTTTCGCCGCAAGATTATGCGGATGGCCTGCTTCAGCTGCATGACATCATCTGTACACCAGGATTTGTGAGGGATACGATGATCTCTAACGGCCCTGGCATCGACCGGGATACAAAGCCGTCAAGACTGGTGTCTCAGCAAGGACAACAGGAGATAAGGACAGCGTCCAACGATCTCGGTATAGCGCGTGATCCACGCGGACGATTCCGACGCTCAGTGTAAGTGCTTAGCAGAGTGCGCTAACGGTGGATAAGGTTATCGTCACCGGCCTACTAGTGATAGCATCTGTTACCGCTGCCGTTCTGGTCATAACCACAATCCTTCCTTCGGTCAGCAGCAGTGGTCAGTCAGTAGCTTCTGCCCAACGTGAGGCTGCTGGTCGGATAAGGACAAGTATCGAGATCATAGCAGTATCTTCCAATGCCAACGGCACTCAGATTGATGTTTGGGTGAAAAATGTGGGAACGAAAACGATAACCGCAATCGATAGATCGGATGTGTTCCTGGTACAGGAAGGATCCAGATTCGACGCGATGACTTATCATCAGGCAGGTGGGCTTAATACTTGGAGAACCGATTCACCCGATCCCACTTGGAGTCGAGGAGACACGTTGCACATCATCATCGAGATTGATTCATCCGACCCGGTAGGAGACGGTGACCACACGCTTATAGTGTCCACACCCAATGGGATAACCGCCGCGAAATCATTTCAAAAACCCTGAAACGTGTGAGTATCAATGGCGTCGAGCTTAGCTGGATTGTTGATTATGGCGCTATTCTTCACCGGAGCCCTGATAATGTTTCGGGTGAACTTATTTGGCAACGTCCTGATCAACGCTGCAATGAAAGAATCCGTTGAACTGTCGGGAGATAGAGCCAGAACAGCCATCAAGATACCCTCTTCTTCAATAGGTAATGACCCATGTGATTTAACTATCACCATAGCGAACACCGGTACCACTGCAATCTCAGATTTCTCCGAAATGGACATCATTGTTCAGTTTATTAGAGGAAGTAACACTCCCGATAATCTGACATTTTCCGAAGGGGACTCGCCAAATGAAGGTGAGTGGAGCGTCTATTCGATTTCGGGACAAGTCGAGCCTGGCATCTTGAATCCTGGAGAAACTCTGACCATAGATGCTAAATTGGACCTCGACGAGCCGAGTTCTGGTGTGCTAACGGTCGGGACGCCCAACGGCATTACCGATACACGTCTTTTCCCATCTTCAGGTAGTACCACCACAGCTCCATGCTGGTAGAAACTGGGTCTTGAATCGAACAATCCCCTTCAACTCCCATGCAACGTCAGAATGCTCATACCTCGATCTGAATGGGCAACTTGAAAACGAAATAATCGTAGAAGTCTGATGCTCTCACAGGCAGATTAGATATGGTCAAGTACGACCAAATAATTTCCACCGGTAGCGAAGACATCGATCGAAGTATCGGAGGCGGCATACCGTATGGCACCTTGATGCTGGTCGAAGGCGGAGAGGCGTCCGGAAAAAGCACCTTGGTACAACAATTCCTCTGGGGTGCCCTCACTTCGGGCGAGGATGTGGCGCTTTATACAACCGAAAACACCGTACAGAGCCTGCTTCGCCAGATGGACAGTCTAGGGTTAGATGTCACAGACTACTTCCTGCTGAACCATCTGCGTATCCACCCCATCTCCGTTTCACTGGACTCGGTGAAATCTGACGTGCGGTTCCAAACACTGTCCAGCCACATGGATGCTCAGACAGACTGCCGAGCCACAATCATTGACTCACTCACTACCTTCGTCTCACGGGCTGGCGGCGACCAAATACACGACTTTTTCAACAGGTGCAAATCT
>DCAL01000032.1:2677-3159 GCA_002311975.1 Fidelibacterota bacterium UBA1134 | reverse complement strand
CAAAGAAGTGTGCTGGAAAACCACTTGGCTACTTGGCTCAGGGGACACAATTGATGCTGGAGAGGTTGTGGAGTTCACCGTCGACCTGACGGCTTTAACAACCAAATTGTCCAAAAACACAAGGTTCAAGATAGAAGTGATTCCCGAATCGGGCGCTGTGGTGCCTATATCTCGAACGACCCCTCTTGAGATCAAGCCCGTGATGAACTTGGACTAGCACGTCGAACCGAGGCCACCACCCTTGGAGATTGCGGACTCCGGTCCCGGGATGGGATTCAGCGGTATCCGGGCTGATCAACAACCAAGCCCACTGGTAAGATCGTCGACATTGGAGAGTGTTCAGGAGGGAAGTGTCATGGTAGAACAGTCGCTCGAAGAGAGGCTTGAGACCCTCGAGAGCCAGCGAGAAGAGTTTGACCTTCTCAAGACTGAGATCAGGCAAACCCTCGTGGAGCTCAAAGAGGCGATCAGCAACGATGGTG
>DCAL01000032.1:498-2479 GCA_002311975.1 Fidelibacterota bacterium UBA1134 | reverse complement strand
TGTGTCTCCCTTGGCAGATGAAAACAAGCAAGCGTCTGTCCTTTCAGCCCCCCCTTCGGATTACCGGAATGGACCGCACCCGAGTGGGAGCCTCGATGCCGCAATGATGGGCAACATAATTTGGTGGCTGGGCACCGCGAAACGCAGTGGGCTGACTTTGCAGCTCTTAACTCCAATCCTGGAAACCTACGAAATGTCCGGGACCATCACGCACAGCATAAGCAAGCTGATCCTCAGGTCCATGGCGGATTTGGACGCCCTTCATGAAAACATGCCTGGTAACGAGTTCTCGCCGCAAGATTATGCGGATGGTCTGCTTCAGTTGCACGACATTATCTGCACACCTGGATATGTGGTGGACCGAACGATTGCTCACATCCCCGCCCTCGGCCGGGACACAGCGGCGACAATGCCGGTGCGTCAGCAACCAAACCGGAAAGCAAAAACAGCGTCGAAGTGAACCTTTAGCAAAGGGCCGCATCGGTGGATAAAGTCATCGTCACAGGTTTGCTCGTGATAGCGTCCGTCACCGCGGCCGTTCTGGTCATAACCACAATCCTCCCTACTATCAGCAGCAGTAGCCAGTCGGTAGCTTCTGCCCAACGTGAAGCCGCCGATCGGATGCGGACGAGTATCGAGATCATAGCAGTGTCTTCCAATGCCGCTGGCACCCAGATTGATGTTTGGGTAAAAAATGTGGGCACCAAAACGATTACCGCAATCGATAGATCGGATGTATTCCTGGCACAGGAAGGGACCAGATTCGACGCGATGACTTATGATCAGGGCGGTGGCCCTAATACCTGGAAAACCGAGCTAAACGAACCCACCTGGAGTCGAGGAGACACATTGCACATCATCATCGCGATCGATGCATCCGAGCCGGTTGGAGACGGCGACCATACGCTTATGGTGTCCACGCCCAACGGGATAACCGCCGAGAAATCTTTTCAAAAACCTTGAAACGCGTGAGTATCAATGGCGTCGAGTTTAGCCGGATTGTTGATTATGGTCGTATTCTTCACCGGAGCACTAATAATGTTTCGGGTGAACTTGTTAGGCAACGTCTTAATCAATGCTGCGATGAAAGAATCTATCGATATGTCGGGAGACAGAGCCCGAACCGCCATCGAAATACACTCTTCCTCATCAGGCGATGATCCTTGCGATTTGACAGTAACCATAGCGAACACCGGCACCACTGCGGTTACAGATTTCTCCCGAATGGATTTCATTGTTCAGTTTACTACTGGAAGCAACACTCCCGATAAACTGACATTTGCCGAAAGTGGCGCGCTTAATCCAGGTGAGTGGACAGTCTCTTCGATTTCGGGGCAGATGGAGCCTGGCATCCTGAACGCCGGAGAAACCCTGACCGTAGAGGTCAAACTGGATCTCGCCGAGGCGGGTTCTGGTGTGCTAACGGTCGGGACGCCTAACGGCATTACGGACACACGGCCTTTCCCGTCCTCGGGTACCACCACCACTAGTCCATGCGTGTAGAGAACGGGTCTTGAATGGAACAAAACCCCCATCAACTCCCACGCAACGTCAAGCTTGCCACAACTCGATTTGAACTGGCAACTTGATAACGAAAATGATCGTCGAAATCTGATACTTTGACAGGCAGGTTGGATATGGGCACGCACGACCAAATAATCTCCACCGGTAGCGAAGAGATCGATCGATGCATCGGAGGTGGCATACCGTATGGCACGTTGATGCTGGTCGAAGGCGGAGAGGCATCAGGGAAAAGCACCTTGGTGCAACAGTTTCTCTGGGGAGGGCTTACTTCTGGTGAGGATATGGCTTTATACACAACTGAAAACACAGTACAGAGCCTGCTTCGCCAGATGGACAGTCTAGGGTTAGACATCACCGACTACTTCCTGCTGAACCACCTACGTATCCACCCCATATCGGTTTCGATGGACTCGGTGAACCCTGACGTGCTATTCGAAACGCTGTCCGACCACATGAA
>DCAL01000032.1:0-363 GCA_002311975.1 Fidelibacterota bacterium UBA1134 | reverse complement strand
CAAGACTTTTTCAACAGGTGCAAATCTCTGTGTGACGACGGGCAGGTTGTTATATGTACGGTACACGACGGTGCCTTTGACAACGACATCCTGACACGTGTCAGGTCTGTGTGCGACGCATACCTTCGGCTACAGGTAAGAAACGAAGGTTCCCGACTGCTGAAAACGATTGAGGTGGCCAAGATCAGGGGTGCGGACAGCAACACAGGAAACATCTCAGCATTTGAGATCGAGCCGGGACTGGGCATCAGAATGATTCCTATATCCACAGCGCGAGCATAATATGATCTTCAAGACCATTAGGTTACCGCGAACCCTTGGCCATGGCATTGTGACCATCAGTGAATGACCCGAAGAGGACAT
>DCAL01000106.1:2997-10598 GCA_002311975.1 Fidelibacterota bacterium UBA1134 | reverse complement strand
TGCGATACTCCTACCAGTGGTAGCGGCTGTTCGGGATAACCCAGCTGCCAGCGTACCATCAGCGCCAGCGAGCCTCCTATGATCATCATGAAGAGACCCAAGAAGAGAAACTGCTTTGCTATCATCTTGTGATCGGTCGAGAAGATATACGTGCTCACAAATCCAGGTTCTTCATGGGCATGTACTTCATGTGCGTCTATTGCAACAGCAGATTCAGCCATGGCTCATCCCTCGGTTTTGCATCGAATCTCATTACAGGTTGGCTAGGTATCTTGCTCAAGATTCCGATCCGTGTTCGATCTTCGACGCCATCTTTGACTCCGGCCAGTTCTTTTGCACCCATGCTTCATAATCTTCATGTGTATGCACGATTAGATAACCGAGCATCCCGGAGTGCCCGAATCCACACATCTCTGCACAGGGTATCTCATATCTTCCAGGTTTGGTCGCCTCAAACCAGGCATCGATCTTCCGACCCGGCAAGGTGTCCTGCTTCAAGCGCAGGACGGGCACGAAGAAACTGTGAATGACATCCTTCGATGTAAGGATAACCCGTACAACCTTATTGACCGGAACGTGAAGCATGTTTTCAATTTCGAGGTCGTCTTGTGTACCGAACTCTCCGTCCGGGCCGGGATAGAGAATCTCCCAGTTAAACTGCTTGCCGGTTACCTGAACCTGAATTTCATAAGGAGGCATATCCTGCTTTATCTTCGTCCACAGTGGCTTGCCCATGAGGGCAAGGGTAAGCAGGGTCACGGCAGTGAGTGCGGTCCAGGTGATCTCCAGGCCGGTGTGCCCGTGGATGTATTTTGCCCGGATTCCCTCGCGGTGACGGTACTTGATCAAGAATATCACCATGGCTGCCGCCACCAGATAGAAGGCTACTAGAGTGATATAATAAATCAGATAAAAGAGAGAGTCGATCTCTGCTCCATAGGTGGATATGTTCTCTGGGAGCCAACTCAGCATAGAGAATCTCCTTCTTTCCTTTTTGCGATTTCGGCTTCTCTTCCCTCAATCATGTATCTTGTCGATCGCTTCACTGCACAGATCTCAAGAATAGACGGTGGATAATCCACCGATAATCTCTACAGATATGCCTCGGCGAATCACCACCTCTGAAGGTCCGGTCCGCAACAAGATCAGGAGTTCCAACGGGAGAAAAAGCGCTCATTTTTACATGATTACGGATCAGTAGGACCACAAAATTTCAGCCAAACAAAGGCCGGTTTCGGGGGTGGGTCAAGTGTTGTCATGTTTTTCCGGGCGAACCTGCCGGCCAGCGCTCCTGTCCACGGATGCCAGTATGCCCCTGGTGTGCGCTACCTCGGTGTGTGGCCGGTTTCGGGTCTTGACCGACGTGGACCTGTCTCGGGAGTGGACTGGCTCGAGCATCTCCGATCCAGCGCGAAAAAAAGGGGGATCTGACGATGTTCAGCTCCGCGTTACCAGCCGATCACGTGGAGCATGAAATAGACTGTAACTCCCGTGACCGAGACATACATCCATCCCGCCCACGTCCACTTCGATAGGCGGCGATGGGCTGCCAGACGATTACTCAGTCCGAGATATAATGACGTCAGAATCATGGGGAAGGTCACCATGGATAGCAAAATGTGGGTGATGAGCACCGTGAAGTAGATGGGCCGTATGATGCCCTGGCCTGCGAAGTGCGTATCCCCATGGGAGAAATGGTAGTAGGTGTAATTCACCAGAAACAGGGCCGACGACGCGAACGCAGCGAGCATCAGCTGCATGTGCAGCTTGCGCTTGCGCTGCTTGATCGCCCAAAGCCCCACCGAGATCAGCAAGGCGCTCGTGCCGTTCAGGATCGCGTTGATCAGGGGAAGCGGTGCCCCCTGTGAAGCGCCGCCATTCCCCTCGTGGAAGTAGATAAGCCAGACGAGAAAGCTCATCGCAGAGAAGGTCACCACGGCGTTGGTGGCGCCAAACTGCCTCGGGGTCAGCTGGATCGCTTTAGAGGAGGATATCGGCAACGTCCGCTTTCAGTTCAAGCCCGCGGGCTGATATCTCACATCGCAAACTGATCCCTCACTTCCTCCATCACCGCATCACTGATTTCCCTGTATCCCTTTTCCCGGGCGTGCCGTTCAATCCCTTGCTTGGCCATGGATCTGGCGAACTGCGGAATTTTACCGAGACGTTCCTCCGCCTCCTGGGTCCAGACGATTTCACCCGAGGCATCGAAGGCATCGGCAACGGCACCGGTAAATGGACACTTGGACCCTGACTCTTTCTGGTCAGTTTCCACCTGAGCGTGCGAAGATGCAAAGGCGTCGTGGCCTTGGGCCAAAGAACTCCTGATGGTCCCCATGGGCTCTGCCTGCGCAGAGCCAGATCCTCCACCAAGCTTGATATCAAGGGACCGCACCATCTGCGTCTCCATTTGATTGGTCAGCATGGCGATCTTCCGTTCACACTCTGGGCAGGCGAAAATAACAGTCATGGAGCCATCGTCAGGACCTTTGGTGTCCTGCAGCTTCATTGGTTGGTCACATTCAACGCATAGGAATTTCATCATTCATCTCCAATGACAGAAACACGGTTTTACGCCCATTATAGCAAGATCCATATCCGGGACAAGCAGCGCGAATCCACGCCAACCGCTGTCTATCGGTTCAAAAACTCTTCCACCCTTTGTGCAATTTGACCGATCGCATTTGTAGCCGGCAAGTCGCCGTGCTTTTCCAAATAGAGCGAACCCTCATCTGCACAGACAGCCATATTCGGATCGAACGGAATCTTGCCGAGGTACGGCACACCATACTGTTGGGCCAACTCTTCGACGGTAGTCCCAGGAAACAGTTTCTCCTCATGACCACACTGACTGCATACGTGCATCGACATATTTTCGACCAACCCGATCACCGGTGTCCGCAGCAGATCCTTCGCCACCTTGATTGATTTCCCGACAACGAACTGGGACAGCTCAGAAGGGATTGTCACAATGATGGTACCCGAAATTTCTGGGAGTAGGTCCAGCATATTCGGCAACTTGTCGGTTCCTGGCGGTAAGTCAATGAAGAGGAAATCCAATTCACCCCATTCCGTGTCGGACAGGAATTCTCGAATTGCCGCCGTCTCCATCATACCGCGCCAGGTATAAGCGTCCTTCTGCGTGGGGGCGTCCCAAATGACCGGCATGCTGTCATCCTGCAGGAAAAGGTCGATCGACATGACCTTGAGATTGCGGGCGGCCGCCGTCGGCATCACCCCGGTCTCGCCGGTCTCCAGCGGCCGACCGCGAACTCCGGTCATTTTTGCTATGGAAGAACCGTTGATGTCGGCATCCAGAATGCCCACGGAATAGTCCTGGAGCGCCAGTGCCGAGCCAAGATTCACGACGACTGAGCTCTTTCCGACTCCGCCCTTGCCGCTCATAACCGCGACAATGTGTCGAACGGAAGCCATTCGAGCTCTCACACGGTCTTGCTGCGCGGTGACCTGCTCGACGATGTTCGATCCGCCGTCGCCGGTTATGTCCTTGTAGGTTTTCACAATCCTCAGACAGCGCTGAACCGGCGACAATCCCGCCAAATCAGCGACATTTTGAGGCTATCGTGATTCCTCTTCATTGTTTTTTCTTATGGCTTCCGCCATGACTTCCCGGCTTTCCGCGATGCCCTCCTCTGCGATCTCCAAGGTGATCAGATCCACAGATCTCTCTTTGCCGCAATTTGTTATTCGTTCCTTCGTCTGATCGCGCATGAATCCTTCAGGGACCCGATTCAGCCTGGCGACGGCGGCAGCGGTCCAGCGGAAATCGCCATCCTCAATGACATGTTGCTCAAGAGCGCTTTCCGTGCCGGAAACCGACTCCTCCTTCAGTCGACCCCGTTCCTCCAGGTTTTTGGTTTCCTCGATGAGATCCCCGGAAACCTCTAAAACCAACTCCCTGGTAATGGCCGGAAGCTTGCGTACCCTGACACTCTTTTCGATCTGTGCTCTGGCCCTTCTTCTCTGATAACCGGATGGCACACCGAGCAGAGCCTGCTTTGCTTCGCTGGTCCACTTCAATTTCAGGTTGTCGAAGGTTGTTTCTTCTTCGATCCCGCCTTCGAGCGATGTCAGATTCTCTATGGCTTGCTTGTCAATCTTCTGGAATCCTTCAGCCGGGCCATTACAGATCGGGCAGACAACCGGTTCTACATCGCGAGCGGCATAGCCGCACTCGCGACAGATGTAGGTCAATGATTCAAGGAGGTTCCCTTTGTCGATGGCGACTTCCTCGGCGATGATCCCCATAGCCCTCATCGCTTTTTCGGGCAATATGCTCGCCATTGAATTCTCAATCACTTTTCTGGTTATGACCGAATGCCCCCGCTCCATTGCCCATCTGTGTATGGTCGTCCGGGCGATGCCTCTCACTCCGTCCGGAGCCGTATTCAAGACTGCTGTTGCCTCTTCGGTCCACGTCATCGATTCCTCCGCCTGGACATCGATGGCCGGGACGAACCTCTTGCTGGAAAGCAAGATATTGCAGGGCGCCAACCGAAGGAGGTTTTCGGTATTGCTGCCAACATCCATTTCCTCATCACTGTGCACGCCAATCCGTCCAATAACCAGCAGCCACGGTCTCTCACGGCGTACATACTGGATGATCTTCTCAAAGGCCTTGCCATCGAGAAGGGTTATCTTCAAGTCGACATCGTCTTCCTTGGCGATCTTTCGGGCTACTTCCAGGTGGGAGTGATAGATCTTTGCCAGGCCCGTGTCGATCACATCTTCGTGAAGCTGCTCTTGCTCTTTGAATTTGAAAACCTTCGATGCCTTCTCGGTCAAGACACCTACGATGCTGTTGAACATCGTATAGTGCAGATAGGGATCATAAACGGCGATGGCCTCCACTTCTTTGTTTACTGCCTTTCCGAGGGAGATGGCCGATCTCAGCCCGGCAAAGGATTCAGGGCTACCGTCGACGCAGACAACGATATTGCCTCCATTGCCAAGCTCGTGCTTGACCTCTCCATTGCCGTTTACTCTGAGTTGATCTTCCATCGGAGAGATATTCTTAATCACCAGTGTGTCGGTTTTTGTTCTTCTGATCACCCTTTCACAGACACTTCCGATGACACTATCCCGCACCGCGCCAAGCCCCAGCGCACCGATGATCACCAGGTCGTAGTCGCTGTCGTTGATGTCATCAACAAGGACTTTGAAATTCCTTCCGTCCATCATTTTTTCTTCGAAGGGAAGCTTCTCGGTCTCGCATCGGTCCTTCATGACCTTCAAGTAGGAATCCGAGATAAGCTCCAATCCCATCGTGATCAGCGTGTCGTGAATGTTTCGCTGCTTCTCCATCTCCTCTTCCACCTGGTATTCGGAAGGCAGCGTAAACTCCATCTGTCTGAAGCGGATGTCGTGCATCCTCGCAGCATAGGCATGGCAACCCACCAACTCTGAGTCAAAGCTCTTGGCCAGAGCGATGGCTAGCTCCGCGCTCGTCGAGGAGTGGTCAGAGTTATCAAGAGGGACGTAGATTTTCTTGAACATTTATTTGTCCTCCAGATGAGTTGCTGGGCGAAATGTCAGCTATCAGAACTTTTAGAGATGTATAGTCGAGATACCACGCTCGGCCCGAATAAGGCACAGGGAGAGCGGAGACATCCTGAAATTCTCTAGTCGGCCTGGAATATCAGATCAATCCTCTCCAGCATGGAGATCAATCTGTCAAAAACGTAGTCCAAGGTAATCGTCGTTTCTTTGTCTCGTATCTGATTTCTGATCGAAAGACTGAGGATCGAAGTTCGAAGATGTGCGACACAGGGGTCTCCCAGCGGCGGCCCGTCTGCCAGCTGTAGACACTCCTGGAATTCTCTCAGCTCAAACCGGGCCCTCACCAACACGTTGCGAATGTCGAGGTTCGTAGCCGGGGCATTGATTACGCTTCCGATCCGGGATATTTCCAGCTGGATGATAGAGGGAGCCATCTGCATGAACTCTTTCCAGCTGACGAACTCGAGCTCGTTCCATTGAGGTTTTGAGTTGCTGGGTTGCATGTGATGAAAGCCTGCCGAGGACGGCAAACAGTATACGAGAGCCCCTATTTTCGATCAAGCGAACATCTGAGGATTACGGGCATGACGCCTCAGCGCACTCTCCACATCTGCAGTAATCCCTTGTATTTCCTTCTAAACTCAGCCGGATCCTGCTGAATGGTCTCTGATGTGAACTCTGCACTTGTTTCATCAACGCTGCTGTTTCTGATTCAATCATGACTTTCCTTGGATAAGAATCTGTGCTCAGTGCGTTTCCAGGACAACTCCGGCCACATGAGAACCGCGAACAATCCGTGTGCACTCCGACTGCCACCTGCCTGCGGCGAACAGGACAGGCAGGAGTGCTTGATTCAAATCAGTCTCTTCAGGTCGGGCTCTCTTTCTCTATCGACCTCGACAAAAGAGGGCATCTTCTGAAAAGCCGCCGGACGTTCCATTCCGGCTGTAGCCATCTTCATCAGATCTGCGGTGATGACAACAGCCCCAGTACGCTGAGCATACGCCTCGACTCCCTTCTTGACCTTCTCACGGATAAAGGCAATGGGGATGCGCTCCAGACGTGACTCGGCCGCCGAACTCCAGGTTATTTTCTCGGACGGCAGGGGCTGGCCAGATGGCTGGTACGTACAGGCTGGATCCTCTTGCAGACAGTCGCCATAGGCAGCGTAGGCCCGACAGCGACAGCCGCCGCAAAGCTCTTTGAACTCACAGTCTCCGCAGCGACCTTTGAGCTGATTGAGATCCCTCAACTGCTGAAGAATCGGAGCGGTCTGCCAGATCTCCGTGAAGCTGTTTTCTCTGATGTTGCCAGCCACGACAGTCATGTACGGGCATGGCGTCACGTTTCCTTCAGGTGTGATCCGCCCATACTGAGTGCCCGCCATGCACCCACCGCTCTCCAGACCCCCGAGTGCTCTCTCAAAGGCAATGCGCTTGAAGTGCGGTGCACACTTGGAGCGCACCAGCATTGGCCGATACTTGCTCTGCATCTCAGCCAGGTTCGTGAGCATCGCCTCGGTTCGCTGTGGAGACAGATCGTTCATTTTCTGGCCGCGGCCCGTCTGGACAAGGAAATAGAGATTGAACGACCACGCTCCCTTATCTCTCGCGAAGTCAATCAGCTGGGGAATCTCGTCATAGTTCGCTTCCGTGATCGTCGTTTGCACCAGAACTTCCAAACCGTGGGCACGACAGATTTCCAATGCCCGGACGGAGTATTCCCACGATTTCGGTCCCCCACGAAATCCATCGTGCTTCTCCGGATCCAGTGAATCGATGCTGATGCCCACACCCTTCACCCCACATTCCAACATTTTCTGCACGATTTTGTCGGTAATCAGAACGCCGTTCGTTCCCATGACAACCCAGATGCCCGATTCGGAAGCGTACGTTGCGATATCATGGATATCTTTTCGCAAGAGCGGCTCCCCACCTGTAAGAATCAGCATTTCCGTTCCCAGCGCCTTCATCTCGTCAATTAGCGCGAAGCATTCAACGGTGGTGAGCTCATCCTCCGCCTTCTTGCCGGCGTCCAGATAACAGTGTGGACACCGCAGGTTGCACATTTTCGTGAGGTTC
>DCAL01000106.1:0-2978 GCA_002311975.1 Fidelibacterota bacterium UBA1134 | reverse complement strand
GTTCCAGGAGATGAGGGACGGGCGATGCTCGATGTGGTTGGTCATCCGGATAGTATGATCGATGAGTGCCGCATTAGAGTAGAATTGACCTGGAATGCAGACTGCAAGCTGCGGTTCGAAGTGCCAAACGCGGGTGAGGCCTTCGGCTTTGCATAACCTCTGGAATCGCCACCACCATGGGCGCCTAGAAAGATAAACGGAATTTTGTCGGAAGCGGTCAAGTGGCTCGCCGTCCAGCCGTCTCCGCCGCCTAGCGGTGACCTTAACCAGGCCAAAGCGCCGCGTCTGGACGGCCACCGGAGAAGGATCGGGCCTCGCAGCCACGCCCTGACGAGACTCCTGGTGTATGAGGAAACTGGCGTGGTCCCACATCTTATGCGTTACTACTAAATTGGCGTGTTCCCACATCTTATGCGTTACTATTATGGAGGGGCGCTAGGCGAGACGGATTGGCTGAGGTTTGTCTGATGTCCTCCCACGTTGTGACTCCGACCACCCCTTAGTGGTCGAAGACGAGCTTAAAATCAGACGCCGACGTGGCAGGGAACAGCTCACCGGTTCTTTGAGAAGCGGATATTGTATGGAATGGGTCTGGGAAATCTATGAGGAGTACGTTACCAGGGAGCTGGAACGCCTGGGAAATCAGAATCCATCTCAGGCTGACCTGCAGGATGCTTTTTTTCAGACACTGCGTGAATCATCGGTAACGGTATTGGTGCAGGAACCCTGGCAAAACTCGGTTCGATTCAAAGGACTCGCGCGCTACAATGGTAAAGACATGACCCCGCTGGTCAACGATCCCATGAATTATCTACTGAGTCATTTTGGCGGTGGCAAATTCAAACTGAACTTTCATCATCACGAACTGAATTTCGTTTGCACGCGCAATTTCAAACCGCAAGGCGAATCCAAATGGGAAGATATGCCATCAATCGACTTCTGATTTCATAAAGCAATGGTCGGCTTATTGGGAGCAGTATGGGGATTTGCGGGGGTTGCATTGTTGCTCGGCTTTGCAATTTATCGATTGATGCCGGTTGCGGTAGAGGCCTTCCGGTTTGATCTGTTCTGGTATCACTGGGCGGCACTGGTGATCAATACGTTGTCCATGGCCTATTCGGAGGGATATCGCGGCTTCCAGATCAGCTTCTCGCCTCGGGTCGCGGCAAGGTGCAGGTATCTGCGAAAACATCCGAGCACCCTGCATGTTCTCCTAGCGCCGCTGTTTTGTATTGGATACTTTCACATACTCAGGAACAAACAGCGCCATATCATCGCGCTCACCGCGGCAATCATCATCTTGATCATCATTGTCCAGCGTATCGACCAGCCCTGGCGGGGTATAATTGACGCGGGGGTTGTCGTGGGATTATCCTGGGGATTGATAACTCTCTTCGCCTTTGCGACCAAGGCAGCGCTTGCTGACGATTTCGACTATTCTCCGGAAGTTCCTTACCCAGATCTGGTCGAGTAGACAAGATGGCGACGGAGACAGAAAAAACCAGGGAACACGTTCTCGTTTTCCTCCTGTTTTTCACCTCGGAGGAAAGTCTGAAGGCGTGCCACAGGTTCATCGCACCAGAAAAACTGGGCTTCAAGCTAGCCCGAGTCTGGTTCGACGAGGTTTATTTGCCGGGGATACGTTATCTCGACGGCGGCTTGAAGGGCGACATCTCGGAGAGAGCGGTTGTCAGATTCGCTGAGGGTTTCACCGAGGAAGAATTCAGAGCCTTGGAACGCTTCCATAGTTTCTTCGAACTGAGGCTCGAGATGGTACCCGCCGCGGCAAGGGAAGCGGGCGTTTGGCCGCAGAACGACTCCTGGAGCAATATGGTCAGGGACGCCAGGAATCTCCTGGATCTATTCCTTGCTGATGCGGATGCTCTGCGGAGTGGAATGTCTGAGATGTTCAGAGAAACCCTGGGCAAGTCACTCGACGTGCCGGATCTGAGATATGTTCAGTCAGAAGGACTGAAAGCGACCATAACCTCAGCTTCAGCCTAAGCTTTGCCTCACGTTCTCTTTAGCGATACTCCAGGCTCAACCCAAGATATATCACCAATCCGGCCAACAGCAATTTCGGGATTGACAGCAGCATGGTTCTTTTTCTGAATTTGTCGAAAGAGTCCGTCCTCGCCGGCAATTTGTCGCCCGACGACAGTCGAGAAATCATTCCGGGTAAGAGGTTGTAGCTCTGAAACGATTGGATGGCTATGATGATGATCAGTAGAAAAAACTTTGTTGCCACAATATGTATGTATGCCGCGCTGAAGTTGAAGTCGCGTTCAAGCCCGACATTGATCAGATTGAAAAGTCCCGTAAGTAATATGATTCCGACGGCCTCCCAACTGATGGTCTGAAAACGCTTGACGGCCCCGTCGATTACACTAGACAAATCTCTGTGGGAGGACGTGGAGCATTGCAGCATGGGCAGCAGTACCAATGTCATGAAAAACATGCCGCCGATCCAAATTGCCACAGTTGTCAGGTGCATCCAAAGAATGATGGTTTTAAAGGTAAGCATTACGGATGATCTGTGAGGGATGTGGGTTTTAGGGTCGCGTTCGGTGTTGTGATGTGAGACGAAGGATAGTTTTCACCTTGGCAGATGAGCGTCATCACTGGACGGCCAAAAAGGATAGATCGTGTTGTCGGGAGCGGTCAAGTGGATTTCTGATCGAATCGTTGCCCGTTCAAACGCGGGAGAGACCGGCTTCGCGCACCGTAGGAACGTCCTTTCGCAGCGCGCCTTTCAAAACACGGTTTCTCCCGCATGTGCGTCGTGCTCAATGCCGTGAAGGAAGAAATTTCAGCTGATTCCTTGCAGCCACTTGCACTCTGTTGCCAGTTGTTATAGCGTTCCTCAAGTGCACAGACGGACACCGTGTCAGCCCTGTCCCGCACTCGAGGGTGTCCATCTGCCGACGACCGGTTCCGCAACATCCTGCACCGGCGACAGTCACCTCTGCATGTGGCGC
>DCAL01000067.1:4033-10587 GCA_002311975.1 Fidelibacterota bacterium UBA1134 | reverse complement strand
CATGGCATGGTTACCTGCATCCCAGCGATAACAACGAGGAGGTGACAATAACTACCTCCCTTGAGGGAAAAACAGACCTTGGATACATAATGGTCATGGTGGATAAGAGTCATGGTGACCAATACGACTTAATTCAAAAGAATTCCTTTGTACTTAAGATGACCAACACAAGTAATTTGGGGAGACAGTTCACTGTTTTCTACGGACCTGCATCATGGGTAGAAGAAGAGGTAAGTGAGCTGATAAAAACCATTCCTACGGAATATCATCTGTCTCAGAATTATCCCAACCCGTTCAATCCGGTGACCACCATCAATTACCAGATACCGACAGACCAGAAAGTGAGACTATCCATCTATAACATCCTTGGACAGGAAGTAAAAACATTGGTAAACGGTGAACAGTATGCCGGTTATTACACGATTCGTTGGGACGGATCGAGCAATTCATCTACAAGGGTGTCATCAGGTACATATCTCTACATAATCCAGACTGCCCATTACAGGCAGGTCAAAAAGATGGTACTGCTAAAGTAGGAAAAAATTCTTTTTTCAATATCACAAATCGGCCTGGTTCTAATAGAAAACCTACCGAAGTTTCTTGACCCTTTCCTCCCCTGTTCCTATCTTATCGACTCAAGGGTGAGACTTTAAGCCCTTCATTAAATCAATAGGGCCCTGCACTTACTTAATGTGCTATGGACAATTCATCAAATAACAGGATCACGGTTAACGTACGGTTGAGTTCCCAGATTGCGGACACATTGGGAACCAACAGGGTGAGCGTGATAGTGGATTAATCATCCACGGTCACTGATGTAAAAGAAGAGATCAAAAAAGATCACCTTGGAGATTTCTGCTTTTGCTTTGAATTATTTTAGATCTAAAGGAAAGGAACTTCATTCACCATACCAAAAGATGATACAAAATCTGATGGATATGTACGTCCGCGCGCAACAATCATAAGGTATTCCCCAGAAAAGTGTGATTGACAACTCGGTAAAGAAGCACCCTGCTTATTTGGCGCCACCACATACTGAGACGCGAAAAACCAACACAAGTGGAGAAACAGATGTACGGGGAGCGAGCACCTCTACGTTCCACTATGAAGGGCAGGCTCCGCTTGAATGAGGCGATCCACTTGCCGGATCTCATCGATGGTATTCCCCTGATCTGCACAGGGGAGAGGAGGCAGTCCCGGTAGCTGTTGTCGCTCCGAATTCATAGGTGAATTAACTCTCCCTTCTTTGTATTTTAGTTTCCCCGTTATGAAGCAGAAAATGGCCTCGGCAAAGTCTCATGGCTGGCAGACAGCTGCGCTCGCAGTTTTCATCTTCAGCCTGAATGTAGGTGAGGCCCAGCCTGCCGACACAACTGCAAGCATTCTAGATGACACTTCAGCCGTGATGTCCGTTGTCGATTCATGGTTTTCTAAGGATAAAGTGTACCATTTCGTGCTAAGTTATGCATGGGTCGGTGGTTCATACAGTCTCATGGCGCAGAACAGTGATCTGCCTGCCGAATCTGCCATGGCGATTTCTCTCTCCAGCGGAATTCTGTTGGGATTGGTCAAAGAGATTATGGACAGCCGCAGGCCGAGAGGATTCTTCAGTAAGAAAGACCTGATTTACAATCTTGCCGGAGCGGCTGTGGCTGCACTGACTTTCCGGAATCGAGATTAGTTTAACAACCTCAGTTTGGGGGTAACAAGAAGATGAGTAGAATCAGCAGACGTGAATTTGTGAAATCTACGTCAACTGTCGCCGTGGGAGCCGCGATCCTGCCGGTAGGTCTCTTGCGCGGATCGCTGAAGAGTGAGAGGGTGCGTATCGGTGTTATCGGCACAGGATTGAGAGGTCAATGGCACATCCAGCTCGCCTTGAGACGCAGAGATGTGGAGATATCCGCCATCTGTGATATAGACGAAGGGATGATCGGCATGGCGCTGAAGGTTTATCAAGAAGCCGGACGCAAAAAGCCTGCGATCTACCGCAAGGGGCCTGAGGATTATCTCAATATGGTTGAGCGGGAAGATCTGGATGGGATCATTATCGCCACGCCGTGGGAATGGCATGCGCCTATGGCCTTGGCTGCCATGGAGGCGGGGATGCATGTGGGCGTGGAAGTCCCCGCAGCACTGACGGTGGAGGATTGCTGGAATCTCGTGGACACGTCAGAGCGGACGGGAAAATTCTGTATGATCCTGGAGAATGTCTGCTACCGCCGCGATGTTATGGCGGTCCTTAACATGGTCAGGAAACGACTGTTTGGTGAACTCCTCCACTGTCAGTGTGGTTACCAGCATGATCTGCGTCACGTCAAGTTCAACGATGGCAAACAACCTTACGGCGGTGGTGTGGAGTTCGGTGAAAAAGGATTCAGCGAGGCCAGGTGGAGAACGAATCATTCCGTCAACAGGAACGGTGATCTCTACCCTACGCACGGCGCCGGTCCCGTCTCAACAATGCTGGATATCAACCGCGGCAACCGATTTGTCCATCTTACATCAACCGCCACTCAGACGCGAGGCTTACACAAATACATTGTGGATCAGGCGGGCGAAGACCATCCCAACGCCGGAATCAAGTTCAAGCTCGGTGACGTCGTGACGACGGTCATCAAGTGTGCCGGCGGGCAGACCGTGGTAGTGAGCCACGACACCAATTCTCCCCGTCCCTATTCTCTCAATTTCCGTGTTCAGGGGACGAAAGGGTTGTGGATGGTGGATAACGACTCCATCTATATGGAAGGCATTAGTCCGGAAGAACACAGATGGGAACCGGCGGCGCCGTATCTCGAAAAGTACGATCATCCCCTCTGGAAGCGCTTCGAGGGTCAGGCTGCCGGCGCCGGTCACGGCGGTATGGATTTCTTCATCGTAAGGGCGTTTCTTGAGTCGGTAAGGAGAGATGCGCCTCCGCCCATCGATGTCTATGATGCTGTCTCTATGAGTGTCATTAGTCCGCTCTCTGAACAGTCCATCGCCAGCGGCAGTTCATCTGTGAAATTCCCTGACTTCACCCGCGGAAAGTGGGAGACCAACGGTCCTATCTTTGCCCTCGCAGATGACATATAAAACATGACGCTCTCAACCATCGACTGGATCATCGTCTTTGCCTATTTCGTCCTCTCCCTAACGGTGGGGATCTGGGCGTCAAAGAGAGCCGGCCGGGATACTCAATCCTTTTTTCTGGCCGGGCGCAACATGCCGTGGTGGCTGCTGGGTGTGAGCATGGTAGCCACTACCTTTTCCACGGACACACCTAATCTTGTGACAGATCTTGTGCGGCAGAACGGAGTCAGCGGTAACTGGGTCTGGTGGGCGTTTCTGCTGACAGGAATGCTGACGGTATTTGTCTATGCAAATCTGTGGAGGCGTTCCGGTGTGCTCACCGATGTTGAATTCTATGAACTCCGCTACAGCGGCCGGGCGGCGGCTTTCCTGCGGGGATTCCGTGCGCTCTATCTCGGATTGATCTTCAATGTGCTGGTGATGGGATCGGTCAGTCTGGCGGCAATCAAATTCGGCGAGATCGTTCTGGGATGGCCCGGCTGGGTGACCCTCACCATCGCATGTTCTGTCACGTTAGCCTATAGTACTCTGGGAGGTCTGAAGGCGATCATCATCACCGATTTTGTTCAGTTTGCCTTGGCTATGATAGGATCGATCTGGGCGTGCATCTATCTGCTCGGTTTGGAACAGGTGGGAGGACTTGCCAATCTCCTCACAAACGAGAACGTGGTGGACAGGCTGACGCTGATCCCAGATCTTTCCAATCCGGACATCTGGGTGCCCCTTTTGCTGGTGCCGCTGGCGGTGCAGTGGTGGGCCAGCTATTATCCTGGCGCTGAGCCCGGAGGCGGCGGGTACATCGCCCAGAGGATGTTTTCAGCCAAGGATGAGAGGAATGCCGTGGGAGCAACGTTTTTATTTAATGTGGCTCACTATGCCCTGCGCCCCTGGCCCTGGATACTAATCGCTTTGGCATCTTTGGTTATCTTTCCGGAACTCAAAGACCTGCAATCCGCATTCCCAAATCTGCCATCGGACAAACTGGGGCACGATGTGGCTTATCCTGCCATGCTGACCCTTTTGCCATCGGGACTTCTCGGCATGGTGGCCGCGTCGCTCATCGCCGCCTTCATGAGTACCATGTCCACTCAACTGAATCTGGGCGCCAGTTATCTGGTGAACGACTTTTATCACCGCTTCGTAAAACCGCAAGCCGGCGAAAAGGAACTGGTCTGGGCCGGCCGGATGTTCACCGTCATATCAGTCATTCTGGGCGCAGGTCTGGGACTGATTCTGACCAGCGCAGCGCAAGCATTTTCGCTACTTTTACTGTTGGGCGCGGGGACAGGTCTCATCTATATTTTGCGCTGGTTCTGGTGGCGGATCAACGCCTACACAGAGATCGTGGCTATGGTCAGTTCACTCATCATTGCGAGCTACTTCAATTTCGTGCACGACGGCTTGGGTCTGTATCCTCTGGCATCGTGGCAGAAGATAGTCATCGGTGCCGTCCTCACCACCACTGTCTGGATCGTCGCCACTTTCTTCACTCGCCCGGACAGTGATGAGACACTGCAAAAGTTTGTGCACAAGGTTAATCCCGGCGGACCCGGCTGGAAGAGATTCCCCGGCAGTGATAGTCAGCCGTGGCCCGTCCCCCGCGGAATCCTCTCCATGATACTTGGATGCGTGGCGGTTTATGGTTTCCTGCTGGGTACCGGTCACCTCATCTACGGATCCTCCTCGGGAGTTTTTCTCATGGGGCTGGCGACTGTCGCTTCCGTCGGTCTGTTCAAAGTCTGGAATAGATCTTGATAGTCTCTTCGCCCGGCCGCATCTGCCTTTTCGGTGAGCATCAGGATTATCTCGGTCTGCCCGTCATCGCCGCCGCTATCTCGCTTCGCCTGACAATCGAAGGTTCCCACCGCGATGACATGACTGTCTCCATCGATCTTCCCGACATGGATGAGAACGAGACTTTCTCCATTAAGGGAGACCTCGTCTATGAGAAGAAGGCGGACTACTTCAGAAGCGCCATCAACGTCATGCGGAAGGACGGCTTTACATTTTCGGCCGGTTTCGACTGTAGTGTGAACGGTGATATTCCCATTCAGGCCGGAACAGCAAGCTCTTCCGCCATGGTCGTATCATGGATCAACTTCCTTGCCCGCATGAGTGATCAGAAGGCAGACCTCGATCCCGAGATGATTGCCGATCTGGCCTACCGCGCGGAAGTAGTGGAATTCCGTGAGGCAGGAGGGATGATGGACCAGTATGTTTCCGCCTTGGGAGGTGTCATCTATCTCGAATCCGAGCCTGAGGTGAGTGTGGAGAGGCTTGCTTGCCGGCTGGGTACTTTCGTCTTAGGAGATTCTCTCGAAGAGAAGGATACGCAGGTCCTCTTGGGAAAATCTAAAGAAAGAGTTCTAGATATAACTCTCAAGATCAGAGATATGCACCGGGATTTTTCCCTGAGTGCGTCAACGGCTGATGATATCGCCGGAATGAGAGATCTGTCAGTGGAAGAGAAACATCTATTGTCTGAGACGCTGAGAAATCGTGATCTTACCCATAGTGGATTGGCCATGCTGCAAGATGCGGACTTTGACGATGACGAACTGGGTGATTTTTTGAATCGCCAGCACGCGATTCTGAGGGATGCGCTGGATGTCTCCACTACCATGATTGAGACGATGCTGAAGGCTGCCGACAGTGCGGGAGCGTTGGGCGGGAAGATTAACGGTTCCGGCGGTGGAGGTTGTATGTTCGCCTATGCACCTGACAATCCCGAAAAGGTGGCGGAAGCGATTGAGAGGGTTGGAGGGAAGGCTTATACCGTCCATGTGGATGAGGGGTTGAGCACAGATGGATAGAAACTTGATGATTCTGGCGGCTGGGATTTCCTCGCGCATGAAAAGATCCGCAACGGGAGAGGCGAGTCTCAGCAAGAAGTTGGTGCGGGAGGCGAACATGCAACCCAAGGCGATGATCAGTGTCGGTGAAGGGGGCCGCCCGTTTCTGGACTATCTCCTGTTTAACGCCGCCGCCGCGCGATACGAAGATGTGGTACTCGTTCTTAATGAACATGACGAGGTCACCGAGCCGTACTACCGCGACCGGAACGTCTGGGGACTGAAGCTAAGTTTTGCAAGGCAGACGATTCCTGAAAGGCGTTCCAAACCTCTCGGCACCGCCGACGCCGTCTTGCAGGGACTCAAGTCCCGCAGTGATTGGAATGGTCAAAAGTTCACAATCTGCAATAGTGATAATCTCTATTCGGTATTTTCTCTGGAGGCGCTTCTGAAAGATGACCACCAGAACTCAATGATAGACTATGACCGCGACGCTTTGGGAGTGGAGCCGGAGCGGGTGAACGCATTTGCCGTCATTTGGAAAGATGATGAAGGATTTCTGACCGAAATCGTGGAGAAGCCGAATGCAGAGCAGGTAGAAAAGGCCAGAGATGATGCCGGAAGGATCGGCGTCAGCATGAACATATTTCGTCTCGACAGGGACGCAATCCTCCCCGAACTGGAGGCTTG
>DCAL01000067.1:2475-3998 GCA_002311975.1 Fidelibacterota bacterium UBA1134 | reverse complement strand
TTGCCCCCTCCATCCTGAGCGGCACGAGAAGGAACTGCCGACAGCCGTTAAGATGATGATAGAAAAATATCCTCGCGCCGTTTACACTATTCCTATGGCGGACGAGGTTCCTGATCTCACCAGCAAGAGCGATATCGTGAAAGTGCAGCAGTATCTGGAAAGCATGGAGATAGAGGAAGAAGGGGAGTGAGGCATACCTCAAAAATCCTCTCCTGTTCTCCTATTCCGGCTCTGGTGAAATCCTGGTCGGATATGTTGATACCACCATGGACAGCAACGCCAAGCGGTGGAATCCTAACCGGACGGTGCTTGAGTTTGTAAATGATCATTCTTGCTTCCGCGGCAAGGTGGCTGCGTTCTGCTCGTGGGACGTGTTCCCCTATATCATCAACAGCAAGCGGAGCGGTATTCCCGTGAGTGTCGGTAACGGAGTGCCGGAGGGGATTGAATTGTCTGAAACGGAGGAAGTCCTGTACGAACTGCAGAAGCAGATCCCGCGGCCGTGGGGTTCAGTCAGATGGGACGCCATAACCTATCACCTTGCGTTCCATTATTTGAAACAGAATCGCCCGCGACTTCTCTACATCGCCTTCGACGAGACCGATGACTACGCCCACGAAGGGAAGTACGGCCATTATCTCCGTTCGGCCCATAAAACTGACGCCTACCTTTCAAACATCTGGTCATGGCTGCAGTCGAATCGCCAATACAGAGGTCGCACCACATTGATAATCACCACCGATCACGGACGGGGAGAACAACCGCTGGACAACTGGCGCAATCACGGCGATGAAGTGGAAGGGGCAGATGAGGTGTGGATTGCGGTTGTGGGGCCGGACAAGCCCTCCACCGGAGAATTGAAAAATCATCCGGCGATTTATTCTAATCAAATTGCCGCGTCCGTCGCCGCTTTCCTGGGGCTCAGTTACGTCAACGAACGCCCCACTGGAATTGCCATAGAATCTCTGTTCATCAATGAGAAGTGAGTTTTATCGTTTGAAGGAGGAATCAACTATGAAACGTCTGTCAGTTTTCTCTCTCTCGGCAGTTTTTTTCTGGAGTTGTCAGCCGCCGGCCGCTATCACTCCGGACAGTTCCATTTCATACGACGTGGTTATCAGGAATGGAACGGTCTATGACGGTTCGGGTTCAGACGGCGTCATCGCGGATGTGGCTATTTCCGGTGATCGCATTGCCCGCATCGGGCCTGACCTTGCCACTGAAGGGGCGACAGAGATTGACGCCACCGGCATGGCCGTGACGCCGGGATTCATCAACATGCTCAGCTGGGCCACCGAATCGCTCATTGCTGATGGGAAGTCTCAGAGCGACATCCGGCAGGGGGTGACGCTGGAAGTTTTTGGAGAGGGGCGGTCAATGGGCCCTCTGAGTGAATCAATGAAGAAGGCGGAGGAAGAGAGTCAAAGCGACTTGAAATACGATATTGAATGGACAACTTTGGGCGAATATCTGGAATTCCTGGAGACAAAGGGTGTTTCTCCCAACGTGGCTTCTTTCATTGG
>DCAL01000067.1:2009-2382 GCA_002311975.1 Fidelibacterota bacterium UBA1134 | reverse complement strand
GCCACTACACTGCGCATTCACCAAGTGGGTTATGAGGACAGGGCGCCTACGGATGTAGAGATGGAGAATATGAGGGTTTTGGTCCAGGAGGGGATGGAAGAAGGAGCCATGGGTATCGGTTCATCCCTTATCTATGCTCCAGCTTTTTATTCCTCAACAGAAGAACTAATCGAACTTTGTAAAGTGGCATCCAACTACGGCGGCATGTATATCTCCCATATGCGGAGTGAGAGTAACCGCCTGCTAGAGGCGTTGGACGAGCTGATACTAATCGCTGATGAGGCGAATATCCCGGCTGAGGTATATCACCTGAAAGCCGGCGGGAAACAGAACCACTACAAGATGGATTTGGCCATTGCAAAAATGGATTCGG
>DCAL01000067.1:1622-1939 GCA_002311975.1 Fidelibacterota bacterium UBA1134 | reverse complement strand
CGCCGTGGGTGCAGGAGGGGGGATACGAAAAGTGGACCGAGCGGCTTAAGAGTCCCGAAATCCGCGCACGCGTTAAGGCTGAGATGCAGGAAGATGCAGACGACTGGGAAAACCTCGGACTCCTTGCGGGATATGACAATGTACTGTTCGGCGGCTTTAAGAATCCGGAGCTGAGGGGGTACATAGGGAAGACACTGGCTGAGGTTGCGCATATGCGCGGTACGCCGCCGGAGGAGACAGCCATGGATCTGGTGATTGAAGACGGTAGCCGTGTGGACGTGATTTACTTTCTTATGTCCGAGGAAAATGTGAAAAAG
>DCAL01000067.1:989-1495 GCA_002311975.1 Fidelibacterota bacterium UBA1134 | reverse complement strand
CTGTTAGGGAAATATGTGAGGGATGAAAAGGTGATTCCGCTGCACGAGGCTGTCTACAGACTGTCAGGACTTCCGGCAACGAATTTGAAGATCCGCCAGCGGGGATTTCTGAGAGAAGGCTACTACGCCGATGTGGTAGTCTTCGATCCGGACAGCATTCAGGATCACGCGACCTTTGAGAATCCCCATCAATACTCTACAGGTGTTCATCACGTCTTTGTAAACGGTGGGCATGTCCTGAATGGTGGGGAGCACACCGGCACCACGCCGGGGCGGGTTGTTAGAGGTCCCGGCTGGGTGGGGTGGAAAAAATAGAGGGACCCTCGCTCCAAGTCTCCTGATTTCGAGCGAGGAGGCCGTGCGCCATATTTCCTCCAATTCGCCTACTTGGATGAGATGAATTCATAGCTTAGAAAAGGTCGCTGTGTGTGCCGGTTCTCAATAGGTATAATCCATCTTCAGTTTCGCGCCAGATCAACAGCCAATCCGCTGAAAGATGGCACTCC
>DCAL01000067.1:327-719 GCA_002311975.1 Fidelibacterota bacterium UBA1134 | reverse complement strand
CGTGACGTAAGAACAGATTAATTGCTGTTGACATGTTTAGACCGACTTGACGGAATATACTTTCCGCTCTCTTCTTAACCTCCTCGGGTGTCCGGATATTAACGGTAGCTGTTTTGGTCATTAAATTATTTCGCTATTTACAGTGTTAATGTAAGACATTTGAGGTACACAACACGCTAAGTGGGGATTTATTTGTCACAAGGGTTGGAGCCCTTGGCTGGAGAGGGTGGGATTGACCTCGCCTGTTGTGAGAGGAAGCCGAAAACACCCGCCCGCGGGACTCCGCACGAGAGTCTCAAGATTTTGCGGGCGAGCGGTCCGGCTGTTGTGTAACCAGTGGGAAGCGGTGAGGAGGGTTACGCGCCTCTCAGGTTACGACTTTGTTATTCCGG
>DCAL01000067.1:0-254 GCA_002311975.1 Fidelibacterota bacterium UBA1134 | reverse complement strand
TGGGGACTGTTCTTCGCCAGCAGATCGATAGAGTCGACCGATGCCAGATCTCCGGTGATGGAATCTGCCGGCTGTTCTTCTGCCAAATCGGTGGTGAACTCCATGCTGTTCCAGACGAACACTTTTCCGAGACCTAATCGGAAACGAGCGTCGGAAAAGGCTTCGGCAAAAGTGTAGCCGGAATTTCCCTGACCGTTGTATTCCGGTACGGTCGATTCATCTGTGATTGGCTGGTCGTTCTCTCCGCGGTCATC
>DCAL01000068.1:49295-61584 GCA_002311975.1 Fidelibacterota bacterium UBA1134 | reverse complement strand
TCTTTGATTGCTCCGCTCCAGGGCGAGTCGTTCCAGAGTGATGGGTCGCCGACGCTCACAACATCCACATGCCCGTTCAGGATGAGTGATCGGCCGGCCTCACCATCGCAGCCTTTCCAGAGAGCCACAACATCGCTGCGGGAGTCGGGGGAGAAACCGTCGTCACAGAACGCGGGGTGGCTGCTCAGTTCGTTGAACTGGCATCGGAAGGTGTCCACCTCCAGTCCCAACGATTTGAGTTTGTGGCACACAAGTTCCTGGACTTCATGTTCCTCATCCGGCAGGCTTGGCGTCTGGATTAGCTTCTGGCAGCAGCGGACCATATCATCTCTGAGTGAATCAACGGCTTCTGATATCAGTTTGACTGTCTTCGTCATACACTCAGCGTTTTGCATTCCAGTAAAAATAGGCAGGGAGTCCCAGAAGAATCAATCCTGCACCGATGGTCGCATCCCGGGGAGCTTCCAAGATTGTATTGGCTGTGAGCCACAGTGCGAAAATGATGAAGATAACAGGCACCCACGGGTATCCCCAGACACGGTACGGTCGCTCCAGATCGGGGCGCTTCTTCCTTAGAATAATGACCGCACCGGCGGACATACCGTAGAAAATCCAGGAGGCGAAAATCATGTAGGTGATGAGCTGATCATACGATCCTGTAAAGGTGAGAATGGCAGCCCACACTCCTTGAAGAATCAGAGCGTTGGCAGGCGTCTTGAATCTGGAGTGGACCGCCGCCGTAGCACGGATGAATCGTTTCTCGCGCGCCATGGCGTAGGTGATGCGGGCGCTTGTGAGAATGTTGGCGTTGTTAGCGCCAAGCGTGGAAATTAGGATTGCTATAGCTATGAGGGACGCCCCCGCCGGACCGAGGAAGACTTCAGCAGCGTCTGAAGCCACCAGTGTTGAAGAGGCCATCTTCTCCATTGACAAGGCATAGATGAAAACGAAATTGGCGAGACCGTAAATGGCAATAATAGCAACCATGGACAGAAGCGAAGCGAGGGGAATATTTCGGCCGGGGTTCTTCACCTCACCGGCAACATAGCTGATTTCGATCCACGCGTCGTATGTCCAGAGAATAGCAATCATGGCCAGTCCAATAGAACCGAATGAAGGGACAAATTTGGCTCCTCCCGAAAGGTGGCGCATCTCACCTCCCGGCAATACCAGTCCGAGAATAATGATGCCACCGAAGATGCCCACTTTGATAAATGTGAGGATGTTCTGTGTCCAGATGCCCGTTCTGACGCCGATGACATTTACGGCTGTCAAGACCACGACTGATGCTACAGCCACCACTTGAACGCTACTTGAGGTGAGCGGCGTAAAGTAGCTGAAGTATTCCGCAAAGGCGACGCCAACAGCAGCAATTGAGGCTGTGTTAATGACGCTGAGTGCTGACCAGCCGTAGAGGAATCCCCAGATGGGTCCGTAAGCTTCCGTCAGGTAAACGTACTGTCCGCCCGAGCGGGGCATCGCTGCGCCCAGTTCAGCGATAGAAAGGGCGCCGAACAGAGAGATAATACCTCCGCCCATCCAGAGCATCAGCGTAAGCGATGGCGACTGAATGTGCAGGGCGATAGTGGCCGGCACCAGAAAAATACCCGATGCAAGGATGGCGCCTACACTGATCATTGTGATATCGAGGAGACCGATGACGCGTTTCATTTCGGCTGGCGGGGCGTTGCGTACCATGAGAAAGAGAGTTTAGAGAATTATCTGACAGTACGCCAGAGGAAGCGTGGTTGGAAGAATGTTAATCTTTTCAGATGATCGGTATCGACAGTGGATTGAATATAACGGCTATGTTTGAATCATAATCGAAGGCGAAGCCGAAGCGAGAGGGATGTACCCTCCACAATGGGGACCGACCAAGAAGACAGATCCCCGTGCATTAGTATAGATTCCTCTCGAAGAGTCTGCGACGGTCGTCCCTTCCGCCAAATAAACGGCGGACTTTTAGTCCTCGGATTGACAGATGGGTGGCGTTATCAATGAACTGGCGAACTGGATCTTCTCTCCCCTGAAGGGGAGAAACACAAAGAGGAGAAGTCTATTCTCCCAGTTAGAATGATTCTTCTCAGAGGGTCGCTTCGAAACTTTACGCGTCCAAGATGCGAAGGACTTTTTGATGTGGCGATCACCGCTTCACATCCCAAGTTATAGTGATGCTTCAACTTCCCACCGCCGGTGTTAAGTTACCGCTGGGATAAAGAATGGCGGCAAAGACAATGATAGAAATTCTTGATTTCACAAAGATCGATATCCGGCTGGGGACTATCATTAAGGTTAAAGACTTTTCTGAAGCGAGGCGTCCCGCCTATAAGCTCACCATCGATCTTGGTTCCCTCGGGACGAAACGGTCCAGCGCCCAGATCACCGATCTCTATCGTAAGCGAGACCTTCTGGGGCGGCAGGTGTTGGCGGTGGTGAACTTTGCTCCCAAACGGATTGCCGGATTCAAGTCCGAAGTTCTGGTTCTCGGCGCATCTCCCGAAGAAGCGGGCGTCGTCCTTTTGCAGCTGGATTCAGAGGTGCCCGATGGAACGCGTATCTCATAAAGTCGCAAGAATGTTTTTCATCAACTGCCGTGACTGAGCCGTCGCTCCCCGCCGTAAGGCTGAAGTTCATTGATGATGAGGACATCGAGTTCTGGGAGGCGCTCCTGTCACAGCCCGAGGCACGTCAGCATCAGCCGCTTAAGGCGCGTCGTCTGCTGCAACTGCGGCAGGAGTTGGGCCGCTACACTGAAACAGATCTCAGCAGTTTAGTACACCGAGAGTATAAGTGGGTGGTAATAGATGAAAGTACCGACAGCCCGGTGGGCGTAGTTTCATTCGATAAGCTCGATCCTGAGCATCGGATTGGCCGTATCGGTTACACCATTTCGAAACAGTTCTGGGGCCGCGGCTACGGCTCTTCGGCTGTGGCGGAACTGACGCGGATGATCTTTACGCTATCGGATACTGAACGGATCGAGGCAGAGTGTTCGGTTCACAATCCGGCTTCACAGCGTGTGCTGGAAAAGAACGGCTATCACTTGGAAGGGACGAAGCGGGGCTATCTGGAGATCGGAGGAGAAAGAGTCGATCACTATAGCTTTGGTATCCTCAAAGATGATTGAGAAACTCTGATTGACAATTAAGGAGACTGAATAAAATGTCATACCGATTTGACGGCAAGCGCGCCATCGTAACCGGGGCCTCGAGCGGCATAGGGAGGGGAATTGCATTGCGGTTTGCTGAGCTGGGAGTGAAGGTTGTTCTATCGGCGCGGCGGAAGGGAGAACTGGAAAAAGTTGCTCAGGAGATTCGTGTGAAGGGAGGACAGGCGGTGGTGGCGACCGCTGATGTGACCAGTCCGGAGGATGTGGCTGCTGTTGTGCAGACGGCGGTGGATGAACTGGGCGGCGTAGACATCATGGCCAATTGTGCCGGTGTGGCTGGTCCGATGACTTTTGAAGAGACGCCCCCGGAGAGAATTCGCCAGCATATTGAAGTCAACTACCTCGGCGCGGTAGAGTTTGTGCGCAACGTCCTGCCTCTTATGAAGAGCCAGGAGAGCGGCTATATCGTGAGCATCTCATCCATGTCCGGACTCAAGGGGCTGCCGACCTACGTTTCCTACGGCGCCAGCAAGTTTGCTCTCACCGGTTTTTCGGACGCACTGCGGCACGAAGTAAAAAAGTACGGCATTCAGATGTCTGTGGCGGCGCCGCCGGCAGTACATACGCCCATGGTGGACGATCATCTGGAAAGCCACGCCGACTGGTTTCACAAGTTCAAGATAATGGAGGTTGATAAGGTCGTGGACAGGCTCATAGCGGGGATGAGCAAAGGCCGCTTCCTGATTCTGGTGTCGACCGATACAAAGTTCATGTACGCCATGGTGCGGCACTTCCCCAGGGCTTTTACCCGTCTTATGATGTGGTTCTACGGAATGGAAAAGTGAGTCTCTCCGAACGGCTTGCGGTTGGTCCGCCGCTGCTGATGGACGGCGCCATGGGGACGGAGCTAATCCGGCGCGGCATAGAGTCGTCACTCCCACTCTGGTCGGCGGTTGCAGTTGAGGAGAATCCGGCCGCTGTGCGCGAAATCCACCGGGAGTATGTCGCAGCTGGCACCGAGCTTATCATTACCGATACATTCCGTACGACACCGCGCACTTTCCTGAAGATCACCGCTGACGAGGATGAAGCGCAAGAACGGGCGCGGGAGGCAACGGGCCGGGCAGTGAAGCTGGCGCGGGCAGCGGCAGGCAGCGGCATTTTCGTGGCCGGGTCCATCGCTCCGCTGGAAGATTGTTATTCACCCCAGCTCTATCCCGGCGATGAGTCGGCTGATGGTGAATTCGCCCAGATGGCAAGCTGGCTTTCTGATGCAGGTGTTGATCTGATTCTTCTGGAGACAATGGGCCGTCTCGATGAATCCCGCGAGGCGCTCAAAGCGTGCCGCCGTATAGCTCAGCCGTGCTGGATCAGCTATATCCTCTCCGATGAACAGCACCTTTTGGGCGGTGAGACTCTGGTGGATGCGGCGGCCCTTGCCGAAGAATCAGAGGTGGCGGCCATACTCGTGAACTGCTCCAATCTGGAGCTGTCCGTCCATGCGGTTACTCATCTCCTCGCTCTCACTTCCCTGCCGGTGGGACTGTATCCCAACCTGGGGAAGTCCATGCCGACGCCAGAAGGTCACATGGAAGAGGTCTATACTGTAGCAGAGTTTGCTGAGCAGATGCGCCGCGCCCTCCATCTCGGTGTGAGGATGGTGGGCAGCTGTTGCGGTTCAACGCCGGAACATACTGAAAAGCTCAGAGCCGCAATTGATGCCTTGTGAGAAAAGGCTCCTGACTGTATATTACTTGTAGAATACAATCATGGAATTTGACGAGCTCCTCACTGAACTGACTCTCACACTCAACGCCCTTCACAGAAAACAGATTTGTCAGGAAGGGCAGACTCTCTCCCAGTGTTTCATCCTTTTTTCCGTCCCCGATGGAGGCATCGATATGTCAACACTGGCACAGAAACTGGGTCTCGACAACAGTACCGTGACACGGTTGATAGGTAATCTTGAGAAGAAAGGAGTTCTGAAGAGGGAGCGGAGCCAGAGTGATCGTAGAGTGAACCGCGTTTTTCTGACTGATGCGGGAGAAGAGGTGCTGAGTCAACTTGAGTCACGAAACGCCGAGCTTGGTGAAAGAATCGAGAACCAGCTTTCAGATGAAGAACGGGAAGTGATCAGAGAGTCTTTGGAAGGGGTTCTCTGGAGCCTGTCAAAGGAACAGTTGAGGTTGAGTTAGGATAACTATTGTACTATACAAATATATAAGTTGCTGAATCGTCTACGGAAAGTGAAAAGAGATGGGACAATTTTGTTAGATTATGAATGGAGGTATTGTCATTGAGTAAGAAAGTTATATCAATTGCTCCTGATGAAGAATGGATTGAAGAGGTCGCTCTGTTCTGCGGCGATGTTGAGCGGAAGCGGTCTTGGGTCATTTCACAGGCTGTTCGAAACTACCTGGATGATCGGGAAGATGCCGAAGTTGCCCTGAATCGTCTGCCTGATCTTGCTGATCCGGTTATCTTGGCCTAAGAGATGGACGGGATCCTTGGCATATAGAGTTCGGCATGAGGAATTGGCGCGGCCGACATCTGTCGAATTCCGCTCAGCAAAGTCAGAATCATCAAGAGCCAAATTGATGAATCACTCACATCACAGCCGTTTCAGGGGAAGCCTTTGAAAGAGCGGTTCAGAGGACTGAGGAGATTGAAGATAGGTTCCTACCGTGTCATCTACAGAACCCTTGAGCACGAGGTTGTGGTTCTGGTGTTCAGGATGATGCACCGGAAGGATGTTTACCGTGGGATCCTTCGCTGACTGCCTGATAGACTGGTATACAGAACACTGCCGCCCCCTGCCGTGGCGCGGCGAAACGGATCCGTACAGAATCTGGATTTCTGAAGTGATGCTGCAGCAGACTCAGGTGGTGACGGTCATTCCGTACTACCGTCGCTGGATTGAGAGTCTGCCGACGGTTCAGTCTGTTGCGGCGGCTACGCAGGATGATCTTCTCAAGCTGTGGGAAGGACTCGGCTATTACGGCCGCTGCCGCAATTTCCACCGGGCGTGCCGGATTGTAGAGCAAGACTACGGCGGTGAAATCCCGCGTACGTGGTCCCAGTTCAGGAAGATGCCGGGCGTGGGAGATTATACGGCCGCTGCTGTACTTTCGATCGCCTTTGGTGAGCCTCTGCCGGTGATTGACGGCAACGTCGGCAGGGTGATGGCGAGAATCACAGCTTTCAGTAAGCCCGTCGCGAAGGGCAAGAAACCGTTCGCGGAAGTCTTGCAGCAGTGGATTGACGTGAAGAGGCCCGGCGATTTCAATCAGGCCATGATGGAGCTGGGGAGTCTCATATGCCGCAAGAACCAGCCGCGTTGCGATGTGTGTCCTGTCTCCGGCTTCTGCGAAGGATTCCGCATGGGACGAGTGGATCAGTTTCCCATCAGGCAGACGCCCAAGAAACGTCCCCACCGAACAGTGGCCGCCGGCATCATCTGGGATGGAGACAGATTCCTGATCCAGCGCCGCCCCGATGACGGATTACTCGGTGGACTGTGGGAATTCCCCGGCGGCGGAGTTGAGAAGGGAGAGACAGTTGAAGATGCCCTCATCAGAGAGATTGCGGAGGAAACAGGACTTCAGGTTTCTCTGCTGCGTAAGATCGGGCAGGTGAATCACGCCTACACTCATTTTTCTATCACGCTGCATGCGTACCACTGCGCTCTGCTGAACGGCAGCCGACTGCGGACCGATGAGAGCGAACGGAGATGGATCCACTTTGAGGATGTTGCTGGCTACGCATTCCCGCGGGCGAATCATAAACTGTTTGAACTGATGAGAGAGAAAGGCTTGCCGTCAGTTGCGTGACTTGAAGGGAAAGCTTCAGCGGCTTTCAGGGGAGGAGTCTTCCCGTCCCGCGTCTCAGCGCCCCGCGCTCACGCGACGCTACAACCGCCCTGGCATAAACCAAAAACTTCACCCCGATGATTCCTTTTCTCGCGCCAGACGCGGAATGCATGAGTTTGTGGATGGAGAGTATGTCAACACACATTTTGGGGACGTCTTCATCGCAAAGGTCCGCTACCCGAAAGACTCCGTTCACGGTAATGTGCCGCTGCTGTCTATGAAACAAATTTCGGACAGATGGCTGTCCAGGTGGGGGAAATTTGCGAAGCCGTCCCGTTTCGATTATCGCACGACCATCTTTGTCGATACAGAAACATCCGGTTTGGCCGGCGGCGGAGGGACGATCCCGTTTCTTATCGGCATCGGATATCTCTACCGCAATCAATTTTGTGTCGAACAGTTTTTTGCCGATTCCCACGCCGTGGAAGAAGGGATGCTGGATATGGTGACCGAGTTCATCCGGCCGTTTGATACGGTCGTCACTTTTAACGGCAAGACTTTTGATATGCCGCTGCTGGAGACGCGCTATATACTGAAACGAAAACAGAGCCCTTTTGTGTTACTGAATCACCTGGATCTGCTCTACCCCAGCCGCCAATTGTGGGGGCTTACGCTGGAAGACTGCAAGCTTCGGACTTTAGAGAGAAGGGTGCTCGGTTTCCATCGTTATGATGATTTGCCAGGCGAGGATGTCCCTTATGCCTATTTCAACTATCTGAGGCGGGGGAATCCGGACCCACTGTACAGAGTCTTTCAGCACAACGCCGATGATATTGCTTCCCTAGCGGCTATACTTTTTCGGCTTTGGCAGGCGATTAAGGCGTCAGAGGGTGAGCAGACGCCCCAGATTCATTTTTCCCGCGGAATGATCCTGCACAGACTGGGAGAAAAGTCAAAAGCTGTTCAGTCATTCGAAAGGGCGAGGGAGGGAGAAATATCTTCCGGCAGGAAACTTCAGGTGTTGTTGCATCTGGCCATGCTCCATAAATCCGAAGGGCGGTGGCGTGAAGCGGAGGCGCTATGGCTGGAGATGACGGGTGAACCCGGCCCCTTCCATCTGCTGCCCTATGTGGAACTCGCCAAATACTATGAGCACCGAACAAAGGATCTCCACCGGGCCAGAAAGATCATTGAGAGTTGTCTGAATCGTATTTCTGAGCATCGGATACGGGATATCGACGAGTTGAATTATCGTCTCAGCCGCCTGATGCGCAAGATCGAGAAATAGGAGAGTTCACGGCTATGAACGTTTTCTACGCACTACTGGCTCTAACGGCAATCATTCTCACCGGCATTGCCATCAGGATAATCAGGCGAGTGGAAATCCACTCCGAGGAGACTCCCAAGAGTGCCAGTGGTCAGTTAGGCGTCGTGCACACCATTGCCTCTGTCTTCCTCTATCCTCTGGGGTTCCTCGGCTTTACTGTTGCCATGCTCATCCTGATTCCAACCGTTGTTCTATTCTCGCCAAGGAGAACCCATTGGATGGTCCGCTTAATGGCGCGATTCATTCTGCTCTCTATAGGCGTTGTAGTGAAAGTGCGTGGCAAGGAGAAGCTGCGGCGTAAGAAAGCTTTCGTTCTCATGTTCAATCATGAATCGATCTTCGATGCAATACTGCTTGGGGCTGTTGTCTATCGCTATGTAACAGCGCTCGGCGCCGCCTATCAGTTTAAGCTCCCACTCTGGGGAGCGCTGTTAAGACGCTGGGGAATCATTGAGATTCCGCGGAAGAAACTTCACGCGGCTAAGCAGAGCATCGAGATGGCAAAAGAGATGCTGCAGAGAGGTATCCCTGTCTACGTCGCTCCGGAGGGGACTCGCACCACGACCGGTAGAATGCGTGAGTTCAAGAAGGGTCCCTTTCATCTGGTTCGTGGAGCTGAAGCTGACATTCTTCCGATGGTCTTTCGCGGCGCCTTCCAGATCAAGCGCAAGACTGATTGGCGGCTGAAGCCAGGTATCGTACATATCGATGTAGGGGACTTCATCCTCTACGAAGACTACCGGGATATGTCCATTGAGGAACTTCAGGCGTACGTAAGAAAACAGCTGAGGCGGATGAAAGGGGAGATTGCGTGAAACTGGATGAAATGACCTGTGTGGTGACTGGTGCTTCCGGCGCTGCAGGATCAGTCATTGTGGATGTGCTGAGTAAGAAGTGCCGGGCGGTAGTCGGTGTCGCCAGAGGAGTCGAAGTAAACTGGCACAGTCTGGGGGGCAATCGTTTTGAAGCCACCGCGGATGTATTGAGCCAGACGAGCGTCGGCTTCCTTGTATCGGAGGTTTTGAGACATCTTGACTCTTTTCACGTTTGGATCAATGTGGTGGGAGGGTTCAGCGTGGGGGGATCGGTTGAGGAGACAGAATCTGAAGAGTGGCCCAGGATGTTCGATCTTAACTTCATATCGACGCTCAACTGCTGCAAGAAGACGATGTCTGTCTTCAAAGCGCAACAGTTCGGCCGGATCATAAACTTTGGCTCGGCAGCTGCTCTTAACGGTATGGCTCTGGCAGCACCTTATGCTGTCAGTAAGGCAGCCGTCGTTAATCTCACGAAGACGATTGCTCTGGAGGGGAAAGACAGTGGCATAACGGCTAACGTCATCGTGCCGACGATTATTGATAAACCTGAAAATCGGAAAGCAATGCCTGAGGCAGACTTTTCCAAGTGGACCCAACCGGTCGCTATAGCAGATGCAATTGTTGAAATCGTTGAGTCAGGGCGCAGCGGAAGGGTCATCCGTGTGTAGTATAGAGTTGCGTTGGATTTCAGTCTGCGCAAATCCTAAACTTCGCGCGTGAAGAAGGTTCTCGTTCCACTTGCTGAAGGGTTCGAAGAGATAGAAGCGGTAACCATCATCGATATACTCCGCCGCGCCGGGGCTGAAGTTGTGGTGGCGTCACTGAACAAAGAGGTGGTGAAGGGCTCGCACGGAATATCGATCTGTAGTGATAATCTGTTGGATAGAATTGACGTAGAAGACTTCCATATGATTGTTCTGCCAGGCGGCATGCCCGGCATGGAAAACCTCCGGCGGTCCGGAGAGGTCATTCGGGTCATTCAGGAACTGAGCGGTGCCGAGAAATTCACTGCCGCCGTCTGTGCCTCTCCCGTAGTTCTGGAGGAAGCTGGGATCACGGCAGGGAAGACAGTCACCAGTCACCCGGCTCATGCCAAGTTTATGCTCAAGGCGGACTACACGGGAAATCGGGTTGAGGTAGACGGCAAGATGGTGACGGGACAGGCGGCAGGCAGCGCCATGGAGTTCGCCTTCAAACTGGTGGAAGTCCTTTTCGGCAAGATGAAGGCAGAAGAGGTAAACAGGAGCGTCCTTGCCGCAATCTGACCTCGAGACAAGCTCGCCGCAGGCTCTCAGACAGGTGAATGAATCGGTAAAGAAGCGGCTGATCCTCTTCGATATTGACGGAACTCTCCTGGACCCCGGTACACTCGCCAGAAAACTGATTGACGAAGTGGTGAAAGAAGTTACCGGTCAATCTCCGGAACTCCAGGTGACAGACGTGGCAGGCTTTTCCGATCCTGTCATTATACGCACGGCACTTGCCAAGCTTGGGCAAACGGACGGAGATATCAGCGCAACGGTAGATGATATTCTGCATCGATACCTGCGGCGGCTGCAAGAGAAGTATCCGGAGTACGAGAAGCCGCGCCTGTACGATGACGCCATGCCGCTGGTTGCGGCGTGTAAATTGTGTGGATGGCACGTTGGGCTGCTGTCGGGGAATCTTCGTGAGGCGGCAAAAGTGAAGCTGAGGCGGTTTGGAATCTGGGAGAAGTTTGCTTTCGGCGTTTTTGGGGACGATGCGGTCTCCCGCGATGACCTGCTGTGGGTGGCACGTGAACATGCCTGGGACGCGCTGGCAGAAGCTTACACCTATGACCGGATGATTCTGGTGGGGGATACACCCAATGATGCCAGGATCGCCACTGAAAATGGTGTGCGCTCGCTCATCGTCTGTCGCAGACCGGAATGGAAGAGAGAAATTGTACAGCATAATCCCACCTGGCTGGTGGATTCATTCAAGAATGTTGATAAAATCGTGGATTGGTTTAAGGGGGACTGATGTATAACATTTATGTGATTCTTCATTTCGTGCTGATGATTGTCTGGGTCGTTTCCGCTATTATTCTCGATTTCAAATTCCTCAAAGGTTTCAATACGGGGTCGGATGAAGAGAAAATATCTCTTCTTAGAAATGTGCGATCCGTCTCGGACAGAACAGAAATGCCGGCTTCCACATTCTTGCCGCTGCTTGGTGTCCTCATGCTGATCGAGAACAATTACTGGCTTCAGTTGGGTGTGATGCACGGCAAGATTCTAATGGCTCTCGTCACTATCGGACTCTATCACGCTGCGAGAGGAATATCCGGGCGCATGATGGCGGCTCTCGATGCTGGTGATGCCGTTAACGGCCTCGCCAAACGGTATGTCGTCTTCAGGCTCGCTGTGCTTGTTCTGCTTGTCCTGATGTCCGCCATGATCATCTCTTACAAGGGAGGCATAAGCGCGCTCTTTTACGTCCGCTCATGGTTCAATTAGCCATACTGTCCGCGGTGCTCACTATGATATCTATGGCGGATTCGGTTGTGCAAGATGATCACGAATATGCCAGCATCCGCATTTCCTCCCATCCGGCTATCGAAAAGGTCATCAATTTCCCAGTCACTACTCCCCTGAGTGAGAGAACAGGCATCCTTGATGAGTACGAGAGGGGCGGCTATCCGGACCTTCTGATCATTTCGTTCATGGCGGCGTGGTGCAAGAATTGTCACTATGAAGCGCCTCATGTAGAGAGTGTCTATCGCAGGTGGCAGCACCGCGGTCTGGAAATGACTATTGTTGCCGAATACTCAGAAAAAGAAGAGTGGCGAAACGGTTTCGTCAAGAAGTATAACTTGACCATACCGTTCGTCTATGGAGAGATTCCTGCAAAAGTGGAAGAATTGCGCGAGACGACGACCCATTACAGACTGCGGAAACTGCTTGATGACAAGAGAGGCTGGGGAACACCATTCCATATATTGATCGTGAAGGGTAACAAGAAGTCCGTCTATTTTGTGACGGGTGAATTCATTGCTGAGGAGTTGGAGAAGTTTCTGGAAAACAACCTCACATCATTCCAACCCGGCAACAGATGACACCTCTTGGCTAAGGCGGGAAAGTCATGTGAGTCCTGATTTCAATTTCTCACATCCATATCTACCGACCCGATGCCGATGGAAATGCCCGCATCCATGTCTTCTGTGATGTGACCGCGAAGGTCAACATTAGATGCGCCGAGACCG
>DCAL01000068.1:46639-49147 GCA_002311975.1 Fidelibacterota bacterium UBA1134 | reverse complement strand
AGACCGCATTCCATTTCGAACTTGGAGATAGAGAGATCGGACAGGTCGATTCTGGCTTCCCCCAGACCGAACTCAATCTGTATGTCCGTAGGGAGAGACTGAGGGAGCCGGGAATCGGCTGTACTCTGATATTCTCCATCGCGAATGTCTCTCCAGTTAAAGTTGAACGACCAACGGTTCTTGTCCTGTTCGTCGTCCTCGTCGTAGTCGTGATCATAATCGTAATCTTCGTCATCAAGGTCGTGGCCAAACGATCGCACCTCGATCTCCCCCCCCCTTTTGGATTTGCGCTGATGATCAGTTCGCCCAGCTCGTACTCGATGTCGACGTCAATGCGGTTCACACCTTCTACAAGATAGTGATAGTCCTCCCGGGACACTTTGTTTTCTTGCGCCGGAATCATCGACATGGAGAGAGCGATTGTCAAGACTACTTGTCTCATAAATTCCTCAGAAGTGCATATTGAACCGCAAGTTTGTTTGCCAGACATTCCGTCCATCCAGTGGACGAGAAATGTTGAAGCGCCAATCCATATCTTCATCTCCGATGCCAATACCGATGGCGGTCAGTGTATTCTTAGTTACAGCGTTGAAATCGGTGAATCCGTGTTCTCTGTTCATCCAGGCGTGACCGGCATCGGCAAAAAGCGCGATAAGCCAGTCATCATCCAAAAAATCCGGCAGGAAGATAAGCTCGGCATTCATCTGGATCATCCTGTCACCGCTCTGGCTTTTGTACGGGTGAGCTGTTACAGACCCTAGTCCACCGATGCCGAAATAGCGGTACTCGGGCAGTACTCCTGCTGATGTGCCTCCTATGACGCGCGAGCGGATGACGATGCCCCCGGCAAGTTCCAGATTGGCGCTCACCATCGCAGTAGAACGACTGAATACTTCTGTTGTGTTGGCATCTATCACCTTTTCGCCCATCAGATAAAGACCGGCCCCGGATGAGAGTGCGTCGAAATCTCGACTCCTTACGGCAACAGTCCCTGCGAAGCTTCGGATGTAGTCGGAAGAGATCCTCATATTAGGCCGGAAAAGGCGGTCTCCATGGAAAACTTCCCACAGTCGGTCACTTATGGAGATGGAGTCTACTTCCGCGGCGCGGTACTTACCTTTGAGGCGCAGCCAAACGAGATCCAGTCCGGCGCCGGCCTCGAATCCCTCCTCGTCCCAGCGATCGTAAAAGTCTTGACGTGCGAACAGACCGGCCAGCGAATTCTCATCTGAAGGTAATCGAAAACTGTCATCGGTACGGCTCTCCCTGAAGGCGCTGGCGAACAGTGCAAAATTCCGTTTTTTGAGGAACGCTTTGTCGAGTGTCAACTTGCCTGCTGGCTGGCGTTGCCCGAACCGGTAACCGAGAGAGAGGCTAAGCCGGAAGGACGACCGTCCGCGGTCGTCCCAACGCCAGTTAATGGGGGTGAACAGAAAACCTTCATTGCGATTGTAGACAAACCAGTTGATATCAGGGTGAATCAGAGTGGTGCGGCGCTTAAGTTTCTCTTCACGGTACTCAAAATAGTAGTCAAATTTTTCGGCTTCTCCCACAGGTTCCTCGGAGATATTGATCCCTTCCCTGATATTGGCCTCTACCACCTTGCCCGTGATGACGGCGCCTTCCTTCCTGTGAATGGTGCCTCCGATGGCGACGATTCGCCCCTTTATCACTGCAGTCGATTCCAGCATGACATCGCCGCCCACCACGATGATCTGTCCCTCCACTGTGCCGCCGACAAAGAGGTCACCGGCGAAGATTCGTACGTTGTTGTAGGATGTTTCTCCTAAACCAATAGTGTAGTCGCCGAAGAATTTTGTCTCCTCCGATGCTGTGCGTAACTGGTCAATCGGTTCGATGGCTTCCATAGCCACTGAGTCAGTAGACGTAGTGTCAACCTCTTGCCCGGCCGCCAGTGCCACGAATAGGGAAATTAGAGGAAACAGTCGTGAAATCTTTCTCACCTGTTCTCCTCCCATGAAATATTGATGCCGCCAATGGACGTTTCCAGCCAGACATGGAACTCGCCGCTGCCGTTTGTACCCGTGGCCCTGGCAACACTTCTGGATGCTTTGATATTAAGGGGGAAATCACTTACGATGGCGTCCCTCGGCCTCATGCCCGGTGTGATTGCTCGCAGTGAGAATCTGGCGGAAAAGTCTCGAGGCAGAGTCAAGTTTATGTCGCCGACCGACGTCTTCAGATCAATATCGTGATCGTCCAGTTCGCGCTGCCACACCTTTTCTACAGTGATATCGCCTGCCGAGGTCTTTGCATTGAGCGCTCCCTGTATTCGCTCAGCTCTCACCGATCCGCCTGACGTCCAGACTTTCACGGCTCCTCTCATATCCTCCATATCGATATCCCCTCCGGAGGTTGACGCCTCTATATCGCCGTCTATCAATTCCATTTCAACATTGCCGCCGGACGTGTGCAGATCGATGGTCGTGTTGGCGGTCAGATCGGTTGCTGTAATGTCTCCGCCTGATGTTGTGGCTGAAATTTCCC
>DCAL01000068.1:42433-46573 GCA_002311975.1 Fidelibacterota bacterium UBA1134 | reverse complement strand
CAACCAGATCGATATCGCCGCCTGAGGTTGAGACGAAGACGGCGCCCTGGATATTCTCAACAGATATGTCCCCTCCCGATGTAGTAGCGTTCAGTTTACCGCTGATGTTTTCTACATCGATGGAGCCGCCTGATGTGACGACGACGACCCGTCCGCCTATGTCTTCACAGTCGATATCCCCGCCCGAAGTTGTTGCGAAAATCTTGCCGGAAAGATGGGTCAGCTCCAGATCTCCACCGGAGGTGGAAACCTCTATCTCTCCCTGCAAATTGTCCACCGTTATGTCGCCGCCCCTCGTTCTCGCCTGCACAGAAAAGATCTCGGGAAGGGTGACAACATAGTCAAACGAGAGTGACCGGGCTCGGCGGCCCCTTCCTGTAATTTCGATCGATAGTGGCGTGTTCTTGCCCGATGACCGTCTTATGATCGCTTTCACGTCGTCTACTATTTCCCTCACCCGCTCCTCGGACTTGGTGCGAATTGTGATGATTTCGGAAATCTGTACACTCATAGCTGCAGTGCCCGCAATCGTAATATCGCCTCTTACGTCGTCGATAATTAACTGTCCGGGGCCGGTGGCATCAAAAATGTAGCTGGAAGTCGCCACGTGCCGGTTGTAGCCTTCCCGTCTGATTTCCTGTCCGCTGAGGGGAAAGAGAATAGCCATAAGGAGTAACACTTTGGTGCCGCGGTGAACCACTACTCAAGCCCCTCGTCGATTCGGCCGTCTATGGTCTCAGATATTTCCGCAAGGATAGCGGCTGATTCATCGCGGATGAATTCGTTCTCATTCAGATGGGAAACGATCTGCAGAACCGGAAGAAGCCGTTTGTGAGGACGCTCGGCAAGAATGTTGAGGGCTATCATGCGGACGACGGCATTCCTGTCTTCCAGAAGAACTTTCATGAACGCCTCCCATATCATTTGGTCCGCTGGATAGTTGGCCAACTGTTCTACAGCCCGCGGTCTGATGCCCGGGTTTCCGTCCGTCAGTAGGGTCGCCACCAACGCCATCCTGATCTCGTCATCTTGAGAGAATATGGGCACTAATTTGACGGAATGGAGGCGCCTCCCCGGATTCGGCTCGTTCAGAATGATGTAGGTCAGCAGTTCTTTCGCCAGTTTATCTTGAAGTCCTGCAGTATACGTGAACTCATCTTGAGCCTTCAGATTAAAGATTATTCGGTTTGTTCCGTTTTGAACGTATTGAATCTGCTTCATGCCCAACAGTCCCATTTCCATGGTGCGTCTGATTTTGTCTTCGACCGTCTGGGAAGAAAAAGGTTGTCCTGTTTGAAGAGTATTTCCTAACTGTCAAGAGACGATGGTTCTCCGCTTGAGCAGGAAAGTTAAGAGAATGTAAGAAAAGTCAAAAGGATTGAAAAGTGTGGATCAGCTAAAGAGAATACAGGAAAAACTGAGGCGTAAAGGAACCGTCGAAGTACAGTTTCTCTAAGTAAACATGCCGTGCCCAATACAGAGTGATGGAACAGAAAGGCTACAGACCTGTCTCGTCCACCGTCTTTTTGACGACTTCCAGAGTTTTCCCAAGCATCTGTTCCTCTTCTTCAGAGAGGTTAACCTCGAGAACCTTTTCCACTCCGCCGGCCCCGATTACCGCTGGGACTCCGATGAAGTAGCCGTCAGCACCATATTCTCCCTCACAGAGAGCCGTCGATGGAATAACGCGCTTTTTGTCTTTCAGATAAGCTTCCGCCATCTCCATGATGGCAGCCGCCGGACTGAAGAAAGCGCTGCCGTTGCCGTAGAGTTTTACCAGTTCAGTTCCGGCCTCCTGAACCCTTTTTACAATAGCATCAATCTTGTCCTGGGAGAGCAGGTCTGTAAGGGGGACGCCGCCCACATTGGCAAGGCGGGTGAGAGGTACCATCGTGGGACCGTGACCGCCCATGACGATGCACGATACGTCCTGGACGGAGAGCCCTGTCTCCATGGCGATGAAGGTTCGGAAACGGGCATTATCGAGAGCGCCAGCCATTCCCACCACGCGGTTTTTAGGAAAACCGCTCACTTTGTAGAACGAATAGACGATGGCATCGAGTGGATTTGACACGACGATGACGAATGAATCAGGAGCGAACTTTTTTACATTGTTCGCCACGTTGGTAATGATTTTCAGGTTGATGCCGAGCAAATCCTCCCGCGTCATACCGGGCTTTCTCGGTACACCTGCTGTGATAATGACTACATCCGCTCCTTCGAGATCTGAATAGTCGCTTGTCCCTTCGAGTTTGATATCGTACCCATCGTGGGGCCGGACTTGCATGATGTCCAACGCTTTACCTTTTACCATCCCTTCCACTTCTGGGATGTCCAGGATCAGTACATTGCCCAATTCCTTCTGGGCAGCTATGAGGGCGATTATACCGCCGATCTGGCCACCGCCGACGAGTGCTATTTTTTTTCTAGCCAAAATAGATCTTCTTTTGAGAATCAGGGTTTGTTCTATTAAGAGTCATGACAATTCAGATTACCAATATGTCACAGCGGGGAGCTCACTACTGAGAGTGACTCACATATTAAATTTAGCCCAACACAGGTCAATTCAGAAGGAGTATCTGTTCCGGAAAAAGAAATCCCGCCCATTTGGCGGAGGAGCACGAGGGTGGGTGGAGGTGTGCTCCTCACTGGTGCGGGATTAGATCTTAACTGACCGTTTTATGCGAGAATACTGACCGTCTTTTTGTCTCTCCCTTTGCGTCCGAACTTAACAACGCCATTCGCTTTGGCGAAAAGTGTATCATCGCCGCCGATGCCGACATTAATGCCCGGATGAATCCTTGTGCCCCGCTGACGGATTATAATGGAACCAGCCGTCACGAACTGACCATCAGCCGTTTTCACGCCCAGTCGTTTTGAATTGCTGTCGCGTCCATTCTTGGAGCTTCCCATCCCTTTCTTGTGAGCCATCGTTTACTCTCCTGCTGTAGCTTTTGCTTTCTTGGCCGTAGCCGGTTTCGCTCTTGGCGCCGCCTTCTTCTTTATCTCATCCACACGAATGACTGAGAATTCCTGCCGATGCGTGTTCTTCACTTTGTATCCCTTGCGGCGCTTCTTCTTGAAGACGGGAATCTTTCTTGTCCGGCCGTGTTCTATCGCTGTCGCCTTGACGGAAAATTCCTTTACAAGAGGTGTACCGATCTTGACGTCTTTCCCGTCATCGACAAAAAGAACCTCGTCATAAACAATCTTTTTCCCGGGCTCCAGATGCATATGGGGAACCCTCAGTTCATCCCCTTTTCGGACTTTGAACTGTTCTCCGGCTATGTTAACAATCGCATACATGCTCTAGTGTTTACTTTCGTAATTTCAAGTATGAAATAACCTACAAATTTATCTGGAGATCGTCATAATTGTCAAGTTATACTTGATCCGTAATTTCAACTCCTTTTTTCTTGGAGAAGAAGCGAAATCTATCGGGTTGCAAAGATTCATCAGCTTTGATATCTATATGAACGAAATTCTGCCACATGAACTTCCGGATGACGTCCTTTCTCAATTCTTCAAGATACTTTGCCAACGATGGGTGGACATAGAGTTGCAGTCTCAATTCGCGGCTTTTCTGGCGAAAACTGCGCAGCCAGTTGTCGATTCTCGTAATGACGGCATCCTTGGATGCAATGCGGCCGGAGCCGCGGCAAGTGGGGCACGCTTCGCTGAGCGTATCAAGGAGTGAAAGTCTGATGCGCTGACGGGTCATCTCCAACAGTCCAAAATCACTGATGGGCGAAACGGCGACCCTCGCACGATCTTTGCGCAGTTCTTTTCTCAGTTCGTTGTACACCTTCTTCTTGTTCTGCTCTTCTTGCATGTCAATAAAATCGATGACAATAAGACCGCCAATATCTCTGAGTCTGAGCTGTTTCCCTATCCCTCGAGCCGCTTCTAGATTGATCTTCAGCGAGTTGTTTTCATGGTTGCTCTTGCCGATGAAACGGCCGCTGTTGACATCCACCACGACCATCGCTTCCGTATGTTCGATTATGAGGTAGGCGCCACTCTTCAGCCAGGCACGGCTCCTCGTCGACTTCTCGATCTGGTCATCCAGACCCGCCTTGTTAAACAGCGGTATGCGACCCCGATAGAGTTCCAGTTTTGGGACGAGACCGGGAGAAACAT
>DCAL01000068.1:39059-42376 GCA_002311975.1 Fidelibacterota bacterium UBA1134 | reverse complement strand
CGAGACCGGGAGAAACATCCTGCAGATAGCTCTGGAAGCGACGATAAAGTTTGCGGGAGTCAAAGAGTAATTTCGTTACGTCAGAACTGAGAATGTCCCGTATCACCGTTGACACGGCCTCTGCATCTTCGTGAACCAGCGAAGGTGCTTGAAGGTGGCTGGCCTTTCTGTCCATGGCGTCCCAGTTCTTTATCAGGAGATCAAATTCCTTCTTTATCAGTTTTTCGCTGGTCCCCTCCGCCTCGGTGCGGACAATGATTCCCATCCCTTTTGGAACAATGCTCCTAACGATTTTTCGCAGACGACGTTTCTCGTATTTGTCCCAGATCTTCTTTGAAATACCGATGAAACTAGCGTTGGGAACCAGCACAACCAGATGACCCGGAATCGCTAGGCTGGTAGTGACTCTTGGTCCTTTGCCAGAAAAAGGTTCCTTGATCACTTGGATGAGGATATCCTGACCGGTTTTCAAGTCGACGCTTATTTCCTTCGGCGGAGCTTTCCTGCCATTTTTGCCCTCATCCTCTTCTTCGGAGGTAGACGCATCCTTAAGATATTCTGGATTGCCGATCTCAGAAAATGGAAGAAATGCATTAATGTCGAAGCCGATGTCTACGAAAGCAGCCTGCATCCCCGGGAGGACGTTTTCCACCTGCCCCTTATAGATATTGCCTACCATCCCCTTCTCGTTCGGTTTTTCAACATATAGTTCAACCAGAGTATTGTCTTCAGTGACAGCGATTCGTCTTTCGCTTGCTGTCTCACTCACGTAGATTTCTTTATCCATCTATAAGTACCGCCTTCCTACTGTGATCATTAGCGCTCTCGATGGGGTTACAGCCCCGGAGTTCACTCTCCTGACGCTAGATCGATGGGATACACAACATGCGTGAATCCACGATGGACACATTTTGCCGGTATCCTGCCATAACTATAGACTCCTCTCGGGGAGTCACTATCAAGGGGGGAATCAAGGAAGGACAAAAAGGAAAATCTTCGTCTATCTTATTTACCGTGTTTCGGCAGTAAAAGCAGATATTCTTGTCAAAAAAACTCTTGTCAGGATCCTTACCGATTCGCCCTATTACAAATAATAAGGTACAGTGCAATCGGCAACTTCCCAAGGATTTTGTCAATTCTCAGTTGGAGGGATCGAAGTGTCCTTAAAATCTTGGGGCTAACTTGGGTCATTCGCCACTACGAACGCTAAGAAACGCAAAGAGTTGTTATTGAAAAAGATGTAACATTCTTTGAAGAGAGTATTTGAAAGTTTCTAATTTACTCATTTTTTATTTTTCCTTCGTGAAATTTCGCGATCTTCGCGGCTGATAGATTAATGAGGCTAAAAAGTGTTTTAGTTAGTCAAACTTCTCCTTAATATTAGTGAGTCGTCATTTGCGCCCTATTGCCGCGACACTAAAGAATGGTGCTAAAAAGGTTAAAAGCCGGATAAGCACCGGCTTTTTTAATATGAAGAATATACAAGAGATAGTGAAAGAAAGAATCCTCGTCCTCGATGGCGCCATGGGAACGATGCTCCAATCTTATAAGCTGGAGGAGGCCGATTTCCGCGGCGACCGGTTCCAGGATCATGTATGCGATCTGAAGGGGAATAACGATCTTCTGAGCCTTACACGCCCCGATATTGTGGAGGCCATCCATCATGCCTATTTCGAGGCGGGCGCTGATATGGTTGAGACAAACACCTTCAATGCAAGCGCTATCAGCCAGTCAGACTACAAAACGCAAGATCTGGCGTATGAGATTAACTTCAAGTCAGCAGAGATAGCCCGGCGTGCGGCAAAAAGTTTTTCTGATAAGCCGCGGTTCGTCTGCGGCGCCCTCGGACCTACGAATCGAACAGCTTCTCTTTCTCCAGATGTGAACGATCCGGGATTCAGGAATGTCACATTCGATGAATTGTCGGCCGCCTATGGCGAGCAAGCGCGGGCACTACTGGATGGCGGTGTTGATATCCTGCTTGTTGAGACAGTCTTTGATACGCTCAACTGCAAAGCGGCACTTTTTGCCATTCAGACAGTGCTGGAGGAGCGGGGAGAAGAAGTTCCCCTCATGGTCTCCGGCACTATCACCGACGCCAGCGGCCGGACACTTTCCGGGCAGACTGTGGAAGCGTTCTGGCACTCCATCCGCCATGTCGATTTGTTGTCTGTCGGCCTCAACTGCGCATTGGGAGCCGAGCAGATACGGCCCTTTCTCGATGCCCTCTCCACCGTGGCCGAGACTTTTGTCTCCGTCTATCCCAACGCCGGTCTGCCAAACGAGTTTGGGGAGTATGATGACACGCCCGAAATGATGGCAGAAATGCTTGGCGAATTCGTCGAGAGCGGACTGGCGAACATAGTGGGTGGCTGTTGCGGCACGACGCCTGATCACATCTCGGCCATCGTCGCGGCAGTAGGAGACGTCTCACCGCGGCAGATTCCAGACGTGCCTTCACTGACTCGCCTCAGTGGCTTGGAGCCTCTAACTATCCGGCCGGACTCGAATTTCATCAATGTGGGAGAGCGTACCAACGTAACAGGATCGGCTAGGTTCAGACGGCTCATTGCAGAGGACGATTACGAAGAGGCTCTCTCTGTCGCCCGTCACCAGATCGAAGGGGGCGCCCAGATTATAGACATTAACATGGATGAGGGCCTCCTCGATTCCGAGGCCGCTATGGAGAAGTTCCTCCGTCTAATCGCAGCCGAACCGGACATCTCGCGAATTCCCATCATGGTGGATTCTTCGAAATGGTCTGTGATCGAGACGGGGCTGAAGAACATTCAGGGGAAGGGAATTGTCAATTCCATCTCCCTAAAAGAGGGGGAGGAGCAGTTCCTTGAACAGGCGCGCCTCGTCAGGAAGTACGGTGCGGCGGTGGTTGTAATGGCGTTTGACGAGAAGGGGCAGGCTGATACATATGAACGAAAAGTGGAGATATGTCAGCGTGCCTGCACCCTCTTGACAAAGGAGGTCGGCTTCCCTCCTGAGGATCTCATCTTCGATCCGAACATTTTCGCCGTGGCAACAGGGATTGAAGAGCATAACAAGTATGCCCACGCCTATATCAAAGCTGCCCGGACCATCAAGGAGAGACTTCCCGGCGTCCATGTGAGCGGTGGGGTGAGTAACCTGTCGTTCTCCTTCAGGGGAAACAACGCCGTGCGGGAGGTTATGCACTCTTGCTTCCTGTATCACGCTATTCAGGCGGGGATGGATATGGGGATTGTGAATGCCGGTCAATTGGCGGTCTATGACGACATCGAGCCTGATTTGCGGAATGTTATCGAGGACATCCTGTTCAATCGCCG
>DCAL01000068.1:36892-38909 GCA_002311975.1 Fidelibacterota bacterium UBA1134 | reverse complement strand
AGGAGCGGCTGAAGCACGCCCTTGTGGAAGGGATCGTTGATTTTATCGAACAGGATACCGAGGAAGCACGCCAGGAATGCAGCCGCGCCATCGAGGTTATCGAAGGGCCATTGATGGACGGAATGAACGTGGTGGGAGACCTCTTTGGTGCCGGTAAGATGTTCCTTCCCCAAGTGGTGAAGTCGGCACGCGTCATGAAAAAAGCAGTTGCTTACCTTGTCCCCTACATCGAGAAGGAGCGGGACGAGCTGGGACTTGCTAAGATGTCCAACGGCAGGATCGTCCTGGCAACAGTGAAAGGAGACGTTCACGATATCGGCAAGAATATCGTCGGCGTTGTTCTCAGCTGTAACGGTTATGATATCATCGATCTCGGCGTTATGGCCTCCTCGGACAAGATATTGAGCACCGCCAGAGACGAGCAGGCAGATATTATCGGCTTGTCCGGGCTGATCACTCCGAGCCTCGATGAAATGGTTCATGTAGCGAAGGAGATGGAGCGGCTGAAGTTTGATAAGCCCCTTCTCATTGGCGGCGCTACCACATCGAGGACACACACGGCTGTGAAAATTGAGCAGAACTATTCCGGTCCCACCGTTCATGTGATAGACGCGTCCCGGGCTGTGGGGGTGATGAGCAAGCTGATGAATGAAGAGGATCGTGAGACGTTTGTTGAAGAGCGCCGTGACGAGTACCGCGCTATACGGATTCAGCGTCGTGAAGGAAAGAAGGTAAAACGACTGTCGATGGAGAAGGCTCGTGCACGCAAGTTCGTGTGTGATTGGAGCAAGTATCAAGCTCCGAGTCCCAAGAGCAAAGAGCCAAAAATATTCAGTGATTATTCCCTTGAGGAGCTGGTCGGTTATATCGACTGGTCGCCCTTCTTCCACGCATGGGAGTTGAAAGGGAAGTATCCGGCAATTCTGGAAAGTCCCAAGTATGGGAAAGAGGCGAGCACACTTTTCGAGGATGGTCAAAATCTCCTTGATAGAATCGTGTCAGAAAATCTGCTCGTGGCGAAGGCGGTTATCGGTTTTTTTGCGGCGAGATCGGAGGATGAGCTTGTCCGCTTTGACGGTACTGAGTTCCATTTCCCGCGGCAGTTGGTGGACAAGGGCTCAAATGAGACGAATTACAGTCTGGCCGACTTCATCGCCCCTTCAGACGACTGGCTCGGTCTATTCGCCGTCACGACCGGACACGGCGCAGATGAGCTGGCAAAGACTTTTGAGGGTGAGAATGACGATTACAATGCTATTATGTCAAAGGTGCTGGCGGACCGGCTGGCGGAGGCATTCGCCGAGCGTCTCCACGAGCGCGTACGGAAAGAATTTTGGGGCTATGCACCAGATGAGAACTTGGGCAACGCAGGTTTGATAAGAGAGAAATACAGGGGCATCCGTCCTGCACCGGGGTACCCTGCTTGTCCCGCCCACGAAGAGAAGGATAAAATCTGGAAACTCTTGAATGTGGAAGAAAATACGGGAATTTCATTGACGGAAACTAGGGCGATGTATCCTGCTGCTTCTGTGAGTGGATGGTACTTTTCCCATCCGGAATCGCGTTATTTTAGTGTAAAATATAATTAACAAAATGTAAAAAGTACTTTACATTTAGTAATATATATTATACATTCTCTCCTGAAATATGAGAAAGGAAATATAAAGATGAAAAAATAGATGTCTAAAATACCAATAAATCTTCTTTCTAATTATTCAAATAGAGAACTGAACATTTGGGGTGAATTGGGATTAGATATTCTGGTGTCAATTTACTTTTTTTCAAAAGTTTTCTTTTTGGAAATAAACGATGGGGATGTTCTCTTAGACCTCATTTTAAGTACCATTATAATTGCTATTATTTATTCAATTATAGTATTCGGGATTATAAATATATTCGTAAAACCACAAAAGAGGGATGAGCGGGATGATTTATGCGAACAAAAAGGATATCGAATCGGGTATTTACTTTTTTACTTTTGCATAACCATTTTGATAGGTTTAATCGTTTTCAATCC
>DCAL01000068.1:25854-36857 GCA_002311975.1 Fidelibacterota bacterium UBA1134 | reverse complement strand
GTTTTCAATCCGCCAATAATTGCCATGTTTATGTTGTTAATTATGGTAATTGCTTCCGTGGGGAACTCGCTAACCCAGCTTTATCATTACCGAAAGACCATTTAATATGGGAAAGACAGCAATCACCAATAACGTTAGGCGGCTTCGTTTTGATGCGGATGAAATGACCCAAGCTACATTGGCTGAAAAAGCAGACGTCACTCGCCAAACCATTATCGCTATTGAAGCTGACAAGTATTCACCTTCGCTGGAATTAGCATTTCGTATTGCGCGGGCATTTCAAGTGCCGCTGGAAGAAGTGTTTCAGTATAGCGCGGATGAATGACTGTGGTTTTCCGCAACTTAAGGGTGGTTGGTGCTCATGTCACCGCAACTGGAAATGCCCGACTGGTGGGGCCATAGCGAAGCGTACGGCTGGCTGAGGCTCGTGGAGCTGAAACTGGGCAACAGGGGCGAGGCAAAGAGCCATTGGGAGAAGGTGCTGAAGATTGATCCTGAGAACAGTTGGGTGAAGTTTGAGCTGATGCCAATGTTAGAGAAAGAGTGAATTGGTGATTTCTCAGTAAGATTTGACTCTCGTTTCTTTGGCGTATTCTCTAAGTTTGGACGATGAAGCACGAGTTTGAAATAGCCTGTAACGCAACGGAGGCGGCGGGGAAGCTTCTGCTGCAATTTTATGACTCGGACTACACGATTGAAGATAAGGGGCCGTCGCCTATGTATGACAGAGATTCCAATCCCGTCACTGAGGCAGACTACGCCGCAGACACGTTTCTTAAACGGAGTCTCTTGGGGGAATTCCCCGACTACGGCTGGCTTTCAGAGGAGACCGCAGATTCTGCCGACCGGCTATCTAAAGAGCGTGTCTGGGTGGTGGATCCTCTGGACGGCACAAAGGAGTTCATCGAGCGGAAGCCCATGTGGGTGGTGAGCGTTGCGCTGGTGGAAGACCACATTCCGGTCGTGGGGGTACTCTACAATCCATTGACGGAGGAGATGTTTACCGCCGCCAGAGGTGAAGGGGCGCAATTGAACGGTGCGCCCGTGGCTTGTTCCACAAAGAAATATCCGGCCGAAATGGTCATCCTCAACAGCCGGACGGAGACGAAAAACGGTTTGTGGAAACCTTACAGTAGTGCCTTCAAAGAATTGAAGGGCGTCGGCAGCGTAGCTTACAAATTGGGACTTACAGCCGCGAAAAGGGCCGATGTCTTTGCTACTTTTCGTCCAAAAAATGAGTGGGACGTTTGCGCGGGACATTGTATCGTCAACGAAGCGGGAGGGGTACTGTTGGATCTCAACGGAAACGAAATTACGTACAACAATAAAAACACACTCATCACACCGGGATTGGTGGCAGGCAATGCGGAAGCCGTCCGGAATACTCTGGCTGTGTTGAACGCGGAGGTCGCTGGAGACGCAGAGATTAGCGCTTAATAATTCTTGGCTGAAGCAAGTGAGTTAAACAAGATAAGCGAACATATTATCAAGAAGTCCATTGAGATTCTTAGAGAACTCGGTCCCGGATTGTTGGAATCCACTTATGAGACCTGCCTCGTTTACGAACTGTCATCGCTGGGCTTGAAAGTTTAGCAACAGAAATTACTCCCCGTTGTTTAAAAGAAAGTAAAATTGGATGCGGGCTACAGAATCGATTTACTTGTGGAGAACAGTGTCATTGTGGAATTGAAGACTGTCGAAAAGTTATTGCCTGTGCATCAGTCCCAACTTCTTTCCTATCTTAAATTGTTAAGCTTGCATTTAGGACTGTTGATAAACTTCAACGAAACGCTCCTTAAGAGGTGAATTAAACGGCTTGTTAACCAATTCCCAGAATAGTAACCTTCGGCGACCTCAGCGTACTCTGTGGTAAAATGAGCGACATACCTCAAGACGCCATTCAATGTCTCGATAAGGGGTTCATCCGACTCGTGGACAGTATGGGCGGCGACGACGCCATCGTCCAGGCGGCGCGGGTAAGCTACGGCAAAGGAACCCGGAAGGTCAGTGAGGATAAGGGTCTCATCAGGTATCTCATGCGTCACCGCCACACCACACCTTTCGAGATGGTGGAGTTCAAGTTCCATGCCAAAATGCCTATCTTCGTGGCACGGCAGTGGGTACGCCACCGCACCGCCAACATCAATGAGTATTCCCTGCGCTACTCTGAGGCGAGGGACGAGTTCTATATTCCCGAGCCTGAGCATATTCTCTACCAGAGCAAACTCAACAAGCAGGGTCGCGCCGGTGAGGTGCCGCAGGATCTGAAGAAGAAGGTGATAGGCTATTTCAAAGAGATGTCCAAAAAGTCTTATGCAATTTATGCCGCACTGAGCGAAGCCGGTATTTCGAGAGAACTGGCGCGTGCCATTCTGCCAGTCAACCTCTATACCGAGTGGTACTGGAAAAACGACCTTCATAACATCCTCCATTTTCTCTCGCTGCGACTGGATAAGCACGCACAGTACGAGATTCGTATCTACGCGGAAGCTATGGCGAAGATCATTGTGGAAATCGTTCCCATCGTTTACGAGGCTTTTGAAGACTATGTGCTGAACGGTATGCGGTATTCCCGCGTTGAACAGAGTCTGTTAAGCAAACATCTCCCCGACCGCGTGATTGGGGACATTCTTGAGGACCTTTCCTATCAGATTACCGCCACGTTGCAAAAAAATAAGCCGAGGTACAACGACGAGCTTTATCGGCTTTATCAGAAACAGGGAGGTTCCGATTCTGAAACTGATTTCCTACTGAAGTGGACCTCCGGTGAAATTGAAACCGGAAATGTGAGGGAAATGCGGGAATTCAAATCTAAGTTACAAGAACTGGCAGGATAACGCGAAAGTATTCAGCTGTACGGCTGTCCGGTGCACTCCAGCATGAACACGTTAACATATTCATGCTTGAACAGTTATCATGCCTGACAAAGGTCACAGGCGAAGGCTGAGGGACAAGTTCCTGAAATCCGGTTTCGAAGGGTTCCATGACTACGAAATCGTCGAACTACTGCTGACGCTGGCCCAGCCCATGAAAGATTGTAAGCCGATGGCCAAGGCGGCGCTGCGCAAGTTTGGTTCTTCGCGGGCGGTACTGGAAGCATATGCTAAGGAACTCTCCGAAGTAAAGGGTCTCGGACCGAACAACATTTTCGGTCTCAGGCTGGCGAGGGATATCGCCCGCAGATATCTGGCCGAGCGGATTGAAGGGAAGGATTTTCTTCAGTCGTCTCAGGAAGTAATGGATTATCTGAAAGTGAGCCTCCGCGATAGAAGCCGGGAAGTATTCATGGTGATCTATCTGAACGGTCGCAATCAGATTATGTCCATGGAAGAGGTATTTGAGGGGACACTCACCACATCCGTCGTCTATCCCCGGGAAGTGGTAAAACAGGCTTTGAATCACGAAGCCGCGGCGCTCATCTTTGTCCATAATCATCCATCTGGAAATCCACAGCCGTCAAAGGATGATCTTGAGATTACGAAGAAACTAAAAGACGCGGTATCAACCATTGACGTTTCCATCTACGATCATATCATCATTGCCGGCGATGAAACCTATTCTTTCGCCGATCACGGATTGATCTGAAACAGTTTGAGGTAATTTCGCTCTCTGATCCGAGGCATAATGCAGAATCTGATTGAGAAAATAGCGCAACGTTTTGCGGTTGGACTCAAGTCTGATCAGCAGGTTCAAAGCGGCGATTATCTTTTCATTCACCCTGCCTATGTTATGACTCACGACAATACCGGCGCTGTCATGATGAAGTTCAGCGCCATCGGCGCCACCGAAATGGCGGACCTCCACCAGCCCGTCTTTACTCTCGACCACAATATCCAGGACAAGAGCGAGAAGAACTTGGAGAAGTACCGCAACATCGAGGCGTTTGCCAGGAGAATGGGTGTAGATTTCTATCCGGCGGGACGCGGCATCGGGCATCAGATTATCTGTGAGGAAGGCTACGCTTGGCCCGGCACCATGGTGGTTGCGTCCGACAGCCACTCCAATATGTACGGCGGGCTCGGCTGTCTGGGAACTCCCGTCGTTCGCACAGACGCCGCCGCCATCTGGGCCACGGGGCAGACGTGGTGGCAGATTCCTCCGGTGGCCAAGGTGACGCTTACGGGAAAGCTTCAGAAGGGTGTTCCTGGGAAGGATGTCATCATAACTCTTTGCGGCGTCTTCAACAAAGATGAAGTGTTGAACCACGCCGTGGAGTTCGCCGGGAGCGGTGTGGCGCATCTGTCGCTGGATGATCGCCTCACCATCGCTAACATGACCACCGAGTGGGGCGCCCTTGCCGGTCTTTTTCCTGCTGACAGCGTTACCATCGAATGGCTCCTGAGGAGAACCGACGCTGTCTCAGCCTCAGACGGCAGTGAAGTTCATCCGCGCTTGAACCGCGAGAGAATTGACAGCCTGGAGAAGGAGTTGATCTCCGCCGATGACGATGTCTTCTATGCAAAAGAACTGTCTCTTGATCTCTCCACTGTCCGCCCGCACGTTTCCGGTCCCGATCACGTAAAGACAATGCGGAGTGTTGTTGATGTTGAGCGTGAGCAGATCCGAGTGAATAAGGCATATCTCGTTTCGTGTGTCAACAGCAGGGTGGAGGACATCGCTCAGGCGGCGGAAGTAGTCCGCGGCAGGAAGGTGGCTGACGGCGTGGAATTCTACGTCGCGGCAGCGTCCAGCGAAGTGCAAACCAAAAGTGAAAAGCGGGGAGACTGGCAGACTCTCGTGGATTCAGGGGCTATTCCCCTGCCGCCGGGATGCGGCCCGTGCATCGGTCTCGGCGTGGGATTGCTTGAAGACGGCGAAGTGGGCATCTCCGCCACGAACCGGAATTTCAAGGGGCGGATGGGATCGGTAAATGCTCAGGCTTATCTGGCCTCGCCGGCGGTGGTGGCTGCTTCCGCCGTTAACGGCTTCATCTCGGGAGTGGGCGATTACGGTTCAGGTGAGCCCGTCACAAGCATCACGGCCGCGGTGAGGGAGAGGGCGTCCCAGGGCGATATTCAGCTGCTCCAGGATTTTCCCGGCACGGTGGAAGGAGAATTGATATTCTGCCATCAGGACAATCTGAACACAGACGGCATCTTCCCGGGGAAGTACACCTATATTGATGATTTCTCACCGGCGCAGCAGGCTGAAGTTGCCATGGAGAACTACGATCCCGGCTTTGTGGAGATTGTTCGGGATGAAGATATTCTGGTAGGCGGATTCAGCTTCGGCTCGGGAAGTTCGCGGGAGCAGGCGGCCACGGCGCTGAAGTACGCGGGAGTCCGGCTGGTGATCGCCGGCTCTTTCAGTCAGACATACGCCCGCAATGCCATCAACAACGGTTTTCTTGTACTCAAGTGTGCTGAATTGTCACAAGATCTGAAGGAGTCTCTTGGAGAGGAGAAGCTGACGGTGCGGACGGGGATTGAGGCTCAGATTGATTTTGGGGAGGCGGTGATCCATACAACGGAGAAAGACTATGCCATCGATCCGGTTGGAGCGACAGCTCAGGAACTCATTATTGCAGGTGGATTGGAGAACTGGGTGCAGGAAAAGCTGGAACAGGGAATATGAAACTTGTTGGAGCCCCGATTTATCGGGGGAATCCGCCGTGGCGGGGGGACTTGATACTCCAACACTTACCTTAAGGGAGACACATGATGGCTAAGTATCGCATCGCATGGCTGCCGGGAGACGGCGTCGGCAACGACGTCATGGAATGCGCCCGGCTCGTATTGGACATGTTAGATTTTGATGCGGAGTACGTCCCCGGCGACATCGGCTGGGGATTCTGGAAAGCTGAGGGAGAGGCGCTGCCCGAGCGGACGAAGACGATGATGAAGGAGACCGACTGTGCCCTCTTTGGCGCCATTACGTCTAAGCCGAAGGAAGAGGCGGACAAGGAGTTGACCCCTGAGCTTCAGAGCAAGGGATTCATCTATTTCAGTCCTATCGTCCAGCTCCGGCAGGAGTTCAATCTCCACACCAACCGCCGCCCGTGCAAAGCCTATGCCGGCAATCCCCTCAACTACAGGGACGACATCGATATCGTCATCTTTCGTGAGAACACGGAAGGGATGTATGGCGGAGTAGAATTCTATCCGCTGCCTCAAGAAGTGTACGACGTGCTAGACCGGAATCATCCCAAGATGAAAAAGTTTGAGAAATTTGGCCTGGAGAACATTGCTGTGTCCACCAGAATCATGACAAGACAGGGATGTGAGAATATCGTGAAGCGCGCTTTCGAGTACGCGAAGAAGTTTGGCCGCAAGTCGGTGACGGTGGTAGATAAGCCCAATGTGCTGCGGGAGACAGGCGGGCTCATGCTCCGCACCGCGCGGGAAGTGGCCAAGGACTATCCCGACATCCCCCTGTGGGAGACCAACATTGACGCCCAGTGCATGTGGCTGGTGAAGAATCCTCAGGACTATGACGTCATCGTGGCGGAAAATATGTTCGGCGATATTCTTTCTGATCTGGCTGCTCAGCTTGTGGGCGGTCTCGGTTTTGCCTGCAGCGCCAACGTGGGTGATGACTACGCCGTCTTCGAACCGACCCACGGCTCGGCGCCCAAGTATTCCGGCCAGTACAAGGTTAATCCCATGGCTATGCTTCTTACCGCGAAGATGATGTTGGAGTGGCTGGAGGAGGTCGACTCTGCGGCCACTCTCGAAGACGCAGTGATGGAGGTAATCGCTGAGGGGAAAGTGAAGACCTATGACATGGGCGGGAGTGATACGAGTTTGCAGGTGGCTGAGGCGGTGGCGGCCAAACTGTGATGAACGATACCGAATAGATCAGGGCAGAATATCAGGCACTAAAGCACTGAAATCTCCTCCCCAGAGAGATGCTGCTCCCCTTGCTCAGTTTTGATAACAGCCGCGCCCCACGGAGTAACTCCAAGAAACGTTCCTGACTCCTCCCTCCCTTCTCTCAAAAAGGAGATGGGGCTTCCAACATGAGAGCACCGATCAAGCCAGCCGTCGATGATCGGTTCGGTCTCGCCTTCTCTCATCTGGCCGTACCACTGCTCCAATGAATTGAGCGTCCACGCCAGCACAAGTTCGCGCTGGACAGGGGATCCTTTCTCTATCGCCACGGACGTCACGTCCGGCTTCAGATCCTTCGGGAAGTCCTCCGCTATCTCGTTCACATTGACGCCTACGCCGATGACAGCATGCGCCATGATCTCGCCTTGAATTTTGCTCTCCACCAGCAGCCCGCCGCACTTCTTTCCGGAAAGGAGAATATCGTTGGGCCACTTCAGACGGGGCTCCAGATCAAATCGTTCCAGCGCCTCCGCCGCGGCAAGACCCGCCGCAAGGGAGAGCAGTCCTGACTCGGATGCCTTTGTGGCCGGTTCGAGAATGACGGAAAAGGTCAGCCCTTTCCCCGGCGCCGAGAACCACTCCCGCCCAAGTCTCCCTTTTCCGGCTGTCTGCCGGTCTGTGACGACCACGGTTCCCTCTTCACCTTCGCCCGCATCAATGAGTTCCATCGCCTCTGCATTAGTGGATTCAAGCAGGGCGTAGTACTCAATATCCTTGCCCAGTTTCACCGTCTGGAGGTTAGCCTGGATTAGCTGTGTAAAGATCACGGTCAGGGGAGATCGTATTCGCCGAAGACCTGCCGCAGCGTGTCGGAAATCTCTCCGAGAGTAGCGCCGCTTTTTGCCGTGCGTATGATGTGAGGCATCAGATTGTCATCACTCTTTGCGGCTTCTTGCAGAGCTTGCCGAGTGGTTCGCAGATTGTCATCATTTCGGTCAGACTTGAAAGCATTCGTCCTGTTCACCTGTGATGCGACGGCTTCGGCATCGATGGAGAGAGTCGCCGGGATTTCTGAATCATGGGCCGTAAACCTATTGACGCCGATGACGCTCCGTCTGACCCCATCAATACGCCTCTGATATTCATAGGCACTGCGTCCGATCTCGTTCTGGATGAACCCTTCCTCGATGGCTGGAACGGCCCCGCCCAGATCGTCAATTCTTTCGATGAGCTTTGCCGCCTCCTCTTCGAGGTGCGCGGTAAGACTTTCCACGTAGTAAGAGCCGCCCAGAGGGTCGATGGTCTCAGTGACACCGGTCTCGTAAGCGATCAGCTGTTGCGTCCGTAGAGCCAGTTGAACCGAATCTTCCGTCGGCAGAGCCAGAGCCTCGTCCCGCGCATTGGTATGAAGCGACTGCGTACCGCCGAGAACCGCCGCCAAGGCTTCCACGGCAGTCCTCACCACGTTGTTGTCCAACTGTTGCGCAGTCAGAGACGACCCGGCCGTCTGAACGTGGAAGCGGCACATCATCGATTTGGGATTTTTGGCGCCGAAGCGCTCTTTCATTATTTTAGCCCACAGGCGTCTGGCGGCGCGGAACTTTGCGATCTCTTCAAAGAAATCAATGTGGGCGTTGAAGAAAAACGAGAGGCGCGGTGCGAAGTCGTCCACCTTCAGTCCGCGATGGAGGACGGCCTGGACGTAGGCGATGCCGTTGGCGAACGTGAATGCAAGCTCCTGGGCAGCGGTAGAGCCTGCTTCGCGAATGTGATATCCCGAAATAGAGATGGTGTTCCACTTGAGAACCGTACGGTGGCAGAACTCAAAAATATCTGTTACGATTCGGAGAGAAGCTTGCGGCGGAAAGATGTGCGTCCCTCTGGCGATGTATTCTTTAAGCACATCGTTCTGGAGTGTACCGCGAAGTTTCTCAAATGGAACACCGTTCTCTTCGGCTGCCGCCAGATAGAATGCCAGTAGAATAGCAGCCGTGGCGTTGATGGTCATGGATACTGAAACCTGATCCAGTGGGATATCCTTGAGGAGCGTTCGCATATCATCAAGAGTCGAGACGGGAACGCCCACGCGGCCGACTTCTCCTTCCGCCATTACGTGATCGGAATCGTACCCCATCTGTGTCGGGAGGTCGAACGCCACCGACAGGCCCGTCACGCCCTGGTCAAGCAGAAATTTGTAGCGCTCGTTAGATTCCTTTGCTGAGGTGAATCCGGCGTACTGCCGCATCGTCCAGAGACGCTCTTTGTACATGTCGGGATAGATGCCCCGTGTGAAGGGGTATTGGCCGGGTTTTTCGTCCGCCATCTGAGTGAAATTAGGTGAACTTTCTTTCACCTTTTATTTCTTGATATGCTTGGTTAATGGCTTTGAATTTCTCCTCCGCCAGTTCCTGAAAATCTTCTCCCAGGTGATGCACCTTATCGGGATGGAACTTGCCGGCCATGCGCCGGTAAGCTCTCTTAATCTCTTGGTCAGATGCTTGCGGGGATACCTCGAGCACCGTGTAGGAGGCTGTAGCATCCTTCAGGAACATCGCTTTGATGGAATCGTAATCGGCTTGGGAAACACCGAGGTAGTTCGAGATCTTCCGGATCTCCTCTACCTCCAGAGGGTGAATTTCACCATCAGCCTGAGAGAGACCAAAAAGTACGTGCACGAGTTCCAGCCGGCTCGGATGGTCCATATGCCTTTTCACTTGGCGGCAGATTGTCGGAATGGAGTAATCCTGCTTCAGGATGTCCCTGAACATTACCATCAAATCCCGTGAATTCTCAGCGCCAAAATTGCCGTTCAGGAATTGTTTTATATACTCCAGCTCAGACTTGAGCATTTTCTTGTCAGCTTTCATGACATGGGCAAAGAGAACCAGCAGTGATACAGCAAAATCACCGGGTTTCGTCCTGGGATATTTAGGTGAATCTCTGCCGATACCGAACTGAGAGCGGTAGCCGGCTCCGGGCTGACGGTCGTCTGATAGCGATGCCAGCGAAAAGCCGATGATGGCGCCGATGGGCCCTGCCAGAACCCATCCGAGGCCGCCCCACAATATTCGTTTACCGGTGCTCATGATTATCCGGTTGAATGTTCATAAGAAGAGTCTCCTTTTCTACGGATTGGCCGGCAGATACGGCAACCTCTTCAACCACGCCTGAGACCGGAGAATCAATCTCATTCCCCATTTTCATAGCTTCCAGGATCAGAAGCTTATCGCCGAGCTCTATCTTGTCTCCTTGCGAGACGTGGATGCGCGATACCAGTCCCGGGATGGGGACCCGTATCTCTCCTTGGTGTTGTCTTGCACTGTCCACCATACCTATTCTTTCCAGAACCAGTTCAGTTTCGTCCTTGAGATCGACCCCTATTGTGTGATAATCTATTATCACTTTGTACATACCGGAATTTTCGGTGATGCAAATATAGTGGGAATTACCGTTAATCAGCAGCGAATATGCGTTGGTGCTCAGCGGCGAGACGTCTATATCGGTCGTGCTGTTTGCGGTGGTAACGCGCATCTTCTGTCCGTTTGTCTGCGTAGTGAAGGTCAGTTCTTCACCGTCAATAATAGTCTTGAATATCACCTAAAAGCGTCCTTCCGTCCCTCCCGTTTCCAGATCGACCGCTCTTCGGTAGTTTCGCCGTTGGACGAAGGTGCCGACAGCTTGTGAGATGAGTGGATGGCGGTCATGTACGAGACTGGATGTCGATAGGTGGCGGCATCCTCGGAACTGATTTTCTGCAATGCTTCTATTTCGTCCCTGATGAGTTTTGTATTATAGTCACCGCTGGCAAAACCGGGGTGGCTGAGCACAGCGTGACAAAAGGGGAGTGTGGTATCTATGCCCACAATGCGGCACTCGGAAAGGGCTCGTTTCATTCTTTCAATGGCGCTGGTGCGGTCTTCGTCCCACGCGATCAGTTTTCCCAGGAGGGAATCGTAGTGGGGCGTAATCTCCTGTCCCAGCCGAATGGCGTGGTCGAATCGGACGCCCGGTCCGCCCGGAACATCTAACCCCGCGACAGTTCCGATGCTGGGGATAAAACGGTTGAAACCGTCCTCTGCATAGATGCGGCATTCGATGGCGTGGCCGTTCACTTCGCTCTCTTCAGACAAAGTCAGTTGATTCCCCTGAGCGATAGAGATCTGCTCCCTTACCAGATCAATTCCGCTGATCATTTCCGTGACGGGATGCTCTACCTGCAGGCGGGTATTCATT
>DCAL01000068.1:25641-25782 GCA_002311975.1 Fidelibacterota bacterium UBA1134 | reverse complement strand
GATATCGTGATTCTCATCAACGAGAAACTCGACTGTTCCGGTGTTGACGTACCCACATCTTTTGGCGATCTTTTTTGCACAGTTTGCCATCTGCCGCCACTGCTCCCGGCTTATGAAGGGAGAAGGAGATTCTTCAATAAT
>DCAL01000068.1:25137-25382 GCA_002311975.1 Fidelibacterota bacterium UBA1134 | reverse complement strand
TGCGGCACTCTTTTCATCGGTAACAGGTTCGGCGGAACCCGGCACCACAGCGACGCCCGCTTCGAGGGCAATAGTTTTGGCCGATACTTTGTTTCCCATGAGGGCGACAGCTTCAGGCGGCGGACCGATCCAGATCATGCCGGCGTCAACCACAGCCTGAGCAAAATCTGTATTTTCGGACAGAAAACCGTAGCCGGGATGGATTGCATCGGCGCCGCACGTCTGTGCCACGTCCACAATCTTGC
>DCAL01000068.1:0-25072 GCA_002311975.1 Fidelibacterota bacterium UBA1134 | reverse complement strand
ACACCTGTGCCACGTCTAAAATCTTGTCCTGACGCAGATAGCTTTCACCCGATGGTGCAGAACCGATGGCGTAAGCTTCGGAAGCGATCAGAACATGTGGCGATGTCCTGTCAGCATCGGAGAAGACAGCCACAGTTTCTATACCCACTTCACGACACGTCCGGATGACGCGGACAGCGATTTCCCCCCTGTTTGCGATAAGAATTTTCTTCATTTCCGCAACAAGATAAGAAGTTTAATATATTTCGGCAAAAGTTATATATTGTCTCCGGTGCATCGTCTATTAGATAAAACCAGGGTACAACTGATTATCTGGTGGTTCAGGTTAACCAGAAAATTGTGTGTTGCTGAAGAGCTGGCGGCGATTCGAAAGGGAGGTTCCGGTGTATCGAGTGTCCTTATCATTTTACCGGAGGGGAGGGAAAATTCCCGCGTCGCCAGATATTTCCTGAAATCGGTCTATCACAATGATGGCGTCGACCTTGATTTCCTGATGGATAAATCGCTCTATCACAGTTTTTCCAACGCGCTGCCAGAGCGTGTCCATATTTATACCGATGAAGATATCGACTGGTTCCATCTTCCGAAAAAGAGCTTCGTCGAGCGAGTTCTCTCACAGCCGTATCATGCGGTGGTTGATATGCACACCTCGTTTAATCTGCCTACAGCTTACCTGACCTATCTTTCGAAGGCGCCTGTCCGCATCGGCTTCTGCAGCAGTTTCGCGGAACATTTCTTCAATGTACAGATTGACAGAAAGGACAGCCAGTTTGTTGAACGCGGTTATCTGGCAATCCAGAAGTTTCTCGATCTATGATTATCTATCTGTTTGAAAATAATAGTGAAGCGCTCAATCTCGAGCCGCTCTCTCACACACGCCCCCTGTTTGATCTGCGCTGTGGTGCCTTTACCGTTCTGGAAAGAGTCTGTTTAGAGTTCCCTGATGCCCGTATCGGCTTATTTGTCCGTGAAGAACTGGCTGATGTTGTTCGGGAGAGACATCCTGAAATGGAAGTCAACCCCGGCCATGTGGAGACTGCTCTCTGGCTCAACGGTCGTGCTTTGTGGCGCAAGAGTGTAGTTGACACAATGCTGACCTTCCAGAACACCATGTTTTTTGCGCAGAAGGATTTTGTGGGTGCCGTTCTTGATGGAGATGCAGGAGAGAAGTGGCTCAACCGGGGCGGACCCCTCACTGCTCAGCCGCCGGCCTCACTCGAAAGAGAAGCTATTTTGGTGGAGTGCCCCGTCTATCTGTGGGATTATGTTCATGCGAATGGGGAAGCGATCACGGAAGATAGTGAACTGTTTGATCTGGGAGGTTGCGAAGGCACTGTCGGATCCGGCGTTCATCGGCTCAATGAGACACAACTGTATGTTGGATCTGGCTCACGGGTGAAAGCGGGAGCTGTTTTAGATGCCGAAGACGGGCCTGTCATTATTGGCAAACGAGTGACCGTCCTTCCGGGTGCCTACCTTCAGGGTCCTCTGCTAATTGGTGACGGTTCTCTCATAAAAGCTGGCGCCAGGATCTATGGCGGCACTACGATCGGCCCCGGATGCAAAATCGGTGGAGAAGTAACTGAATCCATTTTCCAGAGTTGGTCCAATAAGCAGCATGACGGTTTTATCGGCCACGCATTTATTGGCGAGTGGGTGAATCTCGGCGCCGACACAAACAACAGCGATCTGAAGAATAACTACACGAATGTGAAAGTTTCTGTGAACGGAGAAGTCATCGATTCGGGGTCTCTGTTTGTAGGACTTTTCATGGGAGATCATTCAAAGACGGGAATCAATACCATGTTTAACACCGGTACTGCCGTCGGGCCCGGATCGAACATTGTCGGTTATGGATTTCCCCCAAGGACGATCGCTCCCTTTTCATGGATGGTGAATGGGAGAAGGAGGAGCCATCTCATTGAGAAATTCATGGCGGTGGCCCGCACCGCAAAGAAGAGAAGAAACCAGCACATCTCTCCTGCTGAAGAGCAATTCTACAAATGGCTGTTTGAGAATTCGGGTCTGAAAAGCTCCTGAAATTTCGGAACATTTTTAGAAAATTGTTGTTGACGACGGTGGATCCGCCGATTATATTTACCCTCCGAATTCAAGAGAGAAAACTGAAGATTATGGCGTTAGAAGGAATCATCTGCCCGGAATGCAGCGTTCCTCTTCATGAGGATGAGCTGAAAGAAAAGGTGGTCTGCCCGACCTGCAATACAGACCTGAAGCAGCCGAAGTATCTCGATTTTATCGAGTACCTGATTGCTAATGGGATTGTAGTCGATATTGACTTTTTCGATATGAAGCTTTACAAAAACGAGTTGGAGAGGCTTGATCCTTCGGATCAGGAAGAGGTCGACCCACAGGATTATGAGAAGAAAAAAGATACGTTTTCTCTCTTTGAAGAAGATTCTGAACCGATCAAACAGAAGTCTGAGTCTGAGGATATTGATGACTGGGAAGGGCTGGAAGAAGATTGGGAAGAATTCAACAGGCGAGATGACGAAGGGGGGTCTGGCAAGAAATGACAAAGGGAAAACAGCAACAGATCAGTATTGAGCTTGATGAAAAGGTAGGCAGCGGTGAATACGCAAACTTTGTGGTGATTACTCATTCGCCGGCGGAATTTGTTTTTGATTTCACACGCCTCCTGCCGGGGATGCCTAAGGCAAAAGTAAATGCCAGGACTATTATGGCGCCGCCGCATGCGAAAGCATTTCTCAATGCGCTAAAGGACAACTTATCACGCTACGAAAAGCAGTATGGAGAAATCACAGTGCCTGAGAAGGAAGCGTTGGCGCCATTCGGAGTCAAGCCTCCCGAAGGGTCATTGCCGAACTGATCAGAACAGGGTTTTCACTGACTGTAGAGCAAGGGCACATGGCCATTAGCATCAGCCAAAAGTTATTGGACATCCTTTGCTGCCCTGAGACGAAGGACAATCTCCATCTCCTCTCGGAAGAGGAACGAGAACGGGTCAATCGGGCAATCGCCCACGGTACCGCCATGAACCGGAAAAACGAGACTGTACCACAGCCCATCGATGAGGGACTTTTACGAGCCGACGGAAAGTTTCTTTATCCCGTTCGGGACGACATCCCGATCATGCTTATTGATGAAGCCATTGATATGAGGACTGTCCCATGAGACAGTTCTGTAAAATATCACCGCCCCTTTTTGTTACGGTTATTCTGTCTTAAATCCTCTCTTTGATATCAGGCATTCTACTCAGAACCACACTTGGGTCGATGGTGTGGAATACGGTCTGTGAATATCTTTTCGCATGGTAGTTGATCCCTTTGCTCGAGCTTGAGCCGTGCGCCAGAAGCGGTGCTGTCCTATTTCTTTGTGGTATGGCGAGTGTCTTTCAGGGACTCGAAGGCCGTAACGCTCTGGCACTCAGCATCAGTTATGCTCATGCTGAAACCTGTGAGGATGATCGCCGGACATCCCCGCTGTTTCGCACTCCAGCGTCATGTCCCGGATGTCAAACTCGTCCTGAATGATAGATTTGATTTCTCTCTTGATCTCCTCGGTCTCCTCGAGGGATTCCACTGACACCACCACATGAGCTGTCCCCACCGTCAGGTGCGAGCACACCTGCCAAAGCCTCACATCGAGAAAATCTTCCACGCCCTTAATCTCTATCACTCGCTTGCGGACCCGGTCAATATCTTGAGGAGATTTCTGAAGCAGGATCTCGGCGCTTTTATAGAGAACCCTTCCGGCGCCCATTAACAGAAGCACCGCGACGAATCCTGCCACGATAGGATCTATTACGGGCATGTCAAGGAGTCTCACTGCCGTAATGCCGGTGATGACCGAGATGGAAGCGAGAATATCTCCCAGCACATGCAGATAGGCGCTGCGGATGTTAACATCCTTTTCAATATGTGTGGAGGATTGGTGAAATTTTCTGGCTACAACCAGATTCACCGCGAGTCCGATAATGGCGATGATGAGTGCATAAGTCGTGTTAATTTCAGTGGGGTTGGTAAACCGGGACCACGCTTCAACAAAAATGAATGCAGAAATCAGACTCAGTAACAGTCCGTTGAACAGTGCGCTTATTACCTCCAGCCGATGGTAGCCGAATGCCATCCGCTGTGTGGGGGCGGTGCGCTGTGCGATAGCGAGGGAGACGTAGGCGATGAGAATGGCGCTGAGATCCGAGAGAACGTGGAACGCATCAGATACCAGACTCAGGCTGCCGGAAACGACGCCGCCAATGAGTTCAGCTAAGAAAGTGGATGTTAGAAGCAGTGCCGCAAAAAGGAGCGTTTTCTTGGATGCAGGCTGTTCAGCCATCTCAGAAATCTACTATTTCAAACTGGGAAAATGAAGATCTGAACTCGTCTACAGCGAACCTTGCAGACGGAGAACCACCATGCGTCCGAGTTTCGGCCCGCCCATGATTTCGATGTGACGGTTGTTGAACAGATTGCTGATGCTGGCAAAGAGTCGCAAGTGATCGTTGACGGAGTATCCAAGATGCAGATCGAGAATATCGTATTTCTTGATCGTGCCGTAAAAGATGCCCGACTGCCACGGAAAACTGTTCACATGTCTGAGATAAGCCGCAATAGAGTAACCTTTAGGGGATTCATAAGTTGCCTTCATGGACCACTTATGCTTGGGAGCGTTGATGGGCTCTTTCGTTCCCGTAAGCGGATTGATGAAATCAGACAGACTCAGGAATGAGTAGTTTGCGTCGATGATGAGATTGCGGTTTACGAAGTAGGTTACGCTGGCATCTATGCCCCACATGTAGACTTTACCAAAGTTGAGATACCCTACAACCACAGGAGGGTTGTGGCCGGAGATGATATCAGCTGTATCGCCTATAACAGTAATGCCTTGAATATAACTGGTGGGGCTGTTGAAAAATCTGTCTATAGTCAGTTCAGGATCGTTCTTGACTACCACTGGCGTAACAAAGAGAATCGGACTGACAAAACTTGTGTACTTGCTGTAGAATAGATCAAATGTTCCGTACAGGCGCTTGGTTACTCTGCCTTTGTAGCCGAACTCAAGCGTGCGAACGATCTCGGGCTTAATCGGCTCTGGATCGGTGGCGATGTCTGATTGGAAAGAACCTCGTATCTTGGGGTCAACTGAGGGGAAGAGTAGCTTGTAAAGCTCATCCCAGACCCCGTTTCCGTTGTCGTCCACCCAGGATTCGTGTGCTTCCGCCGGCTCACCTTCCTGAAAAATGCCGTCACCTTCAGTCCCGTTGCCGTCGGGTCCGGTATAGAAAATGTTTCCGTCCAGATCCTCGTAGGGCTCACCCCAGTCCCACTGGCCGTTACCATTGGTATCGGTATACGGTTCTGCCGGTTTGCCGTCGGTGCCGTAATCCATGAAATCGAATTGGTCGTTGACGTCAAAAGTATAGAAATACTGGTTGCCGAAGATATCTATCAGCGTGTCGGCCGTACCGTCGTTGAAGGACCATTCGCCGTCACCATTGTCGTCGTTGAGCTTTTCCCAGCTGAGGGAATTGAATTGCCACAGATCGCCGCTGATATCCCAGAATATGAGATGACCGTTTTCGTCTCTTGGGTAGTGGTAACCGTTACCGGCTCCCTTGGCGAAGACCTTGAAAACAGAAAACCGTTGCACAAAAATATCGAGGAACAACGCCTGGCTTGACGGTGTGTTGAATGCCCTGGCCCACGTGAGACGAAAGTTCTGGTTCTCACGGGGGCGGTACATCAGTCCTATCTTAGGTGAAATCTGGAGGCCTTCCTGATTCTGAAGATCGAATGTCCACCGGAAAGGATTGACAGAAAGATCATTCTCTCCGAAATCTATGATGTTTGTTAACTTGTCGTGCGCATCAAGCCGGCTGGCGACAATCAATTCAAATTTTTTCGTGAGCTTCGTGTTGGACTGGAAATAGAATCCAAGTTCATTAACGATATATCGGTTGTCCTCATCTTTTTCATCAATGCCTTCGTCCACCAGCCCGTCGCCGTCGTTGTCGATGCCGTCGGCTATGGCCCCTCTGGCGTTATCTATTCCGCTGACCGCCCCATCCTGCAACCCTGTGTCCGTGTCCCAGAGTGTGTACATCTCTCCCTTGTCGTAAGCGTTGTTGTCGATGCTTTCGGCCCACGAGACAGGTGAACCGGACTCTCCGTCGCCATCGTTGTCGAGTTTGTCCCACAGGTTGTTGTCGCCAAGGATGGTGCCGAAAGTTTGCGGCATCGTGCGGAAATAGTCAACTCCCCAGACGATCCTCTGTCGTTCATTCCAGAACATCTTGTGGTGCTGTATTTGTGCTGAGAACTTCCTTGAAGTGTCTTTAATCCGGCCACCCGTTGCAAGACTTCTCGTTCTGCCGGCGTCGCTCGAATTCAGATAGGCTTGAGCGAAGATGTTTTTGTAGGTGAGACGGCCCTGTGCATAGCGGTAAATCCATCCATCGGCCAGATATCTGGCGATACCTGTGATATTGATGTTCTTGGCCCAGGCGTATCCGTAGGCGAGGCTCGATTTGAAATCGTCACTGGGGTCATAATCGAGTCTGAAGTCAGCCAGCACATTTCTGACTGCGAAATCGGGGAAGTCATCAATACCATCACCATTAGTATCGTGAACACGGTAAGTATAGATAGTACTGTCACCAACGCAGCCGAAGCAGCCGTCCTGGTTTGTATCAAACAGCATTTCTCCATTCTTGCCGAACTCGAATTTGCCGAACTTATTTGCACCGACTTCCCCGACACGGTTCTGCCATTTGGTGCCCCGTTCGTCGGCTTCGTCGATCAGCCCGTCGCCATCGTTATCAAATCCATCGTACCACTTTTCTACCTGGTCATCAATGCCTTCATCAATGCCTTCATCCACGAGGCCGTCGTTATCGTTATCCTCTCCGTCAGCCCAGACGAGCCCATTCGAATTGACGCCCGGTTCACCGGCATCAGGCTGACCGTTGCCATTGAGGTCAATGAAGTCGTCGCTGTTGCCGTTATTATCAATACCGTCAGATACTGCAACGTTGGTGTAGAATTGGCCGTCAGTACCCATGAACCAATCGATACCGGCGTTGTTAAGATATTCTGCCGTCAGTTCTCGGTCGTCGTTCGGCCACGGGTCCGGTATAAGTACGGCTTGTGTCGGATTGCCACTCTCTAAAAGGCCTGTCTGCCAGATGGCGTTTCTGCCGTCTGTGGTCAGGTCCCAGTTCCCCACCAATGCGAAGTGATGTGCTTCCAGTTCACCGGGGTTGAAGTGGCGCCAGTCATCTGCTGTCAGGTAAGACGTGGAGAGTTTCGCGGCGAGGCTGCCTCTTGTGATCGCGCCGCGGGCGGAAAGCTTCTTCAACTGCCTGTCACCGGCCTGAACATTGACGATGAGCGGTTTAGAGAATCTGGGCGGTTTGGTGATGATATTCAAGACGCCGCTGTGCGCGTTTGGACCGTAGAGGGCGGAAGCCGGACCGAGAACAATTTCAATCTGCTGCACATCATCGGACGTTACGGGGATGACGTTGTAGGCCGTGAGCCGCAGGGAGGGGACGTTGGCCATGCGCCCGTCAGTCAGAGTCAGCAGGCGAGAGCTGAAACTGGAGTTGAATCCCCGGGCACTCAAATTATAGCTGTCAACGCCGGATTGGGTGAAGTCAACACCTTTGACAGCTTTCAGATAGTCGCCCAGATTGGTGTTGCTCTCGCGGCGGATGTTCCTCTCGGTGATGACTGAAATGGCAGCCGGTGCATCTTCCACCCGTTCCCGGCGGCGCGAAGCGGTTACCACATACGTCTGGTATTCAATGGCGGCCGGGATCAACGCCATGTTCACCGTTTCAGTTGCGTCCTCTTTGAGTGTAACAGTCACTTCCATTTCATCGTAACCTATGAAGGAAGATTTGACCGTGTAAACTCCCGCCGGCAGATTCTTAACCTCATAGCGCCCCTCCAGATCGGTGGCCGAGCCTGTAGGAGAATCCAGTTCCGGACTTGTCACCAGGACATTGGCCCCCATGAGCGGAGCACCGGTGCTCTTGTCTGTTATCCTGCCCTTGATGGTTCCGGCGGCAGTGAGCAGCGCGCCGTGCAGCAGGAACATCAGGATCAGAAACTGTCTGAATGTTGCCGTTTTCACAGATGCTAATTTCGCATTTTTATGTGAAAAAAACCAATCCCGTCTCTTAAGACGGGATTGGTAAGTGTCATATATGAATCAGCTTTATGACGGTGGTGTTATTTCATCAATAACATCTTCTTTGTAGCGCTGAACCTCGACATCTCGATGCGATACAGGTAGATGCCGGTTGCCAGGGAAGTTCCTGCATCGTCCAGTCCATCGAACTGCACGCTGTGGCTTCCCATGGTCATGTTGGATGCAACCAGTGTCCGTACCTGTTCACCGAGCATATTCCAGACAGTCAGGGTGACGTTGCCGCTCTCAGGAATATCAAAATTGATACTCGTGGACGGGTTGAACGGATTAGGGTAGTTCTGGTGCAGCGCAAATTCCGCCGGCAGTGCATCTTCTTCTGCCACCTCTAAAACGTCCGCGTTTGAAAATCTCGCTGTCACCACGCGCGTCTGCATATCCGGTATGCACTGGTTGCCGACTTCAAAGATGAGCCGGCCGTTGGTGCCGTCGAAATTATGATCCGAGTCGTCAATAGCGGAAGCCAGGTCGATACCGGCTGCCGCGGCGCCTTGAATCGCTGCTCCTACGGCTATTATAGCACCGGAAATGATGGCGTCTTCCATCTCTCCGCCCGCAGCTAAGACTGCTTGCATGGCACCCCAAGACAGTTCACCAAGATCTCCCAGAGCAGTTATCACGGCAGCATCTACGCCGAGGGCTGTCAATGTCGCTTCGGCCGCTGCTCCCGCTGACGCCAGTTCATCCATGCCGCCGGTTAGAGCCGCCTGGAATGCGCCCCCAAAGGTTGCCAGTACAACCAGATCGTGGTAGGTCATGTAATAGCCGGTAAACTGAAGCGGTTCATCGCCGCTGAAAAGTTCACCATCAGGTCCGGCAGGATCGAAGATGTAACCCCAGTTCGCGTTCACTGCTTCATCGTAAGGCCAGTTATCACCAAAGGTGACATGATCTCCCACATTGAGACTCATCCCGGCGCTTGCATTCAGACCGGTAACAAAATCTTCATCAGCAGGTGCTGTGGAGATGCCCAACTGCCGGTTCAGGTTTCCTTCACTATCTATGCCGCTGTCTGAACCGATGCCGTCCACAGCTGTCCAGCCAATAATCACATGGCGGATGTCGTCGCTGTCGCTGGCACGATAGACGTTTATGTAGCCGTTGTTTACATCGGTGGGATCCATGCTGAAAAGGTCAAATATTCCGGATTCCACGATGCCGAACCCACCGTGATCGTCCTCGCCGTCCCACTCGTAAATTCCTTGATCCTGAATGGTGGGGATGCTGGAGAAGGTTGAGCAGTTTTCTGTATCTGTGGTCGGGTAAGTGCTGGTGGGAACCTCAAACGTCCCGTCTTCATTAAGCTGCACAGTGAGATCAATGCCGGCGGCAGCTACAAGTCCCGCATAGCCTATGTTGGCAATTGCCTCCGGTGTTTCTGGATTGGCAATCATATCACCGGGCTCAAAGGTGTTTACGTCCCATGCGAACTGTTCACTGGCTGCGCTGGGCCACGACAGAGCAAAATCGTGGGTTGAGCCTACATCTTCAGCGGCAGCGCTGGAATCACGGGCCACGTCGTAGTACTGAACGTGTATGCCAGTCATCTTAAAGTTGCCGCTGAGCCCCTGTGCGGAAACTCCTGCAATCATTAAACTGATTGTCAACGGTACTGTTATCAATTTCAATTTCATAGGATCGTCCTCCAGTTAGTCATGGAACATGTTGTGGTGGAATTGTTGTGTTTCCCCACTAAGAGAAAAATAGACATTATCCTGTCTCTTGGCAAGATTTTTTTATTGTTTCATAAAGCGTGTGATTTACGGCACAAAATGCCGGCTGTCTCCGAGGAAGATCAGGCAAGATTTTCGGCTACAAGGTCGGCTAAGTCTTTCACTTTCACGGTTTCGCGACCCTCCGGAGTAAGGGGATCCAACCCCTGATTGAACATGCCGTAGCAGAAATTGCATCCGGTCACTACCGTTTCTGCGCCAGAATTAACGATCTGTTCGGCTCTTACAAGGTGCGTCCGGCCGGTCCCTTCTTTCTTCCACCACAGTCCGCCGCCGGCGCCGCAGCAGAGAGTGTTTGTACCGTGTTCCTCCAGCTCGAAAAAGTCCGGCGCCAGTGTCCGCAGGGTCCGCCGGGGAGCTTCCACTTCTCCCATCGTTCGTGCCATATTACACGGATCGTGGTAGGTGATAGCGCCTTGTGCCTTAGATGAGACGTCGATTCTATTCTGATCGATGAGGGAGGCGATAACCTGGGTATGATGTTCCACCCGGTAATGAATATCGGTGAATTTGCCGTATTCCTTGCTCAGGTTCACGATGCAATGGGGGCACATGGACGTTACTTTCTTCACCTGAGATAATTGCTCCATATTGTGTTCCATCAGCATCTGGAAGGTCATCTTCTCTCCCAGGCGGTTCGCCGGGTCACCGGAGCACCACTCCTCTTCAAGGATACCGTAGGAGACGCCGCCACTATCAAGGATTCGGGCGTAGTTCTCCACCGATTTGGTGAAATTAGGGTCGAGCTCATAACGGGCGAAGCATCCGAGCCACAGAACATACTCTTTATCGGGAGTAAACTTGGGCAGGCGCTCCGCCAGCGGACTGTGGAAGGCGCCTTCAGTATTGCCGGTTTCCTGAAGATTCATGAACAGTTTCTGGTATTCCTGAGGGACGGCGCCCTCTACAAGAACCTGCAGTCTCCGGATTTCGTCCGACTTTTCCACTTGGTTTCCGACAGGACAGGCGAAGGTGCACGCTTGGCATGCAGTGCACTCCCATCCGGCTTCGATGTTGATCTGGTCCAGAACGGCCGTGCTACCCCCATCAAGAAGCGGCTGTCTCAGATCGAGCATGAAGTGGTGTTTCGGGTTGAGGATTCCGCCGCCGCGGTGGGCAGGGCAGGCATCGGTGCAGCGGCCGCATTCCACGCAGGAGAATACGTCCAGTGTCTGATTCTTCGATAAGTGCGTCAGACCCTCCAGCATGGCATCCAGCTCTTCTTCAGGCGCTTCCAGATCGATCTTGACAGCGTCATGGTCAGGGGTGTCGAATGGTCGCAGAAAGATGTTGAATGGGGCGAAGACGAGATGAAGGTGTTTGGATTTGGGGATCAGTACAAGGAAGGCCAGTACCAGCAGCGCGTGCAGCCACCAGTTGACTTTTGCTATCAGGAGCGGCGGACTCATTTCACCGTAAATATAAGTGACCATCAGAAGAAAGATGAAGATTGCCACTATTCCCGAGGTGAGAGAAATCTTGCCCAGAGTATGGGGCTTGAGAATAAAGCGGCGGTAGGCGAGGAAGCCGATGCCTATGATGACCAGGACGGAAAAAGGCAATACGACGATGGAGTAGAGATGATGCTGATTTTCGGAGAGGAGAGGGGTTCCGAAGCCGGTAGCAAAGTGATCGAGAGTAACGACGCCGAAAACGATGAATCCCCAGAAAACCAGTCCGTGCATAAGTCCCGGCCAGAACCGTCCACCGATTACGCGCCGGTGAAACAGTACTTCCTTGACGGTTCGGATCAGGCGCTGCGGAATTCGATCCAGAGGAAGTGTTCCCGTTCCTCGGGCCACAATGCGAAGTCGTCTCACCACTTCATAGAAAAACGATCCCAAGGCTCCGATGATGATGATGGCAAGAACTGTCTTTTCCAACAGAGAGAATGTCATGAGGAAGAGGTTCCTTTCAGAAACGATCTTATTCTACGCAGGGCAGAAAGTCGTGGTACAAAGATGCTCAGTTCCGGGCTCAAGCTGTTGGCTGTATTCAATTGCTGAGCTATGCGGCCTTAACGGCTTCGGTCAACTTGGGGATGATCTCCAGTATATCTCCCACCACGCCGAAATCGGCAATCTCAAACAGCGGCGCATCAGAGTCTTTGTTGATGACCACCACATTTTTGGAGCCTTTCATGCCGACGACGTGCTGTATAGCGCCGGAGATTCCCAGCGCAAGATAGAGTGTCGGCGCCACCGTCTGGCCCGAGCTTCCCACCTGATGATAAGGCGGCAGCCATCCGGCATCTACCACCGGTCTTGAGGAAGCAATTTGTCCCCCCAGGGCTTCCGCCAGTGCTTTGATCATAGAAAGGTTCTCTTCCTTTCCGATTCCCCGTCCAACAGAAACGATGACATCGGCGCTGGCCAGATCAACCGTGGTCGTTGTTTCCTGAAACGGCTCTTCCGAAGTGGTACTGATATGGCCGGATTCAAGATTTACCTCTACCGGCCGCACCGCTGCACCGTTGCCCTCCGCCGCAGCATCTTCTTGAAAAGCCGCTGACTGGAACGTCACCAGATAGGGAGGATCACCATTCGGAACCACATCGGCCGACAGTTTTCCGGCAAAAACCTGTTTCGTGAAGATGATGCTGCCGTCTTCGATCCGGTAGGCAATGTTGTCACCGAGCAGTGGTTTCCGCAGAGCGGCACTCACTTTCGGCAGGAAATCGCGCACCATGTAAGTGTGACCCATGATAACATACTTTGGCGATTCTGCTTCGATAACTTGAGTGAGAACTTTTGCATAACCGTCCGCCGAATAGTCTTTCAGCAGAGGATGCTCCGCCGTGAGAACTTCCATCACATCCTTGGCTGAAGCTTCCTGGGCCATCTGGCTGGTATCTTCTCCCATGGCGAGAACCGAAACCGTCTGCCCTAGATCCCGTGCCAGAGACTGCCCCGCCGCGATGGCCTCCATGCTCGCCCTGTGCATGGTACCGTTCTTGTGTTCCAGTACTACAAGAATATCCACGCGTACTCTTATAATACCTTTATATCACGTTTAAAAATATCGATCAACTTAGCGACCACCTGATCCGCCTCTCCTTCTATCATCTCCGTCCGCTTCACTTTTTGAGGGATGTAGACTTTTCTGAGAGTTTGGAGTGTCGCTCCACCATCGTCAACTTCGTTTCGAGCGATAGACCTGATTTCCTTTTTCTTTGCGCCCATTATACCTTTCAGTGACGGATACCTGGGAGTGTTGATACCCGATTGGATGGAGATTGATGCAGGTAGCTTCAACGTCGTCCACTGAAACCAGCCGCCCTCCAGCTCCCGCTTCACGCGGATAGTACTATCAGAGATTCCGGTCTCCATAACGAGCGTAGCTGTTGACATGCTCAGCATCTCTCCCAGTAGGACGCCCACCTGTCCCAATCCCAAATCATCTGACTGAAGACCAGAAAGGATGAGATCGAAACTTTCGTTCCTGAGGGTGTTTGCAAAAAGAGTTGCAGTCAGGAAAGGGTCAGACGTGTAAGGGAGCGATTCTTCGATATGAATGCCTCTGTCTGCTCCCTTTGACAATCCTTCACGAATCCCTCGCTGGACGCGTTGCGGACCCAAGCTTGCCACCACCACTTCGCCGTCTCCCGTCTCTTCCTTGATGCGAAGCGCCTCCTCAAGGGCGTATGCGTCAGATTCATTGATGGCAAAGGTGACGTTCTCTTCGCCTATCCATTTTCCTCCGCCGTCCAGTTTCAGGGGCGAGTCCGCACTGGGGACTTGTTTGGTCAAGACACCAATTTTCATGATCGACTGAGCTCCACGGATTTGATCCGAATCAGATAATTAAGAATAGGATATGCTGGTCTGCAAAAAGTTACTGATAGTCTGCTCCAACTGCAAGAAGTGGTGAAAAAACATCTTTCAATCTGTCCGCGGCTATACCTTTCTCTTGTTGTTTGAACTCCCGTGCCATTAAATTTGCTTCCCTTCTTGAGGATACTATTGCAGGACCTGTAGGGAAGACATCTTAGCATATATGCGGTACTCACCCATGATAGTAGTCGTTTATCTGCTTGTGCTGTCGGTGCGGTTATCGGCTCAGGATACAGATTTCATCGATGCCGCCAAGCTGCCGTTGAAGATTGCCAGAGCCGTGCGTATCTCGACTCCGCCTGTCATTGATGGGGACATCAGCGACGCTGTATGGCAGGAGGCGCAACCTGTCACTGATCTTCTTCAGGTAGAGCCGCAGAATCTGGCGCCGCCCACAGAAATTACTGAAGTGAGAATCCTGTATGATGACGAGAATCTCTATGTAGCCTTTCGTAATTCTGATTCCCGGCCGGATCAGATCATGAAGCGTTTGGCGCGCAGGGATGACTGGATGGAGGCGGCCAACGAAAATGCGGACTGGATAGGTATTGCTCTGGATTCACAGAACGACAATCGCACTGGTTACGTTTTTATAGTCAATGCCGCCGGCGTCAAGATGGATCTTTACATTCCTGATGATGAGAATTATGACGGTTCTTGGGACCCCGTTTGGGATGCGCAGGTGGCCAGTGATGAAGCTGGATGGAGTGTTGAGTTTGAGCTGCCATTTTCTATTTTCCAGTTCAGTTCAGTATCGGAACTGACGTGGGGTCTTGAGCTTAACCGGATGATCTACAGGAAACAGGAATGGCACGAGTGGCCAGGCAAAGCGCGCGGCGTTAAAGGAATCGTCTCCCGCTACGGCATCCTTGAGGGGCTGAGCGATATTCCGCCGCCGAAAAAAATTGAAGCTCTACCGTACGTTCTGAGAGGTCGTCTCACGGGCGACGAATCATCCCTCAAGAAAAATATCGGTTTGGATCTAAAGTATGGATTCACCAGCAATACAACAGCAACTTTAACCATCAATCCCGATTTTGGCCAGGTTGAGGCCGACCCGTCGGTACTCAATCTTACCGCCTTCGAGACCTTTTATCCTGAGAAACGGCCGTTCTTTGTAGAGGGAGGATCGTTCTTCACGCCGCAGACCGGTGAAGAGGTTCAAAGTTGGCAGGAGGGGTGGCACATGATTGCTCCCATTCGCCTGTTTCACTCACGACGTATAGGGAAGGCGCCGGGCTACTTTGCGCTGTCTGAAGGTTCACTTCGCAGCAGTCCGGAAGCGACAACGATTCTGGGTGCCGCCAAAATTGTCGGCAAGCTCCCATCAGGATTTGCGTATGGTTTGATCGAAAGTTTCACCGATGAGGAGGTGGGTACGAAGGCGAACGGGGAGGAGTTCTTGCTGGAACCGTACAGTAACTACTTCATCGGCCGGGTCGAAAACCCGATCTTTAACCGCGTTTCCACCATTGGCGCAATGGTGACGGATGTACGGCGGGAGAAGGGTGAGAGTGCATCCACGGCAGCTATAGATTGGCGCTGGAAGTTCATCGATAATCAGTTAACCTTCGCCGGGCAGGCAGCCGCCTCAAGGACAGGTCAGAAGGAGGGATATGCGACCCAGATTCGTTTTGCCTACAATGATCCCAAATGGTGGAATGTAGATCTCATCGGTACGTGGTATGGGGACGGTTTTGACATCAACGACATGGGATTTTTGCAGAGAGTCGGCGTATGGGCAGTGCGGGCCGGTGGCGGCTTAAGGAAGCAAGATCCTTGGGGACCTTTTCAGCACAACAGCCTCAGGATTGCTTTTTTTAACTATTCCCGCACGGACGGCATCTCGCTGGCACGGCGCATTGAAATAAATCAGTTCAATATGCTCAAGAGCTTCTGGGGATTCGGTTTTGGCGGTCAGTTTCTGTTGCCGTCCAACAACGACGGTGATATCTTCAAACATGAAGATGCGTGGATCATCCAGCGCCCCGGCGGATATAGGTTCTACGTTTTTTTCAATACTGATCCGCGCAAACGAATCGTCTTCAAAGGGTCCCTCTTCGGCGGCAGGAGGACGACGGCAAGCTGGGGCAATGTGCAGCAATTCTCTCTGACGGTCAATCCCACGGACTATCTGCGCCTCTCTGTCGGCATGATGCACTGGAGCGATCTGAACTATGAGCAGTACGTGGGCGTTACTAAAGACAGCAGCGGCATTCACCGCATCTACTCTCCATTTAAGCAGGAGTTGACAGATATAACCGTTCGTCTCAACTGGACCTTTTCGCCGGATCTTTCTCTGCAGATGTACTTGCAGCCGTTTCGCGTTACCGGGCACCACTACGATTTTAAGGAACTGCTTCAGCCGAGGACGCTTGATCTTGTACCTTACGACGGCTACGTTTATGACCCCAGTTTTGAATTGCGGAACAACATCGGTACATTTGTCTTACGGTGGGAATATCTCCCCGGCAGCACTCTTTTTGTTGTTTACAATCTCAACGATTCAAACTACCGCCTACAGTCAGAAAATGACTGGTTTACTTCCAAGTTCAACACCCTCTTTATCAAACTTAACTACTGGTTTCAAACGTAGGCGGGGCTGCCACAATTTTTGTCAGTTTGTAATTGTCTGCACAAGAATCATTTTTCGCTATAAATTTAGTGCTGTGAAATTGTTCATTACTCTTCTGATTTCATTCGTTCTGGCATCCGGTTTGTCGGCGGGAGATTCTTCTCTTTCCACTATTGATCCCGCATCTCTGGTATTCAGTCAGGTTACTGCTGTGCGCACGTCCGCGGCGCCGAGCATCGATGGCGACCTCTCCGATCCCGTCTGGCTTGATGCTGTACCAATCACCGCTTTCCTGCAGATGGATCCCGTGGATCTGGGCAAGCCCACCGAACAGACAGAAGTCCGCATTCTCTACGATGACGACAATTTCTATGTTAGCTTCATCAGCCTTGACGAAAACCCGGACAGGATTGTTTCCCGCCTGGCCAGGAGGGACACATGGATTCGTACCGGAACTTCGTCAGGCGGAGGCGGAATGAGACGCTCATCGGAGCCTATTGCCGTGAACAGTTCGGACTGGGTCGGCTTGGCATTGGATACGCGCGATGATAATCGGACTGCCTACAATTTTATTGTCAATGCCGCCGGTTCAAAGGTTGACGCTTACATCTATGATGATGAACGGTATGATCGTTCATGGGACGGTGTGTGGGATGTGCAGGTGAAGACCAGCGATGAAGGGTGGGTGGCAGAATTTCGCCTCCCCTTTTCCATGTTCAACTTTCCCCATGCTGAGAATCTTACCTGGGGCGTCTCTCTGAAGCGGTTCATATTCCGCAAACAGGAACGGCTGGAATGGCCCGGGAAAAAGCGGGGCGTTCAGGGAAATGTTTCCAGATTCGGGATTCTGAACGGACTGAGCAACGTTCCCCCTCCGAGGCAGATTGAACTGATTCCCTACGGTCTTGGCGGCTATCATGCTGATGGAGATGACAAGTTGACCAGGAACGCCGGCGTCGATATTGAGTACGGGCTTGCCAGCAACACTACGCTGAATCTTACCATCAATCCGGACTTCGGTCAGGTGGAGGCTGACCCGTCAGTATTGAACTTGACAGCTTTCGAAACTTTCTACGATGACAAGCGCCCGTTCTTTGTTGAGGGGGCGTCGTTCTTTGAGAATCCAAGCCCGAGTTTTAAGGGGAGATTATTTCATTCGCGCCGAGTTGGAAAAAGACCGGGGTATTTTTCGCCCGAGGAAGGGTCAATTGTGACCCGGCCCCAAGCTACTACAATCCTTGGGGCGGCTAAGCTTTTGGGTAAGACGGCATCGGGGCTGGAGTTTGGAGTTGTAGAGGCTGTCACGGATGAAGAATACGGTACGGTAGAGTATATGCCTGATGATACCACTGTGGTGCGGGAGCGATTCCTTTTGGAACCGTACACCAACCATTTCATCGGTCGGCTGCGTAAACAGATTGTTAACGATTTATCTACAATCGGTATGGTGCTCACTGATCAGAGGAGAAAGGGAGGTCATACAGCTTCAACAGGCGCTCTCGACTGGCGACTGAAGTTCCTTGACAATCGTGTTAGTTTCATCGGGCAGATGATGATGTCTCAGGTCGGTGTTACCAGAGGCACCGCGGGACGACTTCATCTCGCCTATGATGATCCTGTCTGGTGGAATCTAAAGCTGAGGGGTGCCTGGTATGATGACGACTTCAATGTGAACGATCTCGGCTTCCTCAAACGTACCGGACTCAGATTGCTGGAGACTGATCTGAGTCTCAGAAGGCAGGATCCCTGGGGTCCTCTTCTCAGGGGCAGTTTGAGATTGGGTTACGATTTTGCCGCCAGAACGGATGGGACGGTGTTAGACAGGGAGGTGGACGTGAGTCTCAACGCCACGACGCTCAGCTACTGGTCTCTCGGTCTTTGGACGAAGTATGTGCTGCCGGCTTTTGACGATGATGACACGTTCAAAGATTCGAGGGCATGGGTTATCCGAGAGTTGCCCCGCCGCGGCGCGTTCATCTGGCTGCGGACTGACAATCGGAAGTGGATTTCTCTGAATCCCTCCGTCGGCTTCGGCAGAGGGGAAAGCGGAAGCTGGGGCTACAGGTTCTCTCTGGGGATGACCGTTCGGCCGACGCCAAACCTGAGCGCCACGGTACGCAGTGTGATAAACATCAAGGAGACAAACGATGAGTGGATTGGCGTGGAGGAAGCGGATGATGGAGAAAAGATTATCTATGCCAATTCATCCCAACAGACGCAGGACGTTACGCTGAGGCTGAACTGGACATTTTCACCTGATCTCTCTTTTCAGATCTATTTTCAGCCGTTCAAGGCAGATGTGGACTATTTCGGCTACAAGTCACTCTCGGCACCCAAGACACTCGATTTCGAACCGTACGATTATGCGCACGATCCCGACTTCAGATTGAACAATACAGTGGGGACTTTTGTCTGGAGGTGGGAGTATCTTCCGGGCAGTACTCTCTTCGTTGTCTACAACCTCAACGATTCGAACACCTTCTCTGCCTCTGAGGGAAGCTGGGATCCCTCAAAATCGAATACTCTCTTTATAAAGCTGAACTACTGGTTTCAGGTATAACGGCAGGAAACTTGTGTTGGGCTGACTCGTCAGCTCCAGATTGGTTTCCGGTATAGAACCAATTTGACTCCGCGTCGCCTCGTGAGAATTGGTTTTTGTGAATCATTTGCTATTCGTCCAAGTGGATCAATTCTATGCCGATTTCAGCCGCGTGCGCTTTGATTCTCTTGTCTCTGTAGAATTCGCCGTAATAAACCTTCCTGATACCGCTATTTGCGATCATCTTGAAGCACGTGTAGCACGGACTGGCGCTCACATAGATTTTGGCATCACTGATATTGATACCGTTTCTGGCGGCTTGAACGATAGCATTTGCTTCGGCGTGGATGGTGCGTACGCAGTGACCGTTCTCCATCTCGTGACCAACTTCATCACAGTGGGGCAGTCCACGCAGGCTGCCGTTGTAACCGGTTGAGAGGATTACTTTATCTCTGACAATGACCGCCCCTACATGTTTTCGATCGCATGTGGAGCGACTCGCCACTTCGCCAGCGATATTTATGAAATACCGCTCCCAGCTTACCCGATCGGCTCTCATTGGGTATGGGAATCTTTTACAAAAATTTTGACAGCTGAGCGCAACTCGCCAAAGTAGATGCGCTCTACATGTTCGGCCAGATGAGCGGTGATGATCAGGAAGGCCCAAGTGGGCACGGGCACGTTGGCGCAGCCGCGGATCAGTACCCGCTTGCCTCGGTATCGAACCCAGTCTATCTGGGCAACCTTTTCCCGGAAGACTTTTTCCTTTATTAAACCTTCGTGGAGGAAATCATCCAGATGAATTGTTTCCACTAAACGGAAAAAGAGGTCCCGCAGCCGCAGGTTCGGCTGGCATTGGGATTGACAAACTTGAAGCCTCCCGATAGAAGGTCGGAAGAGAAATCAATCTTCATCCCTTTGAGATATAAAAGCGATTGAAGATCGACAACGATCGTGATCCCACTACTCTCAAATATTTTATCGAATTCTTCTACCTTATCATCCCACGAGATGCCGTAATTGAGTCCGGAGCAGCCGCCGCCTTTTACCGCCGCGCGAAGATATTTTCCTTCTTGCTCCATTCTGACCTGTCGCAGCCGTTCGGCGGCCTCTTCAGTAATCGTGATGCTTTCCAGAATTTCGTCTTGAGTGGCTGTCTGTTCAGTCATAATATACCTTCCTATTTCCAGCCGGCCGGCTCATCTTGAGCCATGGGCGGCGGTTGCGGATTGAAGCCCAGCTTTCCCTTGGCCTCCTCGGTCATCATATCAGGCGTCCACGGCGGATCGAACGTTACTTGGACTGACGCCTGGTACACTTCATCGAGACTTTCCAGCTTATTCTTAATATCGTCTGCCATGTGCTGTCCCATGCCGCAACCCGGTGTTGTAAGCGACATGGTGATATTTATGTCTGACTGTTTTTCATCGTAACTCTTCTGAATGTCGATATTGTATATCAAGCCCAGATTCCACAGGTCGATGGGAAGTTCCGGGTCGTAGCACTGTTTCAGTATTTCAACAACTCCATCGCGACTGATCATCTTTAACTCCTTAGTTGGTGATCTCCAGAACAGTCATGCCGTCAAACAGATTTCTAACGCTTCTATTGATGCGCTGGATGGGGGTTCGAATAGAACACGAGTCGATAATCTCACATTCCTCATCAAAAAAACAGTCCATGATACCGAGAGGTCCTTCGATCCCTTCGAAAAGCTCGGTCATACTGATCTTATCAAGCGGTTTCCTCAGTTTGTATCCGCCCCGGGCTCCCTGTACCGGTTCAAGAAACCGCTGCTTGGATAGCTCCTGGAGCACTTTGGCAAGGAGGGGATAGGGGATATGGTAAGTATCGGAAATCTCCTTTGCGCTCGCTTTTTCACCTTCTTTGAGGTTGCTCAGATGCCTCAGAGCCATGAGCGCATATTCAGTCTTTCTCGTCAGTTTTAGCATAACAACGACATGGGATTCCTTTTCGTATTGTTCAAATCAGCTCGTGATTGTTTTTCAATCAAGGGTAATTCCTGAGTTTCTTAACTGCTCATCTCAAGTCAGAAAATTGATCGATTCCATTATACCATCACATAACACATCGATTTCCGCTGGTGTGTTGTAGAGATAGAAACTTGCCCTGGCCGTGGCAGGGACGTCAAGTTTTTGCATGATCGGTTGCGCACAGTGATGTCCCGCCCGGATAGCGATACCTTTCTGATCAAGGATTTGTGCCAGATCGTGTGGATGAACATTTTCAACGTTAAAGCTTACCAATCCGCCGCGATTTACCTCGCTGCCGTAGATGGTGACTTCAGGGATGGCTGACAGTGTGTCCAGAGCGTACTGAGTCAGCGCTCTCTCGTGTTCTTCGATGGCGTCGATGCTGATAGTTTCGAGATAATCGATGGCGGCTCCCAGTCCGATAGCCTGCGCAATGTTAGGCGTGCCCGCTTCGAATTTCCACGGCGGCTCATTCCAAGTTGACTCTTCCATAGTTACTGAGTTGATCATTTCTCCTCCGCCCATAAACGGCTCCATCGCTGCCAGAAGTTCGGGACGGGCGCACAGTACACCTACGCCGCTCGGGCCTAGCATTTTGTGGCCTGAAAAAGCTAAGAAATCACATCCAAGCGCTCGAACGTCCACAGGAGAATGGGGGACACTTTGGGCGGCGTCTACCAGAACGAGGGCATTCACATCTTTGGCCAGCCGTGCGATCTCGCGGACGGGGTTGATTGTGCCGAACACATTGGACTGATGGATGAGCGCGACCAGTTTGGTTTTGTCAGTGAAGTATTCACCGGGGTCGTCCAAAGTCAGAGTGCCGTTTTGCCTAATTGGGATGTACCTCAGCGTCGCGCCGGTAGCTCTGGCCGCCAACTGCCACGGGATTATGTTGCTGTGATGTTCCATCTCGGTGATGAGAATCTCATCTCCGGGACCCAGATTGTGCCTCCCCCAGCTGTAAGCGACAAGGTTGATAGACTCGGTTGTTCCTTTGGTAAAGACAACTGAGTTGGTATCCCACGCGTTGATGAATCGAGCCACTTTCTCGCGGGCTGATTCGTATTCGAGAGTCGCTTGTTCCCCAATGGCATAGATCGCCCGATGAACATTGGCGTTGTATTGCTGGTAGAATTCAGTAATCTTATTGATGACCGCCTGCGGTTTCTGTGAGGTGGCGGCGTTGTCCAAATAAGTGAGCGGCTTGCCCCGTACCTTTCGCGATAGCAGAGGAAAATCCTTGCGTATAGTGTCAGTATCGAGGAGTCTAATGTTGTTTCCTCCCCGAGACACCGCGGGCATTCTTGCTACCGCCAGGGTCACATCATCCCCAAGTGAAGTTTTGCTGCCTCAGCCATCATCTCCTGGCTCCAGGGTGGATCCCAGACAAGGTCCACGCCTACATCTCTCACGCCCCGCAGTGCACGGATCTTCATTGTCACTTCGTCGGCAAGGACGGGACCAAGTCCGCAGCCCGGCGCCGTGAGGGTCATCTTCACGCCGATGTGAGAACCGCCTTCCTCCATAGGGGTGATCTTGCATGAATAGATGAGCCCCAGATCGACAATGTTGACGGGAATCTCCGGATCGTAGCAAGTCTTCATGGCATCCCAGATTTCTTTTTCATCCGCGGGTTCTGAATAGTCATCTTCAGTTGGCGACTCAGCTTCGGTGACAGGCTCTTTCCCGATGGCATCGGCATCTTTGCCTTCGATCCTGACAAGATTGCCGCTCAGAAGCAAGGTGTAATTCCCGCCCAGAGCCTGAGTAATCCGTGCCTCTTCACCCTTTTTTAGCGTAACTGTTTCGCCAGACGGTATGAGTGTCGCCTGACAGTCACGAGTAAGAGTCACAATTCCTTCAGTACTCATTGGTTGATCCTTATTCTGTGGTGGCTACTACTGATATTCCGTCCAAGGAATTCTTGACCGTGTGCCACGCCAGTGTAGCACACTTTACCCGGGCAGGAAACTTATGCACCCCCGCAAGCGCTGCCAGCTTTCCCAAATCCTGAATATCCGCGTCGCCTGTTGTCACCATCCTGTGAAACTTCTTGAAGATTTCTCTGGCCTCCTTCACAGTTTTTCCCTTGAGAATGGTGGTCATAATGGAAGCTGACGCTTTCGAGATTGCACACCCCGTGCCGAGAAAACTGATGTCTTCAATGACATCCGCATCGATGTTGATATAGGCTGTCATCCTGTCTCCGCAGAGGGGATTGAATCCTTCAGACTTGTGATTTGCGCCTTCGATTTCTCTAAAATTGTGTGGATTCTGGTTATGGTCCAGAATCAGTTCCTGATAGAGATCGCGAAGGTCTCCTTTGAAGCTGTCGTAGCTCATGACGCCATTCCTTCCAAGCGAGCCTCGCGGAGCCAAGATTCAAGAAGGGCTTGAACATACGTCCTCACCGATGGGGCTTGGATACCATCGACGATCTCATTGGCGAACCCGTTAATCAGAAGGATTTGTGCAGCGAAGGTGTCAAGACCGCGGGAACGGAGATAAAAGAGCGCTTCTTCATCAATCTGCCCCGTAGTGGAGCCGTGGGTGCAGCGCACGTCGTCGGCATAGATTTCCAGCTGCGGATTGGAATTGACAAGGGCAGAGTCGGAGAGGAGAAGATTCTTGTTCTTCTGCTCGGCGTTAGTCTTCTGGGCGTCCTTCCGGACGATGATCCGGCCGCTGAAAACGCCGTGGGACTTCTGGTGGTGAATCCCTTTGAAGAATTCCCGGCTGGTGCAGTGGGGCTTGGCGTGGTCGAGGATCGTGTGATTGTCGATGTGCTGATCGTCTTTTGCCAGAATGAGGCCGTTCATGACGCAATCGGCGCCTTCTCCAGCGAGGACAGCAACAATATCGTTCCGGGTAAGGCGCGATCCCGCGGAGATGGTTGTGGTAACAATTTGGCTGTTGCCGCCCTGTTGCGCCTGCGTCATGGAAATGTGGTGGGCAGAAGGAGAATCCTGCTGAATTTTGATGTGGTGGAGTACGGCATTTTCGCCGACGGATATTTCGGTCACTGCGTTTACCGTGTAGGCGTTTTCCGCAAATCCCACATAATGTTCCACCACGGTGGCCTGGCTGTTGGCCCCTGCCACGATCAGGTTGCGTGTGTGAAAAATTGTGTCAGACTCTACGGGATTAAATATATGCAGAAGGTGTATGGGCTTGGCAATAACCTTACCTTCCGGAATTCGAATTACAACACCATCATCAACAAAGGCTGTATTCAACGCCACAAACGGGTGGTTATAGAAATCGGCGATCTGGCCGAAGAATGGTTTCAGCAACTCCGCCTCATTTCTGATAATCTCCGCGAGACTTCTCACAGCCACCTCCCGCAATCCGCCGCCGGGCATGGAGAAATCGGGTCGGAATCCCCCATTCACAATTACCACGCGGTGGGTATCTTCAAGTGTCAAGGGGATGAGCTCCGATTCTTTCAGCTGGGTCTCGGTGTGATCGGAGGGGGGCAGGATAGACTTGGTGATGGTACTGACATCTGTGTCCTTCCACTCTTCCAGCCGGGTAGTTGGGAAGCCGAGTTCGGTAAAGCGGCCCATGGCTTCCCGCCGCAGAGACAGAACCGAGTCGGCCTCACCAGAGGAAGCGCTCTCCCTGATGCGGTCAAATCGCGCGGCGTATTGTTCCACCACGTCGGGGCGTTGCCCGTCCATACTCATACGGCCATCTCCACCGATTCTTCCTGAAGCCATCCGTACCCTTTGTCTTCCAGCTCATGGGCGAGATGCTTCCCGCCGGAGCGGACAATTCGCCCATCGATGATGACGTGAATCCGATCGGGTTCCATGTATTGAAGGATTCTCTGGTAATGGGTGATAATCACTATGGCCCGGTCCTCACGGCGGAACTTGTTCACACCGTCAGCCACAATCTTGACGGCGTCGATGTCGAGACCTGAATCAGTTTCGTCTAAAACAGCGAGACTTGGCTCCAGCGTCAGCATCTGCAGTATCTCATTTCGCTTCTTCTCTCCGCCGGAGAAACCCTCGTTCACGGCACGGGTGAGATAGCTCTCGTCCATCTTCACCAGTTTGAGCTTCTCTTTGATTAGAGTGAGAAAATCAATGGCGTCTAACTCTTCCAGTCCGCGACGCTTTCTGACAGCGTTCAGGGCAGATTTGAGAAAGTAAGCGACATTCACGCCTGGGATAACCACCGGATACTGGAACGATAAGAAG
>DCAL01000006.1:14588-25128 GCA_002311975.1 Fidelibacterota bacterium UBA1134 | reverse complement strand
AGACGGTGATGGAGAAATCTTTACCGTGGAAAGACAAACTGGCGAGGCGGTAATCAGTGACGGTGTTGCTAAGTGGCGATGATCCGTCGGCTTCAAGGTTTGAACCCCCTGTGTGGAGACGAACGCTGAGTATTGGAACGATATCACCAGTGCGGAAAACGTGAAGATTTAGGGAAAGGTGTCATCTCCACTGACTATTCCAAGGAGAGCATCTGAAGGTGGGGCCCGCGAGTTAGCGTTTTATGACAATGAGCCGTAAAAGGGTTAGTTCCCGTCAGATTTGTCTTTGTGAGTATGATTGAATCGTTTACGGGAATCACTCAGGAAATCGTCAGTGGAGTTTCACTGGGGTGCATCTATGCCCTCATTGCCCTCGGATTCACTCTCATCTTCAAGGCCACTGAGGTCGTTAACTTCGCACAGGGCGAACTAATGATGGTGGGGGCGTACGTGAACTTCTATCTGGTGTCACAGCTTGCTGCGGCAACTGATCTTGGAATAGGCCCTCGGTTCCTGCTGGGATTCGTGGGGGCGCTGCTTTTTTCCATCCTGTTTGGTGCTCTGCTTGATCTCGTAATCAATCGTCCTCTGAAAGATGAATCGGTCTTTTCTATTATTATGGCGACTATCAGCATCTCTATCATCCTTCGGGCGGGAACGGCCATGATAGTTGGCCCCCTCACCCATATCCCGGAATCTCCCTTTGGCAATCGTGTCATCTCCATTGGCGATGTGACCATCGCCATTCTCGACCTTTTCATTATCATAAGTGCCGTCGTCCTGGTGATCTTTTTCTATCTCTTCTTTAACAAGACTAAATGGGGTGTGGCCATGCAGGCCACCGCGGAAGATCCCATGGCGGCCCAACTCATGGGGATTCCCATTAAGAAAGTCTATCGCAATGTCTGGATCTTCTCCGCTATGGTGGCCACCGTTGGCGGCATCCTTCTGGCGCCCCGGACGCTCCTAGATACTAACATGGGATATCTGGGATTGAAGGCCTTTCCTGCTGCGGTGCTAGGGGGATTCGGCTCCATCCCCGGGGCTATCGTTGGCGGCGTTATGCTGGGCGTCATCGAAACGCTCAGTCTCGGAACGCTTTCCTACAACTTTGCCTGGATCAAAGAGATAAACGACGTCATCGTCTGGATCGTCTTGATCGTTGTGCTCATGATCCGGCCGGCGGGAATTTTTGGACGGGAGGAAATTAAAAAGGTATGATGGCGTTCAGTGATCAGGGAACTGGGGAATCAGGTAGTCAGGTAGCTGAGTAAGCTCGAAGAATGTCCTTAGGGGTTCCTGGAGAAACTCGACTCTTTGCAATGTCTAACGCCTAACATCGAATATCTAACGATAAAATGAAAGGAAGACACGAAGATGAAAACCTGAAATGGATCCCGTTCCTGATCCTCCTCGTATTTATCCTGCCGTTTATTTTAAGGGGGGTGACATTCAGTTACCGGTACTATCTTTTTATTCTCAACATTGCCGGTATCTATATCATTCTCACTGTCGGGCTGGATCTCCTGAGCGGATTCACCGGGCTGATCTCTCTGGGGCATGCGGCGTTTCTCGCCATCGGTGCTTATACCTCGGCTATTCTGGTTGATCAAGCGGGTGTGCCTTTCGGTGTTTCCATGCTCATCACGCCATTGATCACCGGGCTGTTCGGGATCGTCATCGGCTTTCCGGCCTTGCGCATCAGCGGCATGTACCTTGCCCTCACCACCATGGGATTTGGGTTTATCGTGCGCCGGCTAATCATTGCATTGCGGCAGTGGACGGAAGGGGCGTCGGGCCTTGAGGTATCTGCGCCACAGCTGTTCGGCTTCGCCTTCAGGAATGACTGGCACAATTATTTCCTCATCTACTTCTTCGTCATCGTTTCTGTGGTGCTTGCCCGGCGGATAGTGAAATCGAAACTGGGGCGCGCCTTTATGGCTATACGGGACTCAGAGCAGGCAGCCCAGGCGGCTGGGATAAGTCTTTCCCGGTACAAATTAGTCTCTTTCTTTATTTCAGCAGTTTTCGCCGGATTTGCCGGCGTGCTCTTTGCCCACACCTCGAAGCTGATCACTACGGACCATTTCGATCTGTTGCTATCCATCAAGTTCCTCATCTTTGCCTTGGTGGGGGGAATTGGATCCATCTACGGCGTGGTGCTTGGGACTTTGACGATCGTTCTTCTGGAGTACCTGTTTATCCCTATTTTTAAGGATTGGCTATTGACAATGCTTCCTATCGAGGCGGGCGATATCCAAGCCCTTATCTTTGGACTTATTATGTTTCTTTTTATTATATTCCAGCCGACAGGGCTCTATGGCATGTGGCTTAAGATGAGAATCTATTGGAAGTTATTCCCGTTCAACCCAAAAAAAAGATTCACGTAAGCATAGGAGGAAGAATCATGAAGTTAAAAACAGGACTGGTCACACTGCTGGCGGTTGGACTCTTTCTGGGTTGTGCGCGGCGGGAGCCGACACCGGGCGTGACTGATACAGAAATCCTCATCGGGAATATTCAAGACTTGAGTGGACCGATGAAAGAGTTGGGGCTTATCCTTCCCCACGGCTCGAATTTGTACTTCAACTATATTAATGAGAAGGGCGGCGTTCACGGCCGAAAAATCAGGATGCTGGTGGAAGATCATCAGTACAATCCCCAGAAGACGGTGGCCGCGGCCAAGAAACTCATTGAACAGGACAGGATATTCTGCTTCTACCAAGTCATAGGCACCTCTCCGTGTGAGGCCCTTCGCCCCACGCTGGAGGAGTATGAGATTCCCCTGGTAGCGCCGGCCACGCAGTCGGGTACCATGTCTGATCGGTCACGAAAGGCGTGGAAATACATCTTCCACACCGATACGGGCTATGATAAGCAGGCCAACATCCTTGTGGACTACGCTCTTGAGGAGAATCCCGATGCGAAAATTGGCGTCATCTACCAAGATGATGACTACGGCGCGAATGTGCTGAAAGGAATTGCTGAGGCTGAGGAGCGGCACGGGATTGTCATCCAGAAGGAGGGGTACCAGCGCGGGGCTACTGACTTCGCCGGACAGGTGATGAATCTCCTGAAAGGCAGCGCCACACACGTTATCATCGGCGGAGTGGTAAAAGAACCGATCATTACGATGAAGACAGCCGCTGCCATGAACTACAGTCCGCAGTTCCTCGGCATCAGCCCAACAATGGATCATCGCGTGGCGCTGGCGGCGGGCCCTGCCGGAGAAGGATTCATTGCAGCCAACTTCGCCGCACTATGGAATTCTGATGTGGAAGGAGCGAAACTGTATCGGGAGCTTTTCGATAAATCAGGTACAGATCCTAAGCTGAGGGGCATGTACGATTTTTATGGTTTTATCACCGCAGTAGTCTTGGTAGAAGGGCTGGAGCGGGCCGGGAAAAGGCTCACCCGTGAGCGTCTCATCGAGGGACTGGAGAGCATCAAGGATTGGGATGCCATGGGAGTTTTTCCGCCGTTCTCATACGGACGCAATGACCGATCTGCCGCCGAATCCGTTTTTCTTGTCCAAGTTCAGGAGGGAAAGCAAGCCCCCATCACAGATTGGATTGAATAGTCGAGCAAAGAAGAAATGGAGTAGTGTCCGAAGGACTCTTCTCCGAAGGATCCTGCGGAGAGGACTGATGGAGAATTCTACGCCCTTCCTCCATTGCTCCATTTCTCACTCTTGCCGTTGAATCTCCTTATACTCTTTTCGGTCTAACAGTTTTCCCTCTCATGGCCGAGCTTAACGTAAAGAATCTTCACATGCACTTTGCGGGCGTCATTGCTCTCAATGGCATCTCGTTCAGCGTGAAGGACGGTGAAATATTCTCTCTTGTTGGCCCGAACGGTTCCGGGAAGACGACACTCTTCAACTGCATCAACGGATTTAACCGGCCTCAAAAAGGGGAGATCCATTACAACCGCACAGATCTTCTCTCAAGAGCGCCTCACCAGATCATCAAGCTGGGAATATCGAGAACATTTCAGAATCTGCAGAATATCCCCTATATGACCGTCTTAGACAATGTCCTTCTCGGCGACCACAGCAAGATCAGCAACAGGGAGACGGTGACACGATGGTTCTCAAGGCGGCAGCGGGAGAGAGAAGAAGCCAGTGCACTGGACGTTCTCGATTTTCTCGGCTTGGCAAATTATGAACAGAAGTATCTGTCGGGACAGCCGTACGGGATTCAAAAGCTGGTGGAAATTGCCCGGGCGCTGGTGGTGAAGCCGAAGCTGATTCTCATCGATGAGCCAGCCGCAGGAATGAATGATCAGGAAACCATGGAGATCGCCAAGATCATTTCTGAAATCAGAGATGATTTGGGAATTACAGTGCTGGTGGTGGAGCACGACATGAGTCTCGTCATGAGCATTTCGGACCGCGTCTGCGTTCTTGATTCCGGTAACGTGTTAGCCCTGGGCATACCGGAGGAAGTGAGGGAGCATCCTGATGTGATTCGCGCTTTTCTGGGAGAAGAGGCTCATGCTTAAGCTCGTGGGCGTCGAGACGTTCTACGGCAAGATCAAGTCACTTCACGGCGTATCTCTTGAGATCGCGGCGGGACAGCTGGTCTGCATTCTGGGAGCTAATGGCGCGGGGAAGACGACCATCCTGAAGACTATCAGCGGAATTGTTGAGGCAGAGTACGGTACGATTCATTTCAATGAGCGGCGGATTGATCGGATGGCCGCGGAGGAAATCGTAGCCCTCGGCATCGGCCACGTTCCGGAAGGACGGCACATATTTCCGGAACTGACGGTGAAGGAAAATCTCCATATGGGCGGGTTCTTGCTTAAGGATCGGCATATACTACAGGCCAGATTGGAAGAGGTGTATCGGCATTTCCCGGTCTTGCAGGAGAGGGAGAAACAGCTGGCGGGAACTCTCAGCGGCGGCGAGCAGCAGATGGTGGCTATCTCCCGGGCACTCATGCTCAAGCCCAAACTTCTCCTTCTGGATGAACCTTCCCTTGGTCTCTCGCCCATCCTCGTTGAAGATATCTTTGATACCATCAAAGCGCTCCATGAATCTGGCGTCACAATTCTGCTTGTGGAACAGAATGTCAATCATGCCTTAAGGATTGCCGATTACGGCTACGTCCTCACGGCGGGGAAGATCTTTTTGAGCGGTACGTATGATGAACTCCGCGAAGAAGAGAAAGTCCGCGAGATGTACCTCGGCGAGGGGAAGTATGTTCGGCGCTCAAAGTTGTGGGGGGCTGCCTGAGATTTGAAGAACTGAAGAACAATGAATATCGAATTCCCAATTCTGAACCTCTGTACAAAAATGACAGACTTTGTTATTCGGTGTTCGATATTCAGTATTCGTAATTTATTTCGCCATGCGAGTTTCTGACTTCGAGAAATACAACACCATCCCCAAACTGTTCTGGTGTCACGTCCGGAATAACGGGGACAATATCTCCATCTGGCGGAAGTACCGCGGCATCTGGGAGCCGATCACGTGGCGCCAGTACGGCGAATGGTCACGGGATATCGCAAACGGACTCTTAGCGTCCGGGCTGAATCCGGGGAACAAGGTGTCGATCCTCAGCCAGACGCGGGCGGAGTGGGTCGTGGCGGATATGGCTATCATGAGCATCGGCTCCGTAACAGCACCCATCTACCATTCCAATACTGAGGAGCAGGTCAAGTATATCGTTGAGCACAGCGATAGCCAGCTGGTGTTCGCTGAGGATCAGGAACAGCTTGATAAGATACTTGAAATATGGGATGACCTGCCGTTGGTGAAGAAGGTAGTGGTGATGGATAAGTATCAGCCGAAGAACCTCCCAAATGTGGTGTCGCTGGAGGATTTCCGCGAGATGGGGAGGCAGTACGGTCAAGAGCACTCCGGCGAGTTTGAAGAGCGGATGGCGTCAGTCGATCCTGAGGATGTGATCAGCTTCATCTATACTTCGGGCACCACGGGTCCTCCGAAAGCGACCATGATTAACAGCCGGAATGTCATCGCCATCATCAGGCATCTGCCGTTGATTATTGAGATCGAAGAGGATGATATGACCATTGCCTACCTGCCGTTAGCTCACGTAGCTGAGCGGGATGTGGGTCATTTCATGAAATTGGTCTCAGGTAATCAGACGGTCTTTGCCGAGAGTCTCGATAATCTGCCTCATAATCTGCGCCAGACGGGGCCAACCGTCATGTTCGGCACACCCCGTGTGTTCGAGAAATTCTACGCCCGTATTGCCACAGCCATCGATGACGCCACATGGCTTCAGAAGAAGATTTACAACTGGGCTGTAGATGTGGGAAAGAGAGTAAGTGCACATCGGATTGACCGGACATCATTGCCACCTCCTCTTAAGCTCAAAAACACTGTTGCCCGCTTCCTGATCTTTCATAAGATTCATGACATGTTCGGCGGAAACATGCGTTTCATGCTGTCCGGAGGTGCCCCTATCTCTCCGGAGATCATCCGCTATTTTCACTGGCTGGGCCTTATCATCTATGAGGTGTACGGCTTGACGGAAACGACAGGACTCATTTCGGCTAATAAGCCGGGTGAGTTTAAGATAGGATCCGTGGGACCCATCTATCCCGATACGGAGGTGAGGATTGCCGCTGACGGAGAAATATGTGCTAAAGGTCCTCAGATGTGCCTCGGCTATTACAAGGATGAAGAAGCAACGCGGGAACTGCTCGCGCCCGATGGCAACAACGGTGGATGGCTACATACGGGTGACATTGGCTATCTTGATGATGACGGCTATCTTTACATTACTGACAGGAAGAAAGATCTTATCATCACAGCGGGTGGAAAAAATATCGCACCCCAGAACATCGAAAACTTCATGAAAATGAGTCCGTACATCAGCCAGGCAATGGTGTATGGAGATCGAAAACCGTACCTCACCGCCCTCATTACACTGGACGAAGATGAGATCACCAAGTTTGCCAGGGACAGAAAGCTCCTCTACCAGGACCTGGCAGATCTGTCGAAGAAGAAAGAAGTGATGGACCTTATCAGTCATGTGGTGCATGAGAAGAACAGCGAACTGGCTTCCTATGAGACGATTAAGAAATTCTGTATATTGGAAGAAGACTTTGATCAGGACAAGGATGAGATTACGCCGACACTAAAGGTGAAGAGGAAAGTTGTGCTCAACCGGTATCAGGGCCTAATCGAGGAGATGTATGGAGCGAAGGAATAAAATGCGATTGAGACTGCTGGGAAAAAGTATTTGCGTGTCTATGCTAACACTGTTTTCCCCTGCATATGCTCAGGATCGTTCCACCTGGCAGGTAATCCAGGAGGACATCTGGAATCCCAATTGCGTGGAGTGTCATGTGGCGGCCAGCACTTTTGCTGAGCAGTCCGGTCTCGTGCTGACCGCGGACGAGGCCTACGAGCAGCTTATCAATGTGGTGCCGAACAACGCCTCCGCCTCCGCTGACGGGCTTGTCCGCGTTGGGACAGAAGGCTTGCCGAGCATCTACTCAAGCTTCCTGTGGGAGAAGATTAATGCGCCGGATCAGGCACATTTGTTTGATGATCACCCGCACTACGGCACCATGATGCCCCTCGGTCTTCCTGTCCTCACGAACGGAGAATTGAATTTTATCAAGGAATGGATATTAGGCGGTGCTCCGGAGGACGGGCAGGTAGCGGATGAAACTCTCCTCGAGGATACAACTCGCTACGAGCCTCCCGAGTTTGAAGTGCTGGCGCCGCCGGAGAGGGGGATTCAACTCCACCTGGGTCCCTTTGATGTGATGCCGGAGTTCGAGCGAGAGTTTTATTACTACGTTGATCTGGACACAACAGGTGATATCTATATGGAGCGGACCGAAATCACGCTGTGGCCGGGGAGTCATCATTTCATCGCCTACAGCTTTGATAGTCAGCTTCCTTCCTGGCTCAATGTGGAGCCCGAGACGTACAGAGACGTCCGGGACAGTACCGGCGCATACATCACCCCGAACCTGGCGGCTACGCTTTATCACACCTTCGGATTTGGTACGCAGTGGCCGAGAATGGACTATCATTTTCCGCCCGGGATAGCCCTGCGGCTCAATGCAGACTTTGGTCTTGATCTGAACTCCCACTATATTAACCGATCGGACTCAACCACGACAGGCGAAGTTTATGTCAACATGCATCTGGTGGACCCATCGGAGCTGAAAGCCGTCGCCGAGATACTGTTCCTGAACAACCTCCAGTTTTCTCTTCCCCCTCATCAGGTTACAACAGTGGAAAGAACTTACTATACGGATTTCCCCATCAACATTTTTCAGCTATTTTCTCACGCTCACGAGCACATGCTGGAGTTCAGAGTGGAAGGTGTGGGCGGTGATATGGACGGGGAGCTGCTCTACATTGCCTATGACTGGCAGCACCCGCCTATCCTTCAACTCGATCCTCCCTTACGTCTGGAATCCGGCGACGGGCTGAGACTCATCGCCACCTATGATAACTGGACCGACGAACCCCTCGAGTTTGGCCTGCTGAGTGAAGATGAGATGATGATCATGTTCGGGTATTACTACACGGGAGAGCCGCTGGTCACCACGGCGGAGACGCCGCCGCTGCCTCAGTCCTTTGTGCTACATCAGAACTATCCCAATCCGTTCAATCCTTCCACGACCATCAGGTTTGATCTGACTGCTGACGCAGATGTGTCGCTGGTCATCTACAACCTGCTCGGAAGGAAGGTGAGAACATTGGTGCGTGGTGAAGTTGTGAGTGGTACCCATGAGGTGGTGTGGGATATTATGGATGAGACCGGCAGTCCGGTCCCGTCCGGAATCTATTTTGTTCGGATGGCCACGGCCGGCCGGTCGATGATCAAGAAAGCTGTCTTGTTGCGGTAGAACTCTCCAGTAGGGCAAGATGCCATCTTGTGTCACGAATTTGCTTAGTGCTTAAAACACCTCGCCCCCGTAAACACCATGGCGATGCCGTGCTCATCACAGGCGGCAATGACCTCCTCGTCACGTACTGATCCACCGGGTTGAATTACCGCCCGTAATCCACAATATGCAATCCGGTCTATGCTGTCCCGGAAAGGAAAAAAGGCGTCAGAGGCGAGGATCGCCCCCTCCAGACTGTCTCCCGACTTCCGCACCGCAATCTCCACCGCATCCACCCGCGAGACCTGACCGGGACCGATGCCGAGAGTGGTGTTGTCCTTAGCAGTAAGAATACCGTTGGATTTCACGTTCTTCAGCACCTTCCAGCCGAAAAGCATGTCTGCACTGTTTTGTTCTGAAGGTTTCATTTTCGTTACGGTGCTTAGGTTATCAGATGTTATGGTGCTCGCGTCTGTTTCCTGAACCAGAAGACCGCCGTCCACATACTTATACTCCAGCTTGGGATCTCGGGCGCCAAACTGACCGATTTCCAGCACGCGCAGATTGTTCTTTTTGGCGAACAGCGCCAGTGCCCCATCCTCAAATTCCGGCGCCAGAACAATCTCGATAAAGATTTTCCTAAGAGCCTCGGCGATTTCCTCCGTGCACGTTCGATTAAGGGCCACAATGCCGCCGAAGGCTGACATGGAGTCCGCGTTGAAGGCGCGGTGGAAGCAGTCTGTGATATCGTCGCCCGCAGCGACGCCGCACGGATTGGCGTGCTTCACCACCACGCAGGCAGGTTCATCGAATTCCTTTACACAAGCCAGGGCGCCGTCGGCGTCCATGATATTGTTGTAGGAGAGCTTTTTCCCCTGGTGGATGGTGGCGTTGAGGACGTTCGGCTCGGCAGCGATAGGCGCTTTGTAAGCGGCAGCCTTCTGATGGGGGTTTTCGCCGTAGCGGAGGTCGGTCTGTTTTTCGAATGTTAGCGAGAAATCGTCTGACAGCGGAGCATCTTTCAAATGGTTATGAATGAGAGTATCGTATTTGGCCGTATGACCGAACGCCTTGGCCGAAAGCCGCTTTCGTGTGCCAAAGGCGAGTCCGCCGTCTGATTTGAGTTCGTCTAATACGGTTGTGTAGTCGGCCGGATCCACCACTACACCGACCCATCCCACATTCTTGGCGGCAGAGCGGATCATGGTGGGGCCGCCGATGTCGATATTCTCCAATGCTGTACCAAGGGTGACGTCAGGCTTCTGGATGGTTTCGGCGAAGGGGTAGAGATTGCATACTACCAGATCAATCCACTTGATGTCGTGGGCTTCTGCTTCCCGGACATGTTGATCCCGCAGGCCCAGAATTCCTCCTTCCACCAATGGGTTGATGGTCTTCACACGTCCGCCCATGATTTCTGGGAAGCCGGTGTAGTCTGATACACTGGTGACTTGGAGACCGGCATTCCGCAGGGCCTTGGCTGTGCCGCCGGTGGAGATTATCTCCACACCGAGGCCAACAAGACGTTGTCCCAATTCAACAATTCCATTTTTGTTCGAAACGGAGATAAGGGCTGTCTTAACCGAGGTTTTTTCTGTGTTCATTCCGTTTGAACGCCTCCTGTTTAGAGAAGTCCCCTGTTGAGAGGGGTGTCCCGATGATAATCGGGACGGGGTGTGTTGTTAATAAGATTTGTGGAAATCGGCTCGTGGTA
>DCAL01000006.1:12494-14437 GCA_002311975.1 Fidelibacterota bacterium UBA1134 | reverse complement strand
AGCACCTGCACTTTTTCCTTTAGTGTCTCCGGCGTGTCGTTTGGTTCAACGCTGCACCTCTTCTGGACCACAATAGGGCCGGCATCCAGCTCCTCTGTCACAATATGGATGGTACAGCCGGTTTCTGTCTCACCGTTCTTCAGCACCTCCTCGTGAACGTTCATGTCCATGCCTCCGGCGTACTTGGGGAGGAGAGATGGGTGTACATTCAGAATGCGATTCCTCCAGTGCCTGCAGAACCACGGCGAAAGAATGCGCATGAAGCCGATCAAGAGGATGAGTTCTACGCCTTTTGCCTCCAGCACTTCCGTCATTTCGCGATCGAACTCTTCCCGCTCTTTTCCCTTGTGACTGATGAAGACAGCTTCAATGCCGTGCTTGCGGGTCCGCTCCAAGATGTACGCTTTCTTGCGGTTACTGATGACCACTTCCACAGAGGCGCTCAAATCGCCTAAGTCAATGGTGTCAATGATGGCTTGAAGGTCGGTGCCTTTGGTGGAGCCGAGGATGCCGAGTTTGGCTTTCTTGGCCACAGAGATCATAGAGAAATGGGGGGGTTAAGAAGTCTCGGTGTTATTAGTTGATAGACGATTTCTTCTGAAATCTGTATCGCGTTTTGGTACATCATTCGACTCTGTGTTTTCAGTACACTCCGTGGCAAGAATCTCTGGTTAGTCCCTTATAGAGGTTATGTGATCTATCCGCTTTTGCACCAGTGCTGAAGTGCCAATATCCGTCCGATGGAACAGCGGTCCTTTAACCGAGGTGATCTCCGCCTCCGCCTTCGCCTCCGCCTCACTCAGCGTCTGCGCAATTCCCACGTAGGCCACTGTCCGCGAGCCTGCCTCATATAGCAAGCCATCCCGCGCCTCCACGGAGGCGTAATACAGTTGTTCCATGTCAGTGATGGCGGAAACATCGATGGGTTCACCTTTCACCGGACTGTCGGGATATCCTTCGGGTACTGCATATTTGCATACTGTTGCCTGATGTGCAAACAAAATGTCCTTGGCATCCAGATTCCCATTCACCATGCCTAGGCACACTTCCATGAAATCTGATGTCAGAAGGGGGAGAACATTCATGGCCTCGGGGTCTCCTAAGCGGGCGTTGTACTCGATCAGTTTCACTCCGTCAGCGGTGGCGATGAAGCCGCCGTAGAGGACTCCCTTGTATCCCTCGGAAAACTCTTCTTTCAGCGCCTGAGCCGTGGCTTCATTGAACCGTTGAGCTTGGCTAATATCGTCATCAGTGAGAAAAGGGAGTCTGTGATCAGCGTCGGAATAGCTGCCCATGCCGCCGGTATTGGGTCCCGTGTCCCCTTCGTAAGCCCGCTTGTGATCCTGGACGGGCGGCATGTGAGCCAGATGTTCGCCGTCACAAAAGCTCATGAGGGAGAACTCTTCACCGATCAGTTTTTCCTCTATCACGAAAGTGCCGCCGCGGTTCACGAGTTCCATACAATAGTCCAGAGCTTCGTCATGAGAGTGCAGATGATCACCGGCGACTTTCACTCCCTTGCCGCCCATAAGACCATCGTACTTGACCACGTAGTTATCGCCAAGCTCGATCAGAAACTCGCGCACGCCTTCCATGGCAGTGTACCGTTTGTAGACAGGACACGCCGGGATATGATACTTCGTCAGGAGATCACGGGTGAAGCCCTTGCTGGTCTCTATCTGAGCCAGAGCTTCCCTCGGTCCCACGCACGGAATCCCCGCCTCCCAGAGGGCGTCAGCCACGCCGGCTTCAAGCGGCCCCTCGGGCCCGATGATGGCTAAGTTAGTATCGTGCTGGTTGGCGAAGTCAGCCACGGCTGCGGGATTGTTGATTTTTCCCACGGCGAAAACAGATGAGTGTTCCTGAATACCGGGATTGTTGTTGGAGGCGAGACAGGCGATATCGGGATTCTGCTGACAACGGCTCAGAGTTCTGGCGATAGC